>CACYRB010000048.1 GCA_902776685.1 uncultured Prevotellaceae bacterium
GCCGTCGAAGAAGAGCTCGGAGATGACGGTGTCCTGATATTTTGTGCCGGGATAGACGTCGACAATCTCGAATTTCAGTGTCCAGTTTTTCTCCGACTCGCGGCCCAGCGTGCCCACCTCGAAGCATTGCATGGTGCGGCTGTCTTCAAGGTCGAGGATGGCGAGCGGCTGATTCATGTAGTACACCTTGAGCTGCTTCACTCGTGAGTTCTCGCGCCATGCCTTCTCGCTCTTCACGTGGCCGTTGAGCACCTTGATGGTGGTAATGCGCGGACAGTTGGGCGCAAACTCGTAGATGAGATACTCGCCGATGCCTTGCCCCTTCACGCCTTCGGCCCACACGCTCTCGTGGTCGAAGTCGTGGGCATTCTTGCCGTTGTAGTTGAACTTGCCCGAGGGCTTCAGACAGCTTGAGGCTTTCACCGAGAGCACCTCGCCGCCGCAATACCAGCTGCACTTGCCGCTATAGAGGTCGTCGAAGATGCCGTTCTCCTCAAACTCTTCCAATCGCGCTTTTTCTTGCGCTGTCAGTTCCCTGCTATCCTGTGCCTTAAGCAGAGTGGTGTACTCACTGCTGTTGCCTTCCGGCATCTCGTAGATGTTGGCAGGCTTGATGTGACGGGTCTGTGCCGTTGCTGTGATGGCGAAGATTGCCAAGCAGAGCGAAAAAATAGTTGTTTTCATATCGGTTTGTATTTAATAATGGTAATTTATGAATTATTCATTAGCGAAGCGCTTACTTAATGCGGTCGATGATGATGGCGATGGCACCGTCGCCTGTGACGTTGCAGGCTGTGCCGAAGCTGTCCATGGCAATGTAGAGGGCTATCATGAGTGCCTGCTGGTCGGCGGTGAAGCCGAGGATGCTGGCTAGCGGTGCGAGTGCGGCCATGATGGCTCCGCCGGGCACCCCCGGGGCGGCAACCATGATGATGGCGAGCATGAGGATGAAGTGGAGAAACATGGGGAAGTCGTGTGGCGTGCCGCTGATGAGGCAGATGGTGAGGGCGCAGGCCGTGATCTTCATGGCCGAGCCCGACATGTGAATGGTGGCGCAGAGGGGCACGGTGAACGATGCCACATCTTCAGAGACGCCGTTCAGCTGCGCCTGTTTTAGCGTGACGGGAATGGTGGCTGCGCTCGACGAGGTGCCGAGGGCGGTGAGATAGGCCGGCAACATGTTCCACAACAGGCGCAGCGGGTTGCGGCGTGCAAAGCCTCCGGCAATGGCAAACTCGTAGAGCAGGATGAAGACGTGGAGGGCAAAGATGATGAGGATGATCTGGGCGAAGACAGCCACGATGTGGTAGACCTGCCCCGTGTAGGTCATCGACAGGAATATGCCGAAGATATAGATGGGCAGAAGCGGGATGATGGTCTTCGCAATGGTCTTTACGATAATCTCCTTAAATTCAAAAAACACCGATTTCATCGTACTTTTTTCTTTTCCGTAGGCAATGCCCAGACCTATCATAAAGGCAAAGACGAGTCCGCTCATCACATCGATGATGGGTGGTATCTTCACCGAGAAATAGGGTAGGAGTTCGACGGGCTTTTCAAAGTGAGTCAGATGGGCGGTTTTCTCCACCATCGCAGGAAAGAGCCACGATCCTGTGCCGAAGGCCAGCAGTCCGGCCAGTACCGTGTCGACGTAGGCAATAGCGACCGTGATGAGCAAAAGCCGTCCTGCGCCCCGACCGATGTCGGCAATGGCGTAGGTAACCAGCCCGACGATGATTAGCGGAATCATGAAGCCGAGGAACTGGCTGAACAGACTGTTGAAGGTGATGAACAGCCGCACCCAGTTTTCACTGAGCACGTTGCCCAGTGCTATGCCCAGCACAATGGCGATGATGATGCGTGGCAGTAGTCCTATTCGTTTCAGTTTACAGGTCATATTTTATGAATTCATAGTTCATCGTGTAGAGTTGGCTCGCGCACCGTCAGGTCGTTCTGTGTCAGCATGACAATCAGTTCAGGGTGCAATATCGTGTCTAATCTCCGCTATCAACCTTTCATTGCTTCAGCCATGGCGCGGCCGAGGGCTTCGCACTGGGCCTGAGTCTCGGCGGTGAGAGCCTGCTTCATGTCGACGGGTTCGCCGACAGGTTGGAAGTGCAGGTGCTGTTCGTTCCACTCGGCAATCTTGCTGACGGCTTTCGAGGCCCAGCCATGTGAACCGAACCAACCGAAGAGGTGGTCGCCCTTGATGTCCTTGCCGGCAATCTTGGAGAGCAAAACCTCCATTTCGTGATATAGACCGGTGTTGTAGGTGGGTGCGCCGACGATGAGTCCGCGGTAGCGGAAGATGTCGCGCAGGATATAGGAGTGGTGAGTCTTCGAGACATTGTAGACCACGATGTTCTTGAGTCCGGCCTGCGAGGCAGCGCGGGCGATGTGCTCGGCCATGCGTTCGGTGTTGCCATACATGGTGCCGTAGCAGATGACGAGGCCCGGCTCGGTCTCGTAGCGCGACATACGGTCGTAGAGGCCGACCACTTTCTCGATATGCTCATGCCATACGGGACCGTGGGTCGAGCAGATGTAGTCGAGCTTCACGCCGTCGAGCTTCTTCAGTGCGTTCTGCACGGGGATGCCGTATTTTCCGACGATGTTGGAATAGTAGCGCACCATCTCGAGCCAGAACGTGTCGCAGTTGATTTGCTCGTCGATGATGCCGCCGTTGAGTGCGCCGAAACATCCGAAGGCATCGCCGCTGAAGAGTGTGGTGCCGCAGAGCGTCATCATGGTCTCAGGCCAGTGGACCATGGGTGTGAGCACGAACTGCAGGTCGTGGCTGCCCAGACTGAGTGTGTCGCCGTTCTTCACCTCCAGCAGTTGGTCGCTGATGCCGAAGAAGCCTTGCATCATCTGGAAGGTTTTTTTATTGCCCACAATCTGCATGTCGGGATAGTATTTACGCAACAGGGCAATGCTGCCGCTGTGGTCGGGTTCCATGTGGTTGACCACGAGATAATCGACGGGTCGGTCGCCCAGCACTTCGCGAATATTCTCGATGAATTGGGTAAAAAAGTCGACCTCGACGGTGTCGATGATACATGTTTTCTCGTCGTCGATGAGATAGCTGTTGTAGCTGACGCCGTTGGGCAGAGGCCACAGACCTTCGAAGAGTGACTTCGAGCGGTCGTTGACGCCAACGTAATGGATGTTGTTGGTAATGGTTATCATACTGTCTTATTATGTTTTGTAAATGAACTCTTGTCTTCTTTGTTTGCGGGAGCTTGTTTTAATTTACGATTTGACGATTTACTATTTACAATTTATTTTTCAATTTTTCAACCTTTCAACCTTTCAACTTTTTCTTTTGTCGCGTGCAAAGTCTTCGGGTACATAGTTATAGATGCTCTTGCAGACGGCGGCAGCAAACTGTTGGGCCTCGCCGATGATGGCATCCCATTGGCTGGCCGGCAGCCCTTGCGTCAGTTGTCCGCGGGTGATGCCAGCCTTGACCAGTCCGTAGAGTATTCCGGCGTTGAAGTTGTCGCCTGCGCCGATGGTGCTGACGGTCTCGGTCTTCTCCACTGGATAGTCGCGCCGCAGGTTGCCGGAGGCGAAGAGGTGTGCAGGACGGCTGCTGTCGGTGTAGATGAAGTTCGGACAATAGAAGGCAATCTTTTCGCTGTACACCTTTTCGGCATCGTCGAGACCATAGAGCACGTTGAAGTCATCGCGGCTGCCCCTGACGATGTCGGCCATTTCAAGGTTTTCCATGAGGCTTGGCCGTATTTTCATAATTTCGCCCTGATGGGCAGGTCGGAAGTTCACGTCGTAGTAGATGATGGCCCCTTGTCGTCGTGCCTCTTCGAGCATGGCCTTTACCTGCGGACGTGTGTCGGGGTTCAGGGCATAGTAGGAACCGAAGAGCACAAGGTCGCCGGGCTGAATGTCGTGCATCGTCGGGGTTGGTCTGTCTGTTGCGTTTTCTTTATAGAAAATGTATTCGGCATCGTTGTTCTCGTTGAGAAAGGCCAGCGAGAGGGGCGACTTGGTGTCAGGCATGCGCCTCATGCCCGAGGGGTCGACTCCGTTCTGGGTCATGAAGTCGGTGACGAACTGTCCCACGCGGTCGTCGCCCGTCTCGGAGATGAGCATGGCGGGAACACCCGACCGTCCCAACGAAATCATCGCGTTGAACGTGGAGCCGCCCGGTACGGCAGCAGTGGGCTGGTTGTCCTTGAAAATAATGTCGAGAACGGTCTCGCCGATTCCAATTACTTTTCGCATGCCTTGATAACTTCTTCTAATGTGTTTGCTACAATCAGGTCGCTGCGCCAGCCTTCGCGCAGCACGCCTTTTTCCTCCATTTCATCGAGCATTTTGAGCAACGGTTGCCAAAAGCCTTTCATGTTGTAGAGCACCACACGTTTCTGGTGGTAGCCGATGGAGGCTGCCGAGAGTACGGTGAAGATTTCGTCGAGTGTGCCGATGCCGCCGGGCAGGGCGATGATGATGTCGCTCTTGCCGATGAGCAGGTCCTTACGGTCGGAGAGATTCTGGCAGGGAATGTGCACACTGACGTGGGGCGACACCTTTCCGCCTTCCTCAATGATGGAAGGCACAATGCCGATGGTCTCGCCACCGGCTTCGTGAACAGCTTTCGCAATACATGCCATGAGTCCCAGGTCGCAGCCGCCGAAGACAACGGCATGACCATGATGGCCAATCCAGTGTCCCAGTTCCTCCGTCGTTTGGAAGTAGTCGGGGTCAAGATTACTGTTGGCCGAACAAAAAATACAAATTTTCATAGTGCAAAGGTAATAAATAATTCATAATTCATAATGCATAATTCATAATTATTTATTACTTTTGCACCCGATTTTGAAAAATGTAATGGATAATTGATGATTGACAACCAGCAATGTCCAATTGTCAATCATGAATAAAAAAGCAATGAAGACATTTGAAGAACTTGGCGTGAGTGCAGAGATACGTCGCGCCATCGAGGAAATGGGATTTGTACAGCCTATGCCTGTTCAAGAAGAAGTGATACCTTACCTGTTGGGCGAGGGCAACGAAGTGATTGCCCTGGCACAGACGGGAACAGGCAAGACGGCAGCCTTCGGAATCCCGCTGTTGCAGCAGATTGACACCGACACGCGCGAGACGCAGGCCGTCATCATCAGTCCCACACGCGAGCTCTGCTTGCAGATTGCCGACGACCTGAAGGACTTTTCGAAATATCTGCCCAGCATCCACATCGAAGCTGTCTATGGCGGTGCCAGCATTGTGCAGCAGATGAAAGCCTTGCGCCGCGGCGTGCAGATTATCGTCGCAACGCCCGGACGTCTGGTCGACCTGATGAACCGTGGCGTGGCAAAACTCGAAAACGTCAGAAACGTTGTGCTCGACGAGGCCGACGAGATGCTCAACATGGGATTCTCCGAGAGCATCAATGCCATTTTCGAGGGCGTGCCTGCCGACCGCAACACGCTCATGTTCTCGGCCACCATGAGCCGCGAGATTGAGAAAATTGCCAAGAACTATCTGCACGACTATAAGGAAATCGTTGTCGGCTCGCGCAACGAAGGTGCCGAGAACGTCAACCACATCTACTATCTGGTCAACGCCAAGGACAAATATCTGGCCCTGAAGCGCGTGGTCGACTACCATCCCCGCATCTATGCCATCATCTTCTGCCGCACGAAGGTGGAGACGCAGGAGGTGGCCGACAAGCTCATTCGCGACGGATACAATGCCGAGTCACTCCATGGCGACCTCTCGCAGCCGCAGCGCGACCTCACCATGCAGAAGTTCCGCCAGCATCTCATCCAGCTGCTCGTAGCCACCGACGTGGCAGCGCGAGGGCTCGACGTCGACGACCTCACCCATGTCATCAACTACGGACTGCCCGACGACATCGAGAACTACACTCACCGCTCGGGCCGCACCGGACGCGCGGGAAAGAAAGGCACCTCTATCAGCATCATCCACACCCGCGAGAAGCACAAGGTGCGCAACATCGAGAAGGTCATTGGCAAGCAGTTTGTCGATGGCGACCTGCCCACGCCGCAGCAGATTTGTACAAAGCAACTCTTCAAAGCCATCGACGAGATTGAGAAGGTCGATGTCGACGAAGAGCAGATAGCACCCTTCATGGCCGACATCAACCGCCACTTCGAATATGTCGACAAGGAAGACATCCTGAAGAAAATCGTGTCGTTGGAGTTCGGACGCTTCCTGCGCTACTATGCCGATGCGCCCGAGATTGTCAAGCCCACCAAGGAAAACCGCAAGGCCGAGCGTCAGGAACGCAAGAAGAACAATGCCGGACGCAGACCACAGGCAGGTCCCCGCAAGGCCGAACATGGTTACCGCAGGCTGTTCATCAATCTGGGCAAGACCGACGGCTTCTATCCTGGCGAGCTCATGCAGTTCATGAACCGCCATGTGCGCGGTCGTCAGGAGGTGGGGCATATCGATCTGCTCTCAAAGTTCAGTTATTTCGATGTGCCTGAGCAAGACGCCCAGCGCGTGATGCGAGCCCTCGACGGCACCACCTACAAAGGACGGCAGGTGCGCTGCAACGATGCCGACGACACCGACAACCGCAGCGGCAAGCGACAGACCAGAAGAGACAAGTGGGGCCCCAAGGAGAAAACCGAGAAAGGAAAGTCTAAAGGAAAGAAACGCACGAGGACAGCCCCCGACAATCTTATCGACGAAGATACCGACTGGAGAAAGTTCTTCAAGTAGGAGTGAAAAGTTCCTACATGCTAATGGTGTTAATTACTCATTATTCATTACTCATTAGCGCAGCGCTTGCATTCCTTTATATTTAGGATTGTGTGTTTCGTAGTTGCGAAGCGTGGATTTCTTTGTCGGTCTGTTGAGCTTTATCTGATAGCCGTTGGCTTTCATCCAGTCCACAATCTTGTCCATCCACTGTGCTGCTGAGGCAAAGGTGGGGTGTATTCCGTCTTTGCCGCGCACGAGGTTCACCTTCGTTGTGTCGAAATAGTGGTTTTCGCCCGTGTTGCGACAGATGATGCCGCCGATGCCGTTGTCCTTCACGCCGCGCAGCATTGTCGGCCCCACCCACACATACGGCACCTTGCCGAACATCGCAATGATGTCCTTCACGTATCCCTCACGCCGTTTCAGGTCGTAGTAGCCCAGGTCGTTCGACCCGCAGCTGAACACGATGAGCGTGGGATGTTCCTTTGCTATCTGATACGTCATGTCCTTCGTCGTAGCCCAGTGACGCGTCGTCGCACCATACCAGATGAACGTGCGCAGATAGTGACCGTTGGCGTCGGCATAGTCTTGCAGCCGTCGGCATAGTCCGTCGAGCATCGAGTCGCCGATGAGCAGGATGCGTTCGCCCGAACTCTGTGCGAAAGTTCCGCAGCAAAGTCCGAAGAACAATATCAAAATACCCAGAAATCTTTTCATCATCTAAACAGTTTTCAGTTTTCAACTTTTCACTTTCCCCGTTTCGCGACCTCTCCCCTTTAGGGGGAGGCTGGGAGGGGGCTTGACTTTTCTTTTGCAAAGATAAAGAATTATTATGAATTTTGCACGATGCTTTGGGAATTATTTATTATCTTTGCTCGTCGCTTCGCTAATGAATAATGAATAATGAGTAATGAATAATGATTTTTTCAACCTTTCAACCTTTCAACCTTCTATGAAACGAACTATCTTTTCCTTATTTCTCAGCATGGCATGCATAGCCATGAGTGCACAAGACTTTGCCCGCTACATCGACCAGCGCATCGGAACGGGCGGAAACGGTCATGTCTTTCTCGGTGCCAACGTGCCATGGGGACTGGTGCAGGTGGGTCCGAACCAGTACACTCGCGGGTGGGACTGGACCTCGGGCTACCACGACAGCGACTCCATCATGATAGGCTTCGGCCACATGCACCTCAGCGGCACGGGTATCGGCGAACTGGGCGACGTGGCATTCATCCCGATGGCCGACAGCCGACAGCGCGAAATGAAATTCACGCACGACGACGAGACCGTTGCACCGGGCTATTACAGCGTGCAGCTGCACGAGCCTGACATGAAGGTGGAGCTCACGGCAACGCAACGCGTGGCGATGCACCGCTACACACAGCCCAGCTCCAGCTCTTTCCTCCTCGGTATCGACCTGGCGCAGTGCATCGGCTGGGACAAGATGACCGAGTGCCACATCGTGCAAGACGAAGCCACACGTCTCTCCGGCTATAGGCGCGGAACAGGATGGGCACGCGACCGATGGACCTATTTCACCATCGAGTTTTCCGTACCTGTGAAGCTCGAGGAACAGACGGGCGACACGCTCTACATCTTTCGCACTGCCAAGACCTCGCAGCCGTTGCTCGTGAAGGTGGCGCTCTCGCCCACGTCGGCTGGCGATGCCTGGCTGAACATGCTGACCGAGATGCCCGGGTGGGACTTCGACGAGGTGCGCCGTCAGGCCTATGACGCCTGGAACCGCGAGCTCTCACGCATACGCATCGAGGGCGACGAGGAGCGGAAAACGGTGTTCTATACCGCCATGTATCATCTGCTGACCGCACCGTCGGTCTTCTGTAATGCCGACAAGAGTTTCCGCGGGGCCGACGGACAGAACCACAAGGCCGACTACACCACGCTCACTACGCTTTCGCTCTGGGACACCTATCGTGCCGCCCATCCGCTGCTCACGATTATCTGTCCCGAGATGCAGCGCGACATTGCCGAGACCTTCATGGACATCAACGACCGGCAGGGCCGACTGCCCGTGTGGCACCTCATGGGCAACGAGACCGATTGCATGGTGGGCAACCCGGGCGCCATCGTGCTGGCCGACCTCGTGCTGAAAGGCTTTGTCGAAAATAAAGAACGCGCCTACCAGGCCCTGAAGCAAACGCAGCTGCACGACGGCCGCCTGCTCGGCACGCTCAAGGAGTATGGCTATATACCCTACGACGTGGCGGACGAGGGCGAGACCGTGGCGAAGGCTCTGGAGTATTGCATCGCCGACGATGCCGTGGCACGCGTGGCAAAGCTGCTGGGACACAAAGACGACTATCGCTACTTCCACAACCGCAGCCGGTCGTACCGAAAATATTTCGACACGCAGACCGGTTTCATGCGGGCCATAGACTCGAAAGGCACGTTCCGCGAGCCGTTCGACCCCATCAAGTCGCGCCATCGCGACGACGACTACACCGAGGGCAACGCCTGGCAATACACCTGGCTCGTGCCCCACGACGTCGACGGCCTTGTGCAGCTGTTCGGCAACAAGCAGAAGTTCATGCAGAAGTTCGACGAGTTTTTCCGTACCGAGGGCGACATGGGCGAGTTTGCCTCGCCCGACATCAGCGGACTCATCGGTCAGTATGCCCATGGTAACGAGCCCAGCCACCACATGATTTACATGTACAGCTATCTGGGCGAGAGCCGTAAGGCCGCCCCCCTGCTGCGCAAGGTGATGGACGAGATGTATCACACCGGTCGCGACGGGCTCATCGGTAACGAAGACGTCGGACAAATGTCGGCATGGTATATCCTTTCCGCCATGGGACTCTACCAGATGGAACCTGCCGGAGGCGACTTCATCATCGGCAGCCCTGTGCTCGACCGTGCCGAAATCAGCGTCGGTAACGGCAAGACGTTCACCGTCGTGGCTGAAAACAACAGCCGCGAAAACATCTACGTCAGTGCCGCCTACCTCAACGGCAAACGCCTCAAGCGTGGCAGCATCGCCTTCAGCGACATCGCCCGCGGCGGCACCCTCCGCCTCGTCATGGGGAATTTGAAGTGAAAAGCCTCCGTTTGTATGTAGGGACGCAGCATGCCGCGTTGAATTTTGCAGCGGATGAACACGGAATGACACGGAATATAATTCCGTTTGCATGTAGGGACGCGGCGTGCCGCGTTGATTCACATTTTCGCCTTTTTCCTAATCTTTCACTTCACAACCTTGTACTACGATCATGGGGCAGGCTGGTAGTTTTTTCATCTTCCCTTTTACGTTATGGCGGGCATAACTGCTCTTGAAGTTGGCGGGAAAATAAAGGCCGCCATCTCCTTTCGTGTCAACTACGCTGACCGTAACGCAATATTTCCTTTTACCCTTCAGTACTACGGTTTCCGCAGGACTTACATACAGTTGCTTGCCGTTGTCGGAAGGGGTGACACGCTTATAAACAGGCTTGTTTAAGACGCTGACCAGTCTCTTCCCGATAATCTCATAGCAGTTGAAACTCAGTACACATTCCTCATATTTACACATGGCTATGGCAACCATGATGTCGGTCAGCAGACAGTCCTTACTGTTTTGAAATATGGGTCCCCATTCAATATCCTCGCCTTTGTGGGCACCTGCAAAACCGACGGTACCGGTACTTACCCATGATTTGCCCGACAGCGTGTGCGGCTTGTTCTTCTTGCCGACAACAACCTCGGCCAGTTCCACCACCTTGTCTTGAAGCGTTACGGTCAGTTCCTCTCCGTTGGCGTAAGTCTGATAAGGGATGGTAGCCGTCTGATAGGAAACGTGGCTGAAACTCAGTTTGTCTCTGCGACCTTTGGGAACAGTCAAAGAAAAGTATCCCTGAGCATCAGAGATAACACCCACGCTGTCCTCTTCTATTCCGATACTGACATATTCTATGCCCACACCCTGTTCGTTCACCACATGACCATTGACGGCAGTCTGTGCCAGCATGGGCGACAAGTTTAGAGGAGAGAGGAGAGCGGAGAGAAGAAAGAGGACAGTTATTTTAATGTATAATGCATAATTCATAATTTCTTTTTCACCTTTTTATTTTTTCACCTTTTCAACGCGGCACGCCGCGTCCCTACATGCAAATGGAGACTTTTTCACCCTTCATCCCTCATCCCCAGACTCTCTCTCCCTTGGGGAGGGGGTAGGGCTCTTCTATATTCCAATATGTCCGCAGGAACACAATCCAATGCCTTGCAAATGGCATCAAGCGTTGTGAAGCGTATGGCCTTCGCCTTGCCAGTCTTCAACTTCGATAAATTGGTGATGGTGATGCCCACCCGTTCAGACAATTCGTTAAGCGAGATTTTTCTTTTGGCCATCATCACATCTAAGTTTACTACTATCATTTTACTTTTTCACTTTTTCACCTTTTCAATTTTTTCAACGCGGCACGCCACGCATCCCTCGTTGCGCTCGCCCCCCGTAGTCTTCCCCTACATGCTAATGGAGACTTTTCATCCTTCATCTATACCGTTAAATCGTGTTCTGCTGCAACCTGGCAGCCCATTTTGTAGAGAATGCCAAAAACGAGGAGGATGAGAGACTGCACGAAAGGGTTTGACGTTAGAGCAATGACAGCAGGGCCTTGGGCGATAAACGCCTGACCGAGATTGTCGGCTGCCACTGTCTGCAAGAATATCAAAGGAACGGCAACGAAAATAAGCCTGATATTCTTTTTGGGGAATAATTCCCCTTGACGTAAACCCTTTATGGTATTGACGAAGAATGTCATGCACACACCTATGACAGACAAAGTGGACAATACATACAGCAGAAACAGGGAAGAAACAAACAGCACCTGGCTCTGTTGTGCTTCCCAGTGGATATGGCATCCAGTCGAACCAAAGACCTGATGATAACTTTGGTAGCAGAGAAACACAAACCAGATGCTGCAAAATGTCAGTGCAACATAACTGAGCCATTTCAGTGTTTTCGTCAGATGTTCATTCATAAAGCATATCTGTTATTTTTGTTCTTAACGCCTGCAAAGATAATGTGATTTATCGAAAAACGACAAATAATATACGAATATTAAGTAATATTTAACATAATTCGTATTTGTCGGACGTCAATGATTCATTATTCAGCAGGCCGTAAAATTCTGTTTCGGTCGGCCAACTCTTGTACCTGCGGCAGTACCGCTTTGTGGTAGGCACGCTACCGCTTGTTGGTAGCGTGCCTACCAACGGCTGGTAGCCTTCGTACCAACGCTTGGTACTGACCGTACCAAAATTTAACTCGGAATCTGGTACTGGCGGACTATGTGTTTATATTGTATGCAGAAGTGCCATTTGCAACTGATTCGTTGAACCGGTTGCAAATGGCACTTCGTTGAATGACGGGATGGTCGGCCGGTCGGCGACCGGCTGAAGGGGGGCTATTCCTCCCAGGTGCAGTCTTTGTCCATGATGAACTCGGTGGTGCCGAGGTTTGCTTCGGGGTGATGGATTTCGCATTTCTCCATGCCGATGCGGGCGCCGAGTGCAAAGAGCTGTCCTTGGTTGTCGGCGAAGTAGCAACGGCGGAAGTCGATGTTGTAGCTTTGCTCGCCGCGAATCTCCACCAGTCCGAACTCACGGCAGCGCACAAAGCGGCTGTCGATGAAGAAGGCGTTGTTGGTGTTGACGAGTGTCATGATGCCGTAGCTGCAGTCGCGGATGGTGGTGCGGACGCAGCGCAGCTCGTGGGTGTTGTACGACTCGATGCCCATGGTGCCGCAGCCGTAGAGGTCGCAGCCGTCGATCTTTATGTTCTCGCAGTTCTCGAGGTAAATCACGCCGCCCTCGCAGTAGCCCTCGTCGGTGTGGCCGACGGTGAGGTTGCGCAGGGTGATGTTCTTACAGTTGAGGAAGTTGAGCACGTTGGCATAGCGTGGCTCGACGACAATCTCGCTGCCCTCGCCGCCGACGATGGTCAGGTTGGCAATGTTTTTCATTGTGAGCTGACGGCCGTCGAAGCGGTTCTCGCTGAACAGCATCTCCTTGATGCCGGTTGGAATTTCGCCATAGTCGACGAACGGAATCTGTACGTCTAAGCACAAATCTTCGTACTCGAGGATGGTGGAGAGGTTGAGCCGGGTGTTGTCGGCAATCTTGATGATGCGGTTTCCGCCGAGGGCACGCAGGAAGTCGGCCTCGTTGTCAACCGTGATGGTTTTCATTGTTCCTGCGGCAGCGGTCATGCCGACTGCAAGCAGAAGAAGGGTTAATAACTTTTTCATAATAGTTTATAATTAATTTAGTAATGATTTATCGGATGCCGCCGCCGTGCCCGCCACCGGAGAATCCGCCTCCGCCTCCGCTCGACGCCCAGCCTCCGCCTCCGCTGCTGCGACGGGCCGACGGGTCGGTCCACGAGTAGGCCGACTGGAAGCCGGTGTGCGAGTTGGTGATGAGCGAGTGGTAGAGCAGGTAGCTGTTGCGATCGGTCTCTAACTCGGCAAACACGCGGTCGAGGTTCTTGTAGTCGGGGTAGAGCCGGGCCAGTTCGTCCATGACCTGCTTGGCGTTGCCGAAGAGGGTAGCGAAGATGAGGTAGTCTTTCCACAGGTGCACTTCCTGGATATTCCGCTCGGCCGAGAGGGTGAACTCTTGCAGGTATTTCTTCAGCCCGAACAGCTGTTGGGCCTCGTCTGGCCGGATGGTGTTGAAGGAGATGGTTTGATGAAACTGCTTGGCCCAGGGCTGCAGCTGGCGGGCGTGGCTGCTCATGTATTGTCTCAGCTCGCGCGGCTCGAGGATGGAGTCGGCGCCGGCTGCGTCGCAGAATATCTGATAGAGCTGCTTGATGTTGCGGGCATCGTCGGTGTCGACGGGCAGCATGGGTGTTGACATCATGCGGAAACACTTCACGAGGTTGCCTTTCTCATTGCTGACGGTGTCGAAACGGATGAGCCCCATGTAGAACATGCGGAGGATGTAGGCCGAGAGCAGGTTGTCGTAATCGTTCTTAACCTGCAGGTGGTTGATGATGTTGTTCGAACGTTTCAGGTCGCCGTTCACGGGTACGCCGCGATACCAGAGCAGTTGCTTCTCGTCGCCGAGCATCTTGCGTCGCCGGTTGCGTATCTTGATGGGGGTGATGACGGCTACCCAGAGGGCTGAACCCAGCGTGAACAGACAGAGGAAAACCAACTCGATGTTGTGCCGCAGAGTCTTGAAAAATCCCGATGAATTCGACGATTTTTTGTTGTAGTCGCTGTCCTCGAAGGCTCGCGTCTTCACCTGCTCGAACGAATTATTGCTGGACTTTTCGGGATGGAACATGCCTTTCTGGAACTCGGCCACCACAATCATGGAGTTGCTCTCATCGAACGGCTCGGTGGTCTCGGCTACGATTTTTCCGTCCTCGAACTCGATGGTGCCCTTATAGCGGAAGCCCCATACCTTCACCGGCCCGAAGACGTAGCGCGTGGTGTCTTCGTGGGCGATGGTGAGCTTCACATGTTCGGGCAGAGGCGACATCTCGTCGGCCACAAACATGAAGTTGAAGCCGTCGGATTCCTGATAGCCGCGCACCACATTGCTGACGATGTAGGAGGTGGTGTAGGTGCGGTTGCCGGCGTCGCCGATGCCCCAGCACAGTTCGTAGCCTCCGTCGACATGGTGTATGCCGCAGCGTTGACGCTTCTCGGCACGGGTGCGCTCGACGTTCCAGTTGCCTTTCTCGGAAATATACTCGACACCGGTCTCGTCGGTTACGGCAAGGTTGTAGACGACGCTGCCATTCTGCAGGTTGCCGATGGGGATGTTGCACTCCGTTCCTTTCGACGTGACTTCCATCTGGCGCACCTCCGTGATGTGGGCGTCGCCGTTGTCGTGGAGTACCACATTGATGTCGAGGTCGTTCAGCCGTTGTGCCTGAACGTCCAGGCTCACTCCGACAATTATGAGCAATGCATAATGCATAATGCATAATGCATAATTGGGCTGGCGCATCGGTTTTTTTAATGCATAATTCATGATGAGTAATGCAAAATTGGGCTGGCGCATTGGGAACTATTGTCTTAACTCCTTAACTCCAGAGAACTCTTCTAAGCTCCTTGCTGATTGGGGAAAAGGTCGGGATAGTTGTGCTTCTTCTCCTCGTCTTCCTTCAGGTATTCTTTCTGTCCGAAGCCGAGCATGTTGGCAACGAACGATGACGGCCACTGGCGCACCATGCGGTTCATCTTCGTGGCGGTGTCGTTGTAGACCATACGGCTCATGCGCACGTTCTCCTCGTACTGGCGTATGCCGTCCATCGTCTCTTTGTAGAGTCCGGCGGCCTGCAGCTGCGGATAGGCTTCGGCAATGGCCATCAGTCGACCGAACACCGAGGCGAAGGCTGTCTGGTCTTCCTGATACTCCTGCGGCGTGTTCACTGTGGTCTGCTTGCGGGCTTCAATGGTCTTGATGAGTGTCTGCGACTCGTGCTGCGCATACTGCGTAGCGGTCTGGGCCAGGGCCATGAGCGCATCCCAACGCGAGTTGAGCTGTACGCTGATCTGGCTGAAAGCGTTTCGGCAAAGCTCGTCGAGGTTTACCAACTGGCGCTGTGTGCTGAAGATGTAGAGTGCCACTGCAATAATCAGGAAAATGATGATTGCCAATAAAACAACAAGTACTGTTACCATAATTTCTTTATTTTTTTAGTAATAATTTTGTGTCTGCGGTATTTTCCCGTTGACGTTGACGTTAACGTTAACCTTAACTGGGGACAAAGATAATAAAAAGAATGGAAATCCAAAAAAATAGTTGAAAAAAAAGCACTTGTTTAATGCATAATTTATTCAAATTTCGCAAGCTTCGCTTGCTGGGAGTTAACGGGAGTTAGCCTACTATGTCGGCGGAAGTTAATAGAAGTTAGCCGACGATAGTTAAGGTTAACGTTAACGTCAACGGGAACGCTATTGTCCGTTAACTCCACAGGCTGCAAGCCTGTTAACTCCCGATAACTCCTGTTAACTACTAACATGCGAAAGTTGTGTGAATTATTCTTCGCAGTTGGGGTCGACGCCGTTGAAGTCGGAGTTGTTTGGGAAGGCGCTGATGCGCAGGCGTGCGGCACCCATGGGGATGAGCGTGATGGTCTCCTGCTGGCTGCTGCGCTCGGCAAAGCGGGTGGGCAGCAGGTCGGTCATGCCTGTGGCGTCGAAGCCCCACGACGGTATCTTCCTGCCCTTGGCGGTGAACTCGAAGGGCACGCTCTCTTGTGTGAAGGGGAAGTTGTCGGCAGGCCATGCCTTCTTCGTCACGGTGAAGCCCTTCGGTTGGTTTTGCTCGTCGGTGTCGAGGGCATAGTTCCAGTCGGACTCGGCAAAAATTTCGTAGGCGGGCCACAGCGAGGCGTCGACACCCTCTTGCCAGTGAGAGTCGTCTTGCACAATCTCGTGGTCGCGGCTGTCGCGCTGGTTGTAGCGTTCGGCAATCTTCAGTGAGAGTGTGTGAGGTCCGTAGTCGATGCTGACGCTGCCCTTGTTGGCTGTCCACACGCGTGTCTTCATGGTCATGGGCAGGGTGAGCACGACGCGGTCGCCGTCTTGCCATGTGCGGTTGATGCAGATGTATTTGCCCGGCTCGGCGGTGACGTCGACGGTCTGGCCGTTGACGGTGGCCGTTGCGCCTTCAGCCCACTTGGGGATGCGCAGGTAGAGGGGGAAGCTGACGGGGGCGGCGGTGTTGAGCGTCAGCCGCACCTCGTCTTCAAACGGGTAGTTGGTCTCCTCGGTCAGCCGCACCTCTTGCTGGTTGGCTACCTTGGCGGTGGTCTCGCTGGCTGCGTAGAGCATGGTGGCCAGTCCGTTGTCGGCTGTAGCCATGACGAGGTGCTCGGCATAGTAGGGCCATCCCATGCTATGGTTGTGCTGGCAGCAGCGGCTGCTGAACGGGCTCATCGAGAGCATGCCGCGCAGGGCGTTGTCGATGGAGCCTCCGTGGTTCACTCCGTCGCTGATGGCCATGTTGGGTGAGGTGATATAGCGCAGTGCCCGCATGTCGGGTGTGAGGGCGGCGGTATAGGTGTTGATGGCCACGTCTTCGCAGTTGTCGGCCCAGAAGGGGTCGCCCGTGATGCCCATCATGATTTCGTCGCTGGCCATCTGCTCGACGAGTGCGCAGGTCTCGGCTCCCTGTCTCGGGTCGGTGAAACCCACGCGCGCGTTCTCGTCGGCTCCATACATGCCGCCGGGCACCTGTCCGAAGCGACGTCGCATCTCGTTTTGGTTGTCGTAGGCAAACTGCAGATGCTCTTCGTTGCCGGTATAGACGTAGTAGGTTGCCGGCTCGCGGAAGCCCTGTGCCACGTTCACGCCGTGCCAGTTGGGCAGGTTGCCTTTCTGCATCCAGTTGTTGGTGTTGCGGTGCAGTTTCTCGATGAGGGGCAGGAGCGAGGCGTCGCCCGTGCGGTTATAGAGCCAGATGACGCTCCACTCGTTGTCGCCGCCGCGCTGATGCTCCCAGTAGTCCTCCAGGAACTGGTCGTCGGCCAGTGCGAGCTCCCATTTGAAGTAGTTGGTCATGGCCGAGAGCACGCGCTCGTCGCCACTATAGTCGTAGTAGGTCTGCAAGGCCCAGAGCATGATCATCTGTGCCCACACCTCGGGTTTGCCGCCCGATGAGTTTTTCGGTCCGAGGAATCCGTCGCTCTTCAGGTTTCTGAACACAGCGTCGAACCATGTCTGCGCTTCGGCTTTCATGCTTTCGTCGTTGAGGATATAGGCCAGACTGCAGTAGCCGCGGAGCCAGTAGGGTACCTCTTCCCATCCGTGGTCGCCTGTGGAGCTGAGCCACTGGTTGTTTCTTTTCTCCAGCCATGCGCTGACGGTGCCGAGCTGTCCGTTGAGTCCGGCAGCCTGACGTCGGAGGTATTCGAGTAGCCATCCCTTGGGTTGTACGCTGCCTACGGGCAGTTTCAGCAGATAGCCTCCGTGCAGCGGGGCGCGGTAGGCGGGATAGTTGTTACTGGTTTCCAGTTGCGGACGCTCAGCGATGGTGGTTTCAATCTGCGCACTGGCAGCCGGAGTGTTGAGAAGCTGCAGCGCAGCAGCGATGGCGGTTGTAATGAATAGTCGTTTCATTTGTGTTATCTTAATTAGTTTATGATGATTTTTTTACCGTTATAGATATAGATGCCCTTTCTGGATGAAGGATGAGAGATGAGGGATGAGGGGTTGTCGGCAACTTTCCTGCCTTGCAGATCGTAGACGGATGAGGGATTGCGACTTTCGTCCTTCATCCTTAATCCCCATCCCTCGCTACGCTCGCCCCCCCGTAGCCTTCCATCCAGACTGATGCCTGTGGGCTCCACATAGGGGAAGGCGATGGTGAGGCCGTAGTCGATGTGTCCGCTTCCGCCACCTTGCTGCAACGAAACGGCCAGCACGTTGTCGCCTTCGCGCAGCAGTTTCTTGTTGTTTGTCGTGAGTGTATATGCGATGTAGTTGTTGTCGTTCCATCCTGATGTGCTCCAGATGAGTGTGCCGTTGAGATAGACCTTCGGATTTTCGTCGTAGCTGCATGCCATGACGACTTTCCGGCGTGTGATGTTGTCGAGGTCGTCGGCCGTGAGGGTGAAGTGTCGTCTGACGAGCAGGGGCTGCACTGAGCTTGCCCACTCGGAGACGAGGAATCGGTCGCGCGAGTTGCTGAGCGGCCCGTCGCCGAAGGCCCAGTCGCTCTCGTCGACGCACAGCCCGGCCCATGTCTTGGGTGCCAGTGCGTTAAGCTCGTCGTTGCTGTTGAGCGTGTAGTAGACACACGGCCATTGGTCGACCTCGTTCAGTGTGGGCAGGATGGCAACAGTGTTCTCTGTGAGGCTCTCGTAGAGTCCGCAGTCGGCAAATGCGCCGCCCCAGTTCTGATGCACATGCACGGCGATGACGTTTTCCGATCCGTCGGTCTTGACGAGGTCGCGCTGCTCGGGCGACAGACGGATAATCTCGTCGTTGTTCCACCCGTCGCTGACGGTCTTCACGAGCACACCGTTGATGTAGAACTCTGCGGGCCCGTCGTCGTGTCCGCACGAGAGGTAGAGGTCGCCGCCGAAACCTTTGTCGACGGTGAACGTGCGGCGCAGATAGATGTCGGCCATGATGTCGCCCATGGCCCAGCGGGTAGAGCGGAGACCTTTGTAGAACTCGTCGGAGCTGAAGGGCGCCTGCATCTCGCCCCACTCGACGCTGCCGTCGGTCAGCTCGTAGTCGGACTCATACCATGCGCGGCCGTTGCTGTCGGCCGGCGGTGTGCCGATGACCTTGTTGTAGTACGGGTCGCTGTAGCGCTCGTTGTTGTTGAAAATCATGGCTTGCGCGGTCCATTGCGAGTCGGTCCATTGTGAGGCCGGCAGTACCACGCGCCAGTTCTTTCCCGTAGGTGTCACGGCACCGATGTCCAACGTGACAATTGCGAGAATCAGATAAAGAAAAAGTTTTTTTATCATAAGTTTTATAAAAATGTTATTTGAGGCAATCTTGATATAGTAATTGTAATTGTGCATGCAAAGTTATAAAAAAAAAGGAAGTCGTACAATTTTTTGCCTAATTTTCTATATCTTTGCAACCACGAAACCATTTTAACTAAAAACAAACATGAAAAAATTATTTGTAGCAATGGCCGCGTTGACCATTGTGGCATTTCAGGCAAGGGCACAGGAGATAGAGATTTCCTCGGCCAAGTTTCACACGGGCGACAACATGGCTTGGAGCCAGCCGTCGTTTAACGACTCGGAGTGGCCGACGATGTCGGTGACGCGGCTTTGGACCTATCAGGGAGTGGAGAACCCGAACAACTACGCATGGTATCGCATGCGCGTGGTCATTCCCAGTTCGCTACGCAGCGAGGCCGTCGTGAAAGACGTGGTGACCTTCCACATTGCCAAGGTCGACGACTGCGACGAGACCTACCTCAACGGTCAGCTCATCGGTAAGACCGGCTCGATGCCCGGCGACAAGGAGGGCTACCAGATGGCTTACGACGCGTGGCGCGACTATCAGGTGAAGGCCGACGGCGGTCTCATCAAGTGGGACCAGGAGAATGTCATCGCCGTGCGCGTCTATAACGGCAACGACCCCGGCGGCATCTTCGACGACAAGGTGCGTGTGAAGATGGCCGGTTTGCAGGATTTGGTGAAGATCGCCCCCGTGCAGTCGACGACCAACGGCAAGGGCGATTTCTCTGTGGCGCTCACCGAGCCGATGGGAGTCAGTCCGC
>CACYRB010000049.1 GCA_902776685.1 uncultured Prevotellaceae bacterium
TGAAACGCAATGCATATGGTTTTAGAGACGACAAGTATTTTACCCTCAGGCTCTACGCTCTACACGAATGCCGTATCACTCGAAATGTCGGATGAACCAGTAATATGTGTAATCGGAATTTATCCAACGAAAGCCAAAAGGCTGTAGCCGTTGACGACCCAATGAGCGTGAGTGAGTGTCTCTATTATGACGACAGGTTCAACAGCCTATACTGTGTTTGTGGACATACCGACGATGGAATACTCACTATTTGCGAGAACGACTGGTCCGACACCATTCCACTAGACGAGTTAAGAACCTTAGACAATATCTGTGCCGACGAAGTACAGAAGCGTCTTGGAGCACATAACTACGCCCAAATGCTCGAAACCATGAAGTCGCGTTTCAACACCCCCACTGCTTTTGACGATATCAAAGCATGGCTGTATTCTGAACATTTGAACTATTATGAAACGAAAGGCTGAACATAAACAGCATGTCAAGTTCGGAAAATTGCAAATAAATTTGCATTTTCGCTCACTAAATCGTACCTTTGTCCCAAAATTAGAACATTGAACAGTACTGACTTCAAACTATTGCAAAACATCAACACTCCCGACGACTTGCGTCGGCTACGTGTTGAGCAACTGCCTGAGGTGTGCAGCGAATTGCGCCGACGCATCATCGAAGAGTGTGCCATCAATCCCGGCCACTTCGCCTCATCGCTCGGAGCCGTTGAGCTGACCGTCGCACTGCACTATGTCTTCCATACCCCCGACGACCGATTGGTCTGGGATGTAGGGCATCAGGCATACGGGCACAAGATACTGACAGGTCGACGCGAATCGTTCTACACCAACCGCAAGAAAGGCGGATTGCGCCCCTTCCCCTCACCCGAAGAAAGCGACTACGACACATTTGCATGCGGACATGCCTCAAACAGCATTTCGGCAGCACTGGGCATGGCTGTGGCCTTCAAGAAGAGCAAGGACAACGCCAACCGGAAAGTTGCCGCCATCATCGGCGACGGTGCCATGAGCGGCGGATTGGCCTTCGAGGGTCTCAACAACGTCTCGTCAACCCCCAATGACCTGCTCATCGTGCTCAACGACAACGACATGTCAATCGACCGGGCCGTTGGAGGCATGGAGAAATACCTGCTCAACCTCGACACCAATGCCACATATAACCGCCTGCGCTTCAAGGCCTCGCAGTGGCTGGGCGCACGCGGATACCTCTCGGACCGTCGCAAGAACCGCATCCTGCGCTTCAACAATGCACTGAAGTCGGCTTTGGCCAATCAGCAGAACATTTTTGAGGGCATGAACATCCGCTACTTCGGACCTTTCGACGGACACGACGTGAAGGAAATCGTGCGTGTGCTTGAGCAAATCAAAGACATGAAAGGTCCGAAGCTGCTGCATCTTCACACCACGAAGGGCAAAGGCTACGAGCCTGCCGAGAAGAGCCAGACCGAGTGGCACGCCCCCGGAAAGTTCGACCCCGACACAGGTGAGCGAATTGCCGACGACGACAGCAACACACCGCCACGATTCCAAGACGTATTTGGCGAGACACTGCTCGAGCTGGCACGGAACGACGAGAAGATTGTCGGCATCACGCCGGCCATGCCCACAGGCTGCTCGCTCAACATCATGATGCGCGAGATGCCTGACCGCACATTCGACGTCGGCATTGCCGAAGGACATGCCGTCACCTTCTCGGGCGGCATGGCCAAAGAGGGGCTGCATCCCTTCTGCAATATCTATTCGGCCTTTGCCCAGCGTGCCTACGACAACATCATCCACGACGTGGCACTGCTGCGGCTGCCCGTGACCATCTGTCTCGACCGTGCCGGACTCGTCGGCGAAGACGGTGCCACCCACCACGGCGCATTCGACATGGCCGCCCTGCGCCCCGTACCCAACATCATCATTGCCTCGCCGATGGACGAGCACGAACTGCGTCGGCTCATGTTCACGGCCTCGAAAAGCGAGACAGGCCCGTTCGTCATCCGCTATCCGCGCGGCCGAGGGTCAATCATCGACTGGCGATGCCCGTTAGAGACCGTCGACGTGGGAACCGGTCGCTGTCTG
Organism: uncultured Prevotellaceae bacterium; assembly: GCA_902776685.1. Taxonomy (GTDB): domain Bacteria; phylum Bacteroidota; class Bacteroidia; order Bacteroidales; family Bacteroidaceae; genus Prevotella. The sequence continues at coordinate 2,076 of CACYRB010000049.1, forward strand.
CGCAAAGGTACAGACGTGGCCGTGCTCACCATAGGGCCGATAGGAAAAGACGTGGAAAGCATCGAGGGCAGCTTTGCCCACTACGATATGCGTTTCGTGAAGCCGCTCGACGACCATATCCTTCAGGAAGTGGCCGAACATTTCCGTCACATCATCACCATCGAAGACGGCATCCGCACCGGCGGCTTCGGGTCGGCCGTGCTCGAATGGCTGGCCGACCACGGCTACCACACCCCCGTCACACGTCTCGGACTGCCCGACCACTTCGTAGAGCACGGCACCGTTGCCGAGCTTCGCGCACTGGTCGGCCTCGATACCGAAAGCATAAAAAAAGCGATAAGCGACGCAGAGACTTTGCACCATTAAATTAGGAAACTATGAAAATTATCATCTGCGGTGCGCATGCCATCGGCTCACACCTCGCCATGTTGCTCGCACGCGACAACGAAAACATTACCCTCATCGACGAGAGCGAGGAGCGGCTGTCGCAGGTCGGCTCCAACTACGACCTGCTCACCATGCAGGCTCCGCCCAACAGCATCAAGGCCCTGAAGGAAGCCGGTGTGGCTCATGCCGACCTCTTTATTGCCGTTACGCCCAACGAGAGCCTGAACATGAGCGCGTGCATGATGGCAAAAGCCCTTGGCACGAAGAAGACCGTGGCCAAGATCGACAAGTCGGAATACATGGAACCCGAGGCACAGGCCTTCTTCGCCAAGATGGGCATCGACTCGCTCATCTATCCCGAGTTGCTGGCCGCACGCGACATCATTGCCGGACTGAAAATGTCGTGGGTACGCCAGCGATGGGATGTCCACGACGGGGCCCTCGTCATGCTCGGCATCAAGATTCGCGAGACCTGCGAAATCATGAACCGACCGCTGAAAGAACTCTGCGGCCCCGACGACCCCTATCACATCGTGGCCATCAAGCGAGGACAGGAAACCATCATACCGGGCGGTAACGACGAGCTGCAGCTCTACGACCTGGCCTACTTCATGACGACGAAGCAGTACATCCCCTACATCCGCAAGATTGTAGGCAAGGAGCAATATGCCGACGTGAAGAACGTGATGATCATGGGCGGCGGCAAGACTGCCGTTCGCACCGTGAAGCAGAAGCCCGAATACATGAGCGTGAAGATTATCGAGCCCGACACGGCACGCTGCGAGCATCTCAACGACCTGCTCGAAGACGGTCAGGCCCTCATCATCAACGGCGACGGCCGCGACATCGGCCTGCTCACCGAGGAGGGCATCCGCAACACGCAGGCCTTCGTAGCCCTCACCGGAAACTCTGAGACCAACATCCTGGCCTGTCTCGCCGCCAAGCGCCACGGCGTCAGGAAGACCGTTGCCATGGTCGACAACCTCGACTACGTGAGCATGGCCGAGAGCCTCGACATCGGCACCATCATCAACAAGCGCGTCATCGCCGCCTCTCACATCTACCAGATGATGTTCGACGTGAATGTCCACAACGTGCACTTCATCACCAGCGCCAATGCCGACGTGGCCGAGTTTATCCCCGAGAGCGGATCGCGCGTGACGAAGAGGCTCGTACGCGACCTGAACCTGCCCAACGGCATCACCATCGGCGGCATCGTGCGCGACGGCGAGGGCATGCTCGTCTCAGGTAACACCCAGATTCAGGCCGGCGACTCCGTCATGGTCTTCTGCCATGCGCAGAAGCTGAGCAGCATAGAGAAATATTTTAAACATAGTATATGGTGAATGTAATATGGTAAACTTCCGTATCACATCAAAAATCATCGGTTCGCTGCTGTTCATCGAAGCCTTCTTCATGGCTCTGTGCGCAGCAATAGCCTTCTGGTATCAGGAAGACGACGACCTCGCCTTCCTGCTGTCGATGTTGCTCACGTCGGGTTGCGCCTTCCTCCTGCTCTTTGCCGGACGCAATGCCGAGAACACGCTCAGCCGGCGCGACGCCTATCTGGTGGTCACCGCCTCGTGGGTCATCTTCTCCTTCTTCGGCATGTTTCCCTTTCTCTTCCACGGCAGCATCACCAACGTCACCGACGCCTTCTTCGAAACCATGTCGGGCTTCACCACCACCGGCGCCACCATACTCGACGACGTGGAGCGGCTGCCCCACGCCATCCTGTTCTGGCGCTCGCTCACACAGTGGATAGGCGGACTGGGAATCGTGTTCTTCACCATCGCCATCATCCCCTCGCTCGTGGGAGGAAGCGTGAAGGTGTTTGCCGCCGAGGCCACCGGCCCCATACGCGCAAAGGTACACCCGCGACTCACCACCTCGGCCAAGTGGATATGGACCATCTACGTGCTGCTCACCGCAGGCTGCGCCCTGTCGTACTGGGCTGTCGGCATGAACTGGTTCGAGGCCTCCAACTACTCCATGACCACCACGGCCACCGGCGGCTTCGCCATCCACAACGACAGCACCGAGTATTTCCACTCGGCCTCAGTCGACTATATCTCCATCCTCTTCCAGTTTCTCTCGGGCATCAACTTCACGCTGCTCTACGTCAGCATCTTCAAGCTCCGCTTCAAGTCGCTGCTGAAGAACTCTGAGTTCAAATTCTACGTCAGCGTGCTCTTCATAGCCACCTCATGGATCATGTATCTGCTGTTCACCCGCATGGGCTACGACCTTGAGCACGCCTTCCGCAGCGCATTGTTCCAGGTTGTCTCGTTCATGACCACCACCGGCATGTTCAACGAGGATGCCGGCCGGTGGCCCCACATCACCTGGGTCATCCTCGGCGTGGTGATGTATCTCGGCGCCTGCGCCGGCAGCACCAGCGGCGGACTGAAATGCGTGCGTGGCGTCATGCTGCTGAAGGTGGTGCGCAACAGTTTCCGGCAGATACTGCATCCCAACGCCGTGCTGCCCGTCAGAGTCAACGGCCAGAACATCCCGCAGTCGAAGCTCGTCGCACTCTTCGCCTTCTTCGCCCTCACCATGCTCATGGTGCTCTTCACCGCCACCGTCATGATCATGTCGGGCATCGACAACACCAACTCGGTCACCATCGCCCTGAGCTGCGTGGGCAACGTCGGACCCACGCTCGGCACACAGATAGGCCCCGTCATGTCGTGGGCAGTCCTGCCCGTGCACATCAAGTGGATTCTCTGTCTGCTCATGCTCATGGGACGTCTCGAAATCATGACCGTCCTCGTGCTGTTCACCCGCAACTTCTGGCGCGAAGCGTAAGCCTCGCATAATCAGCAACGGATGAACACGGAGAAACACGGAAATCTCCATTTGTATGTAGGGGAGGAATTATGATGCCCCTTTCATTGTGGTTATTCCGCGTAAAAGTGTTAAAAAAATCCGTCTTGGCTGAGAAATTTTAACGTCGAGAATCGACCGAAATGGTGGCGGTGGAGTTGTTGCCCAAAGACATCAAAACGAGCGATTCTGGCTGACGATTTATAAACCACTGTAAATCAGCGAGTTTAAACACTTATCACTTTTCACTTATCACTTCTCACTCCTGAAACATATATGTTTCGGGTTGCAAAAGACGGTCTTTTGCACCCCGAAAGCTTATCTTTTACCACCCAAAACACGGTCTTTTAGAGGGTAAAACATATATCTTTGGGGAATGAAGGGGAGTGAAAGGGGAGTGAAAGGGAAGTGAAAGGGACGTTAGATACCCCCAATCCCCTAATTTAGTGGGCTAAGAGAAGTGTTAAAACGAAAATGGCGCGTTAACATTTCACGAGGCGAACGATATATGTTTCACCTCAGTTGTTAAGATTTGTTCACACTTGTGCAAGCTCTCACGCTGAGAGCCGGAATAGGTCAACGATATGTCTCGCCGCCTATTCCCACTCATTCTTTTACAAATGATAGGCCTTGCAAATTTGTTCAAGGTTGTTCAATGCAGTTGATGTCAAGACAAATAGGTTTAAGATTTGTGCATTTTGACAAAAATTCGTTTTAAAATACGCTATTTAACGTATGTTTTGTTTTTTTTTTTTTTTTGTATAATGTTTTTGTTTGTTAAATGAAAACACTTTATCTTTGCAGCCGCAAACAAATAATAGTATTATAATTTAAATGTAGAACAAAAATTAAATGAAAGAGCTATGAAGAAAAATTTAGTATTTCTATCGTTAATGTTTGTGGGCCTGTTGTTGCCACAAAACATTCAAGCGCAGACAGCCAAGGCTATCTGGTGTGAGGAGAATACAACCCTCTATTTTCTCTATAACACCGGTACCTATACTATTGGAGGTACCTACAATGGACAACTGACCATTACGAATGTTTATGATGTCCCCGAAAGAGTGGATTACAACAACAATAGTTATATTGTACCATGGAAGTCTATATCGTCTTTAGTAACTAGGGTAGTAATAAGTTCAAAATTCTCAGATTTCCAACCCAAGACCTTGAATCATTGGTTTCGAGATTTTGGAAATCTCAAAAGGATAGATGGGCTTGGAAACATTAACACCAGTAAACTCGAAGGTCTGCATCGTACTTTTGATAGCTGCAGTAAACTCACCTCGATTGCCGGACTTGAAAACTGGGACACCAGCAATCTCGTATATCTAACTCAAGCTTTTCGTGCTTGCAGTAGTCTTACCTCGCTTGAGCCCCTACGTGGCTGGAACACCAGCAATGTTATTTCCTTATATGGGACGTTTGGTTATTGCGAAGGCCTCACCTCGCTTGAGCCGCTTAGCGGCTGGAACACCATCAATGTCACAGACATGGCAGGAACTTTTCGAGATTGCGTTGGCCTCACCTCGCTTGCCGGAATTAAAAACTGGAACACCGGCAATGTCACAAATATGTCTTGGACTTTTGCTCAATGTACTGCCCTCACCTCGCTTAACGATATTAAAAAATGGACCACCAGTAATGTTACAACCTTGCAGCACATTTTTTTTAGATGCACTAGTCTCACCTCGCTTGCCGGAATTAAAAACTGGGTAACCAGTAATGTCACAACTATGAAGAGCTCTTTTGATTATTGTGAAAGTCTCACCTCGCTTGAGCCTCTTCGCAATTGGGACACTAGCAAAAACACAAGCTTGCACTGGACTTTTCAAGGATGCCGCGGTATCACCTCGCTTGAGCCTCTTAGCAACTGGAACACCAGTAATGTCACAGACATGTATGGCACTTTTAAGGATTGCCATGGTCTCGAATTGGTTAACATGAACGGCTGGAAGGGTTGGAACACCAGCAAGGTAACAGATATGCATGAGATGTTTCTTAACTGCTTAGGTTTGCGGGGGATTAGCTTTGGAACAAACTTCAATATGAACAAGGTCTCAACTGCTGATAATATGTTCAATAATTGTAAAAAACTTCGTTATATTGATTTTTATAACAGCAGCTATGCTACGTCGGGCACTGGTTTGCAGTTTCCGCTCAACACCGTTAACCGTAGCTCAGGTGTTTTCAATACGGTGCCTGAGACAACTGTCATCTTCCTGCCGAAGGAGAACGGGGTTGTTACCAACGTCACCAATGTAGTCTATTCCAATAATGGCAACGCGAGCGACCTGCGCTGCCCGAAATACTACTCCACTGACAAGGTTGACATAGAGTTCCCCCGCCAGTTCAAGACTAAGGAGGCTGTCTACAGCCGCACGATGGGCAACAAGGAGTATGGCTCGGTAGTCCTGCCCTACGCCTTCACCACGAACAGCGACATTCAGGCCTACAGCCTCAGCGCACAAAACGATGAAATGACGCGACTGAAATTCACCAACGCAAAGACTGTTCCTGCCCACACGCCCTTCGCCTTCAAGCGGCTCAACAATGCCGAGTTCTTGATGAAGAACAGCAACTTTGGCATCACCGTGAATGCCACGCGCAGCACGAACGCAAATGAGGAGACGTGGACAGAAGACGCACCGACCGAGGCTCCCGGCACACCTTATGTTGGCACGACAGGACTGTCGAACTGGCAGACCAAAGGCTACTATGTGAAAGAGACGGTTACCGACTTCGACGGCATGTATTTCATTCAAGATAACAACGTCAAGCGTGCTACGGGCAACCTTAACCTCGTTGACCATCGTGTGCTGTTCTATCCCACTGGCGCGCCAGGTGCCTCGAAGTTCTTCACCATGTCGTTCAGCGACGACGAGGCTGTTACCGCCATCGAGGCTGCCGAGACGGAGCAGACGCTGCGACAGGCTGAGGGCATCTACGACGCCACCGGCCGCCAGCAAGTCACAACGCGCAGAGGTCTGAACATCGTCCGCATGAGCGACGGAACGGTAAAGAAAGTAGTCGTTAAATAAAGAATAGTTTTTCAGTTATTATAAAAAATAAAAATGTTGTTAAATGCAGAGAAATTCTACAGAATTGATGTCAAGTGTCGGCAAAGGAACGTTTGTATGATTTTGATATTCGATTCTGTATGAATTTCTCGCTGAGAGCAAAAAAACAGGAATTAGAAATGGAAAAGAAAATATATGAAAGTCCTATGACGGACGTAGTTAAGATAAGTACACAGTTCTCACTGCTCGACTGGGTTGTCTCTGTTGGTGAGGGGGCTGGTGACGTAGATGCCAAAGGTTTTCCGATTAATGAAGAAGACGAAATAAACTTATCCGAAGAAGAGGACATAGATGCCTGCCGCTTGTTCAATATATGGGAGTGAGGCTTACTCCAAACTTTACTCTCTGCCCATAGGATGAAAGCGATTTCTTCCTATTAATAAAGATATTTATACTTTTATATGTAACGAACTGCTGCTGTCGTGATGACAGTGGCAGTTTTTTTTTATAAATTTCTCATGCTCGAGAAAACTCAAATAACATTTGGTTTTCTGCTCACTTATTCGTACTTTTGCATCCGAAAGCGCCCTTCCCTTCAGGGAGGAGTCGGAGATAGACTTATTTCAACATTACAATCATTCAACCGTTCAACATTTCAACATTTATATATGCAACCGATAAAATTCAATGCGCTGCTGAAGCAAACGCTTTGGGGCGGCGACAAGATTATTCCTTTCAAGCATCTGCACGACAAGCTTGAGAACGTTGGAGAGAGCTGGGAAATCTCCGGAGTGAAAGACAACGAGACAATCGTCAGCGAAGGCGAATATGCCGGCAGGAAGCTCAACGACCTTGTGGCCGAGCTGAAGGAGAAACTGGTGGGCAGCGACAACTACGCCCGCTTCGGCAACGAGTTCCCACTGCTCATCAAGTTTATCGATGCTCGCCAAGACCTGTCCATCCAGGTGCATCCCACCGACGAGATTGCCCACCGACAGGGCAAGTCGAGGGGCAAGACCGAGATGTGGTACCTCATGGACTCGGCTCCCGACGCCAAGCTCTACAGCGGACTGAAGAAGACCATCACCCCCGAGCAATACAAGCAGATGGTGGAGGACGACACGATATGCGACGCACTGGCACAGTACAGCGTCAAAGAGGGCGACTGCTTCTTCCTGCCCGCCGGCCGCATCCACGCCATCGGCACCGGCTGCTTCCTGGCCGAAATTCAGCAGACCAGCGACGTCACCTATCGCATCTACGACTTCAAGCGCAAGGACAAGGACGGCAACTACCGCGAGCTGCACACCGAGCTGGCCGCCGAGAGCATCGACTACCATGTTGAACCCGACTACCGCACAAGCTACTCGCCCGAGAAGAACCAGGGCGTGCCCCTCGTCAGCTGTCCATACTTCACCACAGCCGTCTACGACCTCGACGAACCCATGACGCTCGACTACTCGGAGCTCGACTCGTTTGTCATCCTCATCGGCATGAAGGGCGAAGCCACAATCACCGACGACGAGGGCAACACCGTCAGCCTGCATCAGGGCGAGACGCTACTCATTCCCGCCACGACCAAAAAGGTCAACATCAGCGGCGAGCTGAAGTTCCTCGAGACATTTGTCTGAAACTGTAAAAAATATTTGCATTTTCGTTCACTTATTCGTACCTTTGACTATCGTCGAAGGTACTATCGTTCGAGAAAACCAAAATAAAATTTGGTTTTCTGCTCACTTATTCGTACCTTTGCCCTATGAATATCGACAACCTGAACGCGACATCGTGGTGCGAGAATGTCATCGTGGTCGATGCCGACTACACCGACCGCGTGGCCTTCAACCTCATCGTCAATTTTGAGCGCATGATTGGGCGACGCATACCGCAGGCCGACATGGGCCAGTGGCTCGACTGCATAGCACTCGACGGCGGCGTGCGCGAGGGCGACAACCACACGCAGGTGGTGCTGATACACGAGAAGAACAGCCGCAAGCTGGACAACTTCGCACCTGCCGACTACGCCGACGAGCTCGACGGCAAAGCCTTTACCGACCGGCTCGGCGAGTTCGTCATTGCCGCACCGCCCGTAGAGCAGATGGTCAGCAAAGACGAACTGATGCTCGACATCGTGGGAACGGTCTGCCAGCGCAGCGAGGTGCGACGCATCATGGTCGTGCCCAACGCCGAGGAAGGAACCATCTACGACGACCTGCGCGAGACACTACGCCGCACGGCCGACGACGACAAACGCATCACACTCTTCGCCATGCAGCCCATGCCCGGCGGAAACTTCCGTCAAGAGATTCTCGGCTACTCGCTCATGGCTGCACTCGGCATCAGAGGCGACGAAATCAAAGGATAAACGTTCAACATTTCAACCTTACAACCTTTCAACCTTACAAACCAAATGGCACGAATATTCAAACTCGATCGCGACCGCCTCGACGGAACTGTCGCCGAGCGCAAAGAAGGCGAACGCACCGATGTGTTCACCGACTTCATGATCGTGGCCGACAAAACCAAAGTGAACAAACCCATATACAATAAAATCAAAAAGGAGCAAAGAATAAAAATGAGCAAAGTATTAATGATTGGCGCCGGAGGCGTCGCCACCGTTGCTGCGTTCAAGATTGCGCAGAACCCCGACGTGTTTACTGACTTCATGATTGCAAGCCGCCGCAAAGAGAAATGCGACGCACTCGTAGAAGCCATCCACCGAAAAGGCTACACCATGCCCATACAGACAGCACAGGTTGATGCCGACGACGTGGATCAGCTTAAGGCTCTCTTCGCCGACTATCAGCCCGAGCTGGTCATCAACCTTGCACTGCCCTATCAGGACCTTACCATCATGGAGGCCTGTCTGGCCTGCGGATGCAACTATCTCGACACGGCTAACTATGAGCCGAAAGACGAGGCACACTTCGAATATTCGTGGCAGTGGGCCTACAAAGACCGCTTCGAGCAGGCCGGACTCACCGCCATCCTCGGCTGCGGATTCGACCCGGGCGTCTCGGGCATCTATACGGCCTATGCCGCCAAGCACCACTTCGACGAGATTCACTATCTCGACATCGTGGACTGCAATGCCGGCGACCACCACAAGGCCTTCGCCACAAACTTCAACCCCGAAATCAACATCCGCGAGATTACCCAGAAAGGACTCTACTACAAGGACGGACAATGGATAGAGACCGAGCCACTCGAGATTCACAAGCCGCTCACCTACCCCAACATCGGCCCGCGCGAGTCGTATCTGCTGCACCACGAAGAGCTGGAGTCGCTCGTCAAGAACTATCCCACCATCAAGCAGGCCCGCTTCTGGATGACCTTCGGCGAGCAATACATCAAACACCTCGACGTGATTCAGAACATCGGCATGAGCCGCATCGACCCCGTAGCGTATGAAGCACCGCTGGCCGACGACCCCACGAAGACCGTCAAGGTCAACATCATCCCCCTGCAGTTCCTCAAAGCCGTGCTGCCCAACCCACAAGACCTCGGCGAGAACTATGAGGGTGAGACGAGCATCGGCTGCCGCATCAGAGGCATCAAGGACGGCAAGGAACGCACCTACTACGTCTACAACAACTGCTCGCACCGCGCCGCCTACGAGGAGACAGGCATGCAGGGCGTGAGCTACACCACCGGCGTACCCGCCATGATCGGTGCCATGATGTTCCTCAAAGGCCTCTGGCGCAAACCCGGCGTGTGGAACGTGGAAGACTTCGACCCCGATCCTTTCATGGAACAGCTCAACCGCCACGGTCTGCCTTGGCACGAAGTGTTCGACGGCGACCTGGAATTATAATTATTAAATGATTAATAAAAAAATAAACAACTATGGCAAAGAAAGAAGAAGTACAAGCAGCAAATCCGCAAAACGAAAAGCTGAAAGCCCTGCAAGCCGCTATGTCGAAGATTGAAAAAGACTTCGGCAAGGGCAGCATCATGCGCATGGGCGACGAACAGATAGAACAGGTTGACGTCATTCCCACAGGCTCCATCGGCCTGAATGCAGCCCTCGGCGTAGGAGGCTACCCACGCGGCCGCATCATCGAAATCTATGGTCCCGAGTCGTCGGGTAAGACCACGCTGGCCATCCACGCCATGGCCGAAGCACAGAAGCAGGGAGGCATCGCTGCCTTCATCGATGCAGAGCATGCCTTCGACCGTTTCTATGCTGAGAAGCTGGGCGTCGACGTAAACAACCTCTACATTGCTCAGCCCGACAACGGCGAACAGGCACTCGAGATTGCCGACCAACTCATTCGCTCGTCGGCTGTCGACATCGTGGTCATCGACTCCGTGGCAGCCCTCACCCCGAAGAAGGAAATCGAAGGCGACATGGGCGACTCAGCCGTGGGTCTGCACGCCCGACTGATGAGCCAGGCTCTCAGAAAACTCACCTCGACCATCGCCAAGACCAACACCACCTGCATCTTCATTAACCAGCTGCGCGAGAAGATTGGCGTCATGTTCGGCAATCCCGAGACCACGACCGGCGGTAACGCACTGAAGTTCTATGCCTCGGTACGTCTCGACATCCGCAAGTCTACACCCATCAAGGACGGCGACGAAGTTCTGGGCAACCTCACCAAGGTAAAGGTTGTAAAGAACAAGGTGGCACCTCCCTTCCGTCGTGCAGAGTTCGACATCATGTTTGGCGAAGGCATCTCGAAGGTCGGCGAAATCATCGACCTCGGTGTTGAATTCAACATCATTCAGAAGAGTGGTTCGTGGTTCTCCTACAACGACATGCGACTTGCTCAGGGACGCGATGCCACGAAGCAACTGCTCAAGGACAACCCCGAGCTTTGCGATGAACTCGAAGCCCTTATCATGAAAGCCATCGCCGAGAAAGGATGATTCTTTCGCTTCGCTTATGAATAATGAGTAATGAGTAATGATAAAGCGGCACGCCGCATCCCTACATTCTAATAGAGGAAATTACTCATTATTCATTACTCATTACTCACTATTCATTAGCGCAGCGTTTCCCCATCACTGCTTCCAAGTCGGCTTGAATGCGACTGACGGGAACGGAGCGATAATATCCAAGATTTTTCTTCAACGTGAACTCTATGTTACCGATACTGCGCTGGTAACAGGACAGCTCATTGCGTTGCTGCGTATAGTGGTGACTCTGTCGGCGTATCTCCGACTCTCGCTGGCGAATGAGCTGTTCGCACACTTTTTTCAGCATCGGCATCACCACCTTGTCGAACAAGTGGTGGCCTTGTATATATAAATAGGTGGTGTCGGGAGTGACACCCATTTGTTTCAGTTCCTCTTTCAGAGCCAGATACGACTCCTTGGCATCGGGGTGCAACTCTTGCAGCTGTTTAATCCGCTGTCCCACCTTGCGCCGGATGTTCTGAACTATCTGTTCAGCCTTTTCTATCGTGAAGTTTCCGGTTTCGATGACCTTGTTGAAATCGCTGATGGTGAAGTCGCGATATTCCGGTCTGCGATAGTGCCAGATGCTCCAGACGAAGAGCGGGAAGATAGCTTGCGAATACTGTCGCAAGTATTCGGCACAGTCGAAAACGGAGTGGTCGTTCAGCGTGACAGCCACACACACCTCGCGCAGCGACTCGGCATAGCACTGCAGGTTCTCGATGGCATAGGCATAGGTGTGGAAGATATAGGGATTGCTAATCAGTTCTTTCGAAGCCGGCGTGACACCTTGAATGAGATAGTCGTAGTCAGCATCCACGCAGGCAATCATGTATTGTCCTGTGCGTTGCGACAACATGTTCATGATGGCCGACTTCTTGCCACGCTCCAGCTTACCCACCCGTGTAGGCAGGAGAATCTCGAAATAGCGGGTATCGTCCTCGAAACGGCTGAGCATCGACCGCCAGAAAAAGATGTCGTCGTAGCTCTCCACGTAAACCACGATGCGCCGCCGGTCGTTCTTGGGCTTCAGTCGGTTGGCCGCCTCAATGAATTTCGAGTTGACGTAGTCGGTCAGGTTTTTCTTCATTGGTCGGTTATATCGCTCACGTTAGTCACATAGTCGCCCCATTTGTCCATGATGATGCTTGGTGCATGGGTTGTCATGATGAGTTGCACGTTGGGGTTCAGTTCACAAATCATACCAATCAGCCGCTGCTGCCACTCAATGTGCAACGAGATTTCCGGCTCGTCGAGAAACAACACATAGGGCAGGTTGTCTTCCACGAGTACGGTGAGCAGGATGGTGAGCACTTGTTTCTCGCCGCTCGACAGTTTGTAGGCCGACAGTCGCTCGTCCATCTGCATGAAGCTGATTTCGTTCTCCGTCCGCACAACCTTCTTCCCTGTATCCGAGAACAGGTCGTCAATCATATCCTGGAATCGCTGTTTGGGCTGCGAGAGCTGCTGCGCCTGAGCTGCGGCATCGGGGTCGCCGCTCTGTATGGCCTTGATGATGCGGTTGCCGATGTTCACCTGATAGTCCAGATAGCGGCGCTGCAACTGATAAAGGCGGAAGTCGAGTTCCGACACCACCAGCGGTTGGTCGATGCGCTCAAGGCTTTCCCTGCTCAGCGTGGGGTTGTCCATCGAGCGAATGACATCGTAGCGTATCCATTTGGCATCCTCGGGAAACACTTTCAGCCGCACGCCTTTCAGCATGTGCGATGGAAACTCGCCATTCCCCGACAGGCTCTTCACCACCTTGTTCAAGATGGTGCTCTTGCCTTCGCCGTTCATACCACTGAGGACATTCACCTTGGGGTCGAGGTCCCAAACGACGTGTTTGCGTCCCGACCACAACGAGTCGATCTCAATCTGCTGTATATATTCTGCGTATTTCTGCATAGTGCTACAGGTTTTTAGTCATGCAAATATAGATAATCTTTGTTAACGGACAAAATATTTGCCCCGAAATCTTACACATTGATGCCATAGTCATGCTTCACCTCGCTCATCACGAAGATGCTTTCCAGCGAGTCGAGGCTCTCGATGACACCCAGCTTGTTAAGTATAAACTCCTGATACTGCTTCATGTCGGCTGCCCTCACCTTGAGCAGATAGTCGTAGTTGCCCGAGATGTTGTAGCACTCTATCACTTCAGGAATGCGCTGTATGCGTCGGCCGAAAGCCTCGGCAATCTCGTGGTTAATCTGCGCCAGCTTCACCTTACAGAACACCAGCAGCCCCTGCCCCAGCTTCTCGGCATCGAGCACAGCCACATACTTCTTGATATAGCCGCGCCGCTCCAGTCGTTTCAGGCGTTCAAACACCGGTGTCGGCGTCAGGTGCACGGCATCGGCCAACTCCTTCGTGGTCAGTTTTGCATTCTTCTGCAGCGTCCGCAATATCTGCAAATCGGTTTGATCCAGTACATCCATACGTCTCTTTTGGAAAAATATTCTGCAACAGTCCATTTTTATGGGCTAAAACAGAGGTTTCAAATTGTTCATCGCTGCAAATGTAGTAAATATTTCTGAATTTGCAAAAATATTTGGATGATATTTCTAAAGTTCGTACCTTTGCACCGTCGACAAATGCATTATTCATCATGCACAGTGCATCAACAATTTTTAAACATTGAAGATTATGGCACAGAAAAAATTACATTTTGAGACTTTACAATTACATGTAGGACAGGAACAGCCCGACCCCGCTACCGATGCGCGTGCCGTTCCCATCTATCAGACCACGAGCTATGTGTTCCGCAACTCGCAGCACGCAGCCGACCGTTTCGGTCTGCGCGACGCCGGCAATATCTACGGCCGACTCACCAACTCCACGCAGGGCGTGTTCGAAGACCGTGTGGCAGCCCTCGAGGGCGGCGTGGCAGGACTGGCCGTGGCATCGGGCGCGGCAGCCATCACCTATGCCCTGCAAAACGTTGCCCGCAACGGCGATCACATCATTGCAGCCGACAACCTCTACGGCGGCACCTATAACCTGCTTGAGCACACATTGACCACACAAGGTGTGGCTGTGACTATTGTAAACCCATCCGACTTTGAACAGGTAGATGCCGCCTTTCAAGATAATACAAAAGCTGTCATCATAGAGACCTTCGGCAATCCCAACGCCAGCGTGACCGACATCGACCGCATTGCCGAGATTGCCCACCGCCACAACACCATCGTCATCGTCGACAACACTTTCGGCACGCCCTACCTGATTCGTCCCATCGAACATGGTGCCGACGTGGTGGTACACTCGGCCACGAAGTTCATCGGCGGCCACGGCTCAAGTCTCGGCGGCGTCATCGTCGATGGCGGAACGTTCGACTGGAAGGCCAATGCCGACAAATACCCCTCGCTGGCCAAGCCCGACCCCTCCTATCACGGAGCCGTGTTTGCCGACGTAGCCGGAGCCGCAGCCTTTGTCACCCGCATCCGTGCCGTCATCCTGCGCGACACCGGCGCAGCCATCTCGCCCTTCAACGCATGGATTCTGCTGCAAGGACTCGAGACGCTCAGCCTGCGCGTAGAGCGACATGCCTACAACACGCAGCGCGTGGTCGAGTTCCTCGCCGCCCATCCGAAGGTGGCACGCGTGAACCACCCCCTACTGCCCGACCATCCCGACCACCAGCTCTATACCAAGCTCTTCCCGCAGGGCGGCGGAAGCATCTTCACCTTCGAGGTCAAGGGCGGACAGGAAGAGGCATGGCGATTCATCGATGCACTGCAGATATTCTCGCTCCTCGCCAACGTCGCCGACGTGAAGTCGCTGGTCATCCACCCCGCCACCACCACCCACTCGCAGCTGTCCGACGAGGAACTCGAGCAACAGCACATCCACCCCTCCACCATCCGCCTGAGCATCGGCACCGAGCACGTCGACGACATCATCGACGACCTCAGCCAGGCCCTCGACAAGATTTAAGGTCCGTCCCCCGACATCGCAAGGCGGAGAACACAATAACCCATTAACAATTCAGACAACATGGCAAAGACAGTATTAGTGACAGGAGCCAACAAAGGCATCGGATTTGGCATCGCCAAACACCTCGGACTCAGCGGATGGCGAGTCGTCGTAGGTGCCCGCAACGAGCATCGCGCCGCAAAGGCCGTCGACCAACTGCAGGCACTCGGTATCGACGTGCGCGGCTGGGTAAACATCGACCTGACCGACCTCGACGGCATCCGCCAAGCCGCCGACGAAGTGGCAGAGCGCTTTCCCGACCTCGCGCTGCTGGTCAATAATGCCGGCATACCGGGCGACATGAGCATGGCGAGTGCCGACACCGAAATCAGCGACATCAAGGCAACCATCGACGTCAACTTCATCGGCACCTTCGCCCTGACCAAGGCGCTCCTGCCACTGATAGGGAAGAACAGCGGCCGCATTGTCAACGTCACCGTCCCCTCCGAGGTGAGTCCCTACTGGCATCCGCTGGCCTACGTGGCGAGCAAGGCCGCGCAAAATGCTATGACCGGCGTGATGGCCATGGAGTTTCAGCAAAACAACACGCCGATAGAAACCTTCTCCGTACACCCGGGCCCTACCACCACCGACCTCAACGGCAACATGACGCTGCCCGGCTTCCACGACATCGACACCGTGGGACGGAAGATGGCGGAACTCATCAACGACGGCCGAAGCCATCAAGGAGAATTCATAGAACTCTACCCCATCGTAAAGGAAAAATAAACACAAAAAAGTAAATAACTATGAGCAAAATTGCAAAACAATTGACCGACCTCGTCGGCAACACTCCACTTCTGGAGCTGAACAAATTTTCTGCCGCCAACGGCATCGAGAAACCCGTCATTGCTAAAATAGAGTTTTTCAACCCGGGCGGCTCTGTGAAAGACCGCATCGCCCTCGCCATGATTGAAGACGCCGAGGCCAAAGGCATCCTCAAGCCCGGTGCCACCATCATCGAGCCCACCTCGGGCAACACCGGCGTAGGACTGGCCCTCGTCTCCGCCGTGAAAGGCTATCACCTCATCCTGACCATGCCCGACACGATGAGCGTGGAGCGTCGCAACCTCGTGAAGGCCTACGGTGCCGAGGTGCGTCTCACGCCCGGCAAGGACGGCATGCCCGGAGCCATCCGCGCTGCCGAGGTGCTGCGCGACGAGATTGCGGGCAGCGTCATCCTGCAACAGTTTGAGAACGCGGCCAACCCCGCCAAGCACTATGCCACCACCGGCCCCGAGGTGTGGGCTGCCACCGACGGCAAGGTCGACATCTTCGTGGGCGGCGTAGGAACCGGCGGCACCGTCAGCGGCGTGGCGAAATACCTGAAGGAGCAAAATCCCGCCGTGAAGGTCGTGGCCGTAGAGCCCCTGTCGTCGCCCGTGCTCAACGGCGGCCAGAGCGGTCCCCATAAGATTCAGGGCATCGGTGCAGGCTTCGTGCCCAAGACCTACGACGCCAGTCTCATCGACGAGGTGGTAGATGTCGACAACGACGACGCCATCCGCACCGCCCGCGAGCTGGCTCAGCAGGAAGGCGTGCTCGTGGGCATCAGCTCCGGAGCCGCAGCCTTTGCCGCAGCGCAGGTGGCCCGTCGGCCCGAGAACGCCGGCAAGACCGTCGTCGTGCTCCTGCCCGACACCGGCGAGCGCTACCTCTCTACCGTGCTCTATGCCTTCGACGAGTATCCGCTCTAAGCTATAGCAACAACATTTTCAAACCGACAACGCAAAGTGTTCTGCCCTCCACGCTTATTTTTGGGGCAATGACATAGTAGTTGACATAGAAGTCTGAACCAACGGTCACTGTCGCGAAGCGGGGAAAGTAAAGGCTGACAGAACACAGGCAGGGGTGTAGCGCAGCGAAACCCCTGCAAAATATGATGTATTATCTAAACCCCGACGGGGTGACAGAATGAAAATATGCGTTCTGCCGCCCCGTCGGGGCTTCTGGGCCTCTGCATGATGACTGAAACTATTCAGCATCCCTAGTAAACATGTTCAGCGAATTAGAAAAAGAGTCGCCTACGGCGAGAAATCATACAAATCTGTTCAAAAATCTCTCAAATTTAATTATAGGTGTCCGGTAAAAACGGCCTGAAGGGCCAGCAAGCTAATAGCCCAGGGTAACACCCTGGGTAAATTGTGCCAGTAAAACACGCCCTGGAAGGGCAAAAGCTTGTTAGCCCCCTAAATTAGGGGGTGGGGGTCTTACTCCACGTAGATTGTGCAGGCTTTTGCCCTTCCAGGGCGCAATCTTAACACCCCGATAACCCAAGGCGATGCCTTGGGCTATTAGCTTGCCGGCCCTTCAGGCCGTTCTTGCGGGACGACAATTTTTCATCTCCTCTGGGTCTCTGCATGACGGCTGTGCAAGTGTAAACAAATCTTAATCTCGTGGGCGAAACATATATCTTTCGCTGCCGGAAATGTTAACGCACCATTCTCGTTTTAACACTTCTCTTAGCCCCCTAAATTAGGGGGTCGGGGGGCTTTTTTGTCTCAAAAAACCACTTTTCACTTATCACTTTTCACTTATCACTTCCCAAACATATATCTTTCACCTTCCAAAAGACCGTCTTTTGCACCCCGAAAGCTTACCTTTCACCACCCGAAAGCTTAGCTTTCGCAACCCTAAACATATATGTT
>CACYRB010000050.1 GCA_902776685.1 uncultured Prevotellaceae bacterium
GGGGAAAATGGGCGATTGTGTGGCGATTTTTGCAGAGTGCTGGTTGTCAATGGTTTAACGCGGCACGCCGCGTCCCTACATGCTAATGGAGATTTCCTTCACTTTTGAAAGGTATATGTTTCGGGTTGCGAAAGCTAAGCTTTCGGGTGGTGAAAGGTAAGCTTTCGGGGTGCAAAAGACGGTCTTTTGGAAGGTGAAAGGTATACCTTTCGGAAGTGATGAGTGAAAAGAGATAAGTGAAAAGTGGTTTTTTGAGACAAAAAAGACCCCCACCCCCCTAATTTAGTGGGCTAAGAGAAATGTTAAATCGGGAATGGCGTTTTAACATTTCCGAAGTCGAGAGATATATGTTTCGCAATGGGAATTAAGGTTTGTTAAGATTTTCAACGTGGCATGCCGCGCATCCCTCGCTGCGCTCGCCCCCCCGTAGCCCATTCCCGAGCAAGCTCGCCTACCCGTAGCCTTTCCCCTACATGCTAATGGAGACAACTGAAATAAACTCAAATAAAATTTTGTATTCTGCTCATTTAACTGTACCTTTGGCTATCGCCGAAGGTACTATCATTCGAGAAAACTCAAATAACATTTGGTTTTCTGCTCATTTAACCGTACCTTTGCAAAAAAGATAGAATTGATTATGAAAAAATGGTTTTGCTTGTTTGCTTGTTTGCTGCTGGCGTCAATGGTAGCACAGGCTGGTAAAAAGATTACTCTCAGAAATCTGACTGACGGTACTTTTTCTGCACGCTATGTCGGTGGAATGAATGCGATTGACGGAACTGACGAATATGCGCGCGTGGCTGAAAATGGGAAAATAGTGAAGTGCTCGTTCAAGACGGGTAAGGAGACGGCCGTGCTGTTTGATGTGAACAACACGGTGGGCGAGAAGATTGACGGTTTCGATGATTACCTGATTTCGCCCGACGGTCGCCGTCTGCTGATACAAACCGAGACAGAGCGCGTCTACCGTCGTTCGTCGCGTGCCACCTATTATATATATACGATTGCCAACCGACGACTTGAACGACTGAGCGACGGCGGGAAGCAACAGGCTCCTGTGTGGTCGCCCGACGGAAATCAGGTTGCGTTTGTGCGTGATAACAACATTTTTCTTGTTAAGTTGTTGTATGACAATGCCGAAAGCCAGGTCACCAAAGACGGAAAGTTCAACGAAATCATCAACGGCATCCCCGACTGGGTGTACGAAGAGGAATTTTCGTTTAACCGCGCGTTGGAGTTTACTGCCGACGGCGAGATGCTTTGCTGGGTGCGTTGGGACGAAAGTGGGGTGAAGACCTACGACCTGCAGATGTTTAAAGGCTTGAAGCCTCAACGTATGGAATATGAGGTTTACCCCGGACTGTATTCCTATAAATACCCAAAGGCCGGAGAAGAAAATTCCAAGGTCTCAGTGTGGAGCTACGACATTAAGTCGCATCAGATACGTCAACTCGATGTGCCTGTGCCTGAAGACGGTTACATCCCCCGCTTGAAGGCTACGACCGACCCGAACAAGATGATTGTCTACACGATGAATCGCCACCAAGACGAGTTGAACCTCTATGCGGTCAACCCGCGTTCAACGGTTTCTCAGCTGATAATCCGCGAGCATGTCGACAAATATATTAAGGAAGAGGCCATAGGTCAGATTGTGATTGGTCGCCAGAACATTCTTCTTCCCAGCGATCGTGACGGTTTTATGCGGCTCTACATCTACTCGATGAACGGGCAGCTGCTACGGACCATCAGCGTGGGCGACCACCCGATTGATGATGTCTATGGCATGGACGAGCAGACGGGCGATGTCTATTTCCGCGCTGCTGTGCCCGATGCTCATCAGCGTCAGGTGTTCGTTGCTCATAAGAACGGCAAGACCGAACAACTCACGTCGCAGGCTGGATGGAACAGTGCCACGTTCTCGGGCGACTATCGCTACTTCCTCAATCAATGGAGCGACTACGACACGCCGCCTGTTTTCACCGTTCGTGACAATCGTGGAAAAACGTTGAGCACGTCGGAAGACAATGCTGCGCTCAAGGCAAAGGTTGCCGAATACGGTTTCACGAAGAAAAAGCCTTTTACGTTCAAGACGTCTGAGGGTGTCGAGCTTGACGGTTGGATGATTCTGCCCGACGGTTTTGACGAGGGCAAACAGTATCCGGTTGTCATGCATCAATATTCCGGACCGGGCAGTCAGCAGGTGGTCAACTCATGGAGTGCCGGCTCGATGGGGCAGGGCGGATCCTTCGATTTCTATCTGGCTCAGCACGGTTTCATCGTTGTCTGTGTCGACGGACGCGGAACGGGCGGCCGTGGTGCCGACTTTGAGAAATGCACTTATCTTCGAATCGGCGATTTGGAGTCGAAAGACCAAGTGGAAACAGCCCTGTATCTTGGCAAGCTGCCTTATGTCGATAAAGAGCGGATAGGTATCTGGGGGTGGAGCTACGGCGGATTCAACACGCTGATGTCAATGAGCGAGGGGCGGGCCGTCTTCCGTGCGGGCGTGGCCATCGCGCCTCCGACCAACTGGCGCTATTACGACAGTGTTTATACCGAGCGTTTCATGCGCACGCCGCAAGAGAACCCCGAGGGCTACGCCGTCAATCCCATCGTTCGCGCTCCACAGCAACATGGAGCCTTGCTCATCTGTCACGGGTTAGCCGACGATAACGTACATCCGCAAAACACTTTTGAATATAGTGAGGCGCTTGTGCAGGCCGATAAGGATTTCAAGGAAATCATTTATACCAACCGCAATCACAGTATCTACGGAGGTAATACGCGCCATCATCTCCTCCGTCAGGTTGCTTCATTCTTCGAAAAAGAGCTCGGAAAGGGAGAGAAGTAAGAAGTGAAAAGTTTTTAGTTTTTAGTTTTTGGGTTCAACGGGAACTGAAGAAGTGAAAAGTGATAAGTGAAAAGTCTCCATTAGCCTTGCTCTGCATGCTAATGGAGATTTTGCTAATAGAGACTTTCGTGTGTTTCCGTGTTCTATCGTTGCCAATTAGAACTTGAAAATGCATTTTATGGCAAACCATGCGATGGGCACGAGCAGGGCGGGAAGGAGGTTGAGCGTCTTGCAGTCTTTCAGTTTGAGGAGCGAAAGGCCTGAGCCAGTGATGAGCAGTCCGCCGACGATGAGCAGTTCGCTCATGAGCGCATCGCTCACGGCTTGGCTCGACACTGTGGCCACGAGCCAGAACATGCCTTGCCAGAGAAACAGTACCGGTGCGGCGAAGATCATGCCAATGCCATAGGTCGATGCAAAGACGATTGACGACACGAGGTCGAGCGTGGCATTGGTGTATAGAAACGTGTTGTCGCCCTTCAGTGCACTGACAACAGGTCCGAGCATCGACAATGGCCCGATGCAATAGAGCAGGATGGCGGTTGACAGTCCTGTGGCAAGATTCTTCTGAGGATTTTTTGAATAGTGGTCAACCAATCGGTGGAATCGACCGTCTAAGTCCAGGGCTGTTCCGATGATGCCCCCCACGGCAATCGATACGATGAAGAGCACAGGGTATTGGCTTTTTGGCAGGTTGGAGATGGTGGCGTTGAGTCCGATAGCAAGACTAGCAAGCCCGAGTCCGGTATAGAGCACATTCTTATATTTCTCTTTGATGCCTTTGTGCAGGATGCTTCCAGCAATAGAGCCGATGATTATGGTCGCGGTGTTGACAATGGTTCCCAGCATAGTTCAGTTTTTCTTGTTACTCATTTCCTGAAAAGCCTCCATGATGGCTGTTGGTCGATGGTTGTCGAATGCGCCGAGCGGATATTGCCCTTCCAGTTCGGGTGCCCAGTAGAACACGCCTTTGCAGTGGCCTTCGGTGTCGTTTTTGGCAGCTTTCAACAGTTTCCTCATAAAGGCCTTACCCTCTTTCGGGCGCTTAGCCTCGACACCAGTCTCCACAATCATCAGCTCGCAGCCATATTTCTTGTTCAGTCGTTTAATGTTTCCAACGACCTTCGCAAGTGTCTCGTCTTCGCTTTGCGTGAGCTTGTCCTTCATGTCCCAGTAGGGATAGACGCTCATGCCGATCATGTCCCAATGGGCACCGTGCTGGCGCAGTCCGTCGAAGATGAAGTCGTAGCGTCTCGCGTCGCATCCGCCGTCGAGATGAACGATGCAGACAGCATCGGGATAAACGCTTTTCACGGCCTGATAGCCTGCTTCGGTCAGTCCTGCATATTGTTCCATATTGTCCTCGGCGCGTCCCATGGGCCAGAGGAAGCCGTGGGTAGTCTCATTGCCCACTTGCACCCACCGCACGTCGATATTGTTGTCTTTCAGCAGTTGCAGTGTCTCGCGGGTGTGCATGGCCAGCGCCCACTTCATCTCGTCGTATTTCATGTATTGCCATGCTGCGGGAATGTGCTGCTTTCCCGGGTCGGCCCACCAGTCGCTATAGTGAAAGTCGATCATGATGGCCATGCCGTAGTATCGTGCCCGCTTTGCCATCTCGAGCACGTCCTCCTTGCCCGAGAATCCGCCACGCGGGTTCACCCATACACGCAGCCGGACGGCATTCAGTCCGAGTTCCTTCATCAGTGCCGTGTTTTCCCTCACCTCGCCTTTGGCGTTATAGAGTTTTTCTCCGCGAGCCTCCAGTTCGGTCGTTCCGCTGATGTCGGCGCCAAGCCAGAACGGCTCTTGTGCCCAGGCAGAAGCGATGCCCAAGAGCAGCATAAGAAATAGCGTATAAAGTTTACTCATTGTTATATATTCGTTTTGTAATCAGTTGCAAAGGTACGAATAAGTGAGAGAAAATGCAAACAAAATTTGCATTTTCTCTCACTTATTCGTACCTTTGTCGGCCATAAAAAGTAAATGTGATACGATATGACGTTATATCCTAATTTGATACGCGAAGCACTGGCAACGGTGACGTACGCCGGAACGAAGAAGAATCTCGTTGAGAGCGAGATGGTGGGCGACGACATTGTTATCAATGGCATGAATGTCCGCCTGACGCTTATCTTCCCGCGCGAGACCGACCCCTTCCTGAAGTCTACCGTCAAGGCTGCCAAGGCTGCCATTCACTATTATATCAGCAATGATGTCGATGTGACTATCGAGACCGAGTTCCGCTCAAAGCCTCGTCCCAAGGCCGACAAACTGCTGCCTGGCGTGAAGCATGTCGTTGCCGTGAGTTCGGGCAAGGGCGGGGTAGGCAAGAGCACTGTTGCCGCCAACCTTGCCATAGCGTTGGCGCGGCTGGGCTACAAGGTCGGGCTGCTCGATACCGACATCTTCGGACCGTCAGTGCCCAAGATGTTCCATGTCGAGGGTGAGCGGCTGTACTCGGTAGAGAAAGACGGCCGGCAGCTGATAGAGCCCTTGCAGAAGTATGGTGTGAAGTTGTTGAGCATTGGCTTCTTCGTCTCGCCCGAGACGGCCGTGCTCTGGAGGGGCGGCATGGCGTCGAATGCGCTGAAGCAGCTCATCGCCGATGCCGACTGGGGCGAGCTCGACTATTTCATCCTCGACACGCCGCCGGGCACCAGTGACATTCACCTGACGCTGTTGCAGACGCTGTCGATAGCCGGAGCCGTCATCGTCTCCACGCCACAACAGGTGGCCTTGGCCGATGCCCGTAAGGGTGTCGATATGTATCGCAACGAGAAGGTGAACGTTCCCATTCTTGGCTTGATAGAGAATATGGCTTGGTTTACGCCGGCCGAGTTGCCGGAGAATCGCTATTACATCTTCGGGCGCGACGGAGTGAAGCAGCTTGCCGAAGAACTGCAAGTGCCGCTGTTGGCACAGATACCGCTCGTTCAGGGCATTTGCGAGAGTGGCGATGCTGGTGAACCGGCAGCCTTACACGAAGAGACTCCCACTGGGCAGGCCTTCCTTTCGCTGGCTCAGGCCGTCGCCACGCTGACAAGAAAGCAGGCTAAATAATAATCCCTGCTTCAAACCATTGTTTGATGAGGGTGTTGCAGTCGTCGAGGGCCTGCTCGCGTGTCACTTCATATTCATCGGTCAGTAGGTCGGCGAGCGTCTCGGCGGTGAAGTCTTTGCCTTGGATGTTTTTCCAAAGATAGGCCGAACTTTCGTTCATGCTGATGATGTTGCTGAAGTCGATGTTTTCTTTGCCTTCGGCAACGATAATCTGTTCGCCACAAACGGTGCGAAGGTTGAATCCAGGTTTTGCTTTCATATTTCTTTTATCTTTTTTTCAATTAAACTATTCAAGTTTCGCAAGCTTCGCTTGCTGGGAGTTAACGGGAGTTAGCCGACTGCGTCGGCGGAAGTTAACGGAAGTTATCGGACTATAGTTCTCGCGATAGGAAAGACTATTAACTCCTGTTAACTACTAACATGCGAAAGTTATGTTAAACTATTCGTCGGTAGATGGCCAGCAGGTATCGTCGGATGGGGAAGAGGCGGGTCCATACAGCGGAGTAGAGTCGCCATTTCAATCCGTTGGTCTTGTCCATCTTCTTCCGCCCCTTCCGGTAGAAGCCAACTACAAAGCCTTTCACGTCGCCAATCGTGCAATGCTCGGTGCCCAGGTTGCCGTCGCCGCGCAGCGTGACGTTGTCGCCGTCGATGGCAATGATGCGGTGCAGCACGTAGTGCTTCGGAGCAATCTCAGCCAGCACGGCATCGCCCACGCGGGGCGATATGGCTTTGACCATCAGTGCCTTGTCGCGATTGTCTTCAAGAAACGGACGCATAGAAAAGCCGCGCAGTCGCAAGGTGACCGAGTGGCCTTCGTCCATCAGCTTCACAATCTCGGGCAGGAGCTGGGCATTGGCAAACTGAATCTCTTTTATCTCGATATGGTTTTGTGGCATACGATGGCAGCATCTTTGTCGGGTCTGCAGTGCATGGTGAAGATGGGGGTGGTCTCAACGACGCGGGTCACGGTGTCACAGATGTCGTGAAAGATGTCTTCGTCCCACTTCATGGCCGAGCACGAGGGCAGGAACGAGGCGAAGGCCTCGATGGGTGCCAGCTTCTCGCAGCTGTTCACATCGGCCCTGTCTATGCGTGTGACGGCACCGAGCGGAGCCTTCACGTTGCGGTAGCAAGGCGTCTTTCCGCTCCACGGCCCGCCGTAGATATACGGTTTGCCGTCGATGATGCGCAGGATGGGGTTGTCGTCGTTCATCAGGTCGCAGTCGGGAATATGCCGCAGCCACAGGCTGACGTGCGTGCTCTTTCCCGTTCCGCTCTTGGCGATGAAGGGATAGCCGTAGCCCTTGTGGCGCACGAGCGAGGCATGGATGAGCAGCGTCTGTCGTCGGCTGCCGGCAAAGGCGAAGATGAGCATCAGGGCATTGTTCAGTCCGAAGCAGCGCATGTTGTAGTTGCCGTTGAGCGCACAGCGGCAGTCGGTGAAGTCCTTGTTGGCCTGCAGCAGGCAACAGTCGTAGCCGTTGATGTTCTTGATGATATACTGATAGCCGCCGTCGGCCGTCTGGTCGACAGTCGTCTCTCCGTTGCCCGTGTCAAACTTCCTGATGCGCGTGCGCAGGCTCTTGTCGACAGGCCTCAGCGAGTCATCCACGGTCAGCCGGAAGAAGAGGTCCGCAGCCCCGCTGCCTTCCGCAACCCTGAAAGGCTCGAACGAGGGCAGCAGCTCCATGCCGTTCCTGTAAGCTCTCCCCTCCCTGTGAGGGCAGGGTGCAGGCTGGGGGCTGTTAAACACAATCCTCACATGGTGGTCGGCAATGACGAAGTCGTGGGTCTCACTCCTCATCGGGCTTGATGCACTGGTATCGGAAGTCATTTTTTTCGATGTATTTAATCGTAATTTCGGGCTCCCTCCTGTTCGATGCTTTCTGGTAGGGCTTCTTCGAGAGCTTTTTCCTCAGGGCCAGGTACTTCTTCTCGATGTCCTTCTGGCTGGTGGCAAACGTCGTCACACACATGGCGTTGGCAATGCCCGCCTTCTCCAGGTGGTCGCGCAGCTGGTAGGAGTAGTTGTTACGACTGTAAAGGAACTTTCCCTTACCGTAGATGCTTGCCGAGTCCAGCTGCTGAATGTCGGTCATATAGACCACCGAGTCGTTCAGCACCGTAGCCACGCCGAACACCCACACGCGCCCCGAGGGCTTGGCTGCCGACAGGCATAGTGCCATCGCCAGCAAAAACGTAGAAAGAAAATATCTCTTGTTCATCTTTTTAATTTACGATTTGACGATTTACGATTTACGATTTATTTTTTACTTTTTCACCTTTTTCAGAGGTAGGTCTTCAGCAGTTTGCTCTTCGTCGTGTTGCGAAGCTTCCTGATGGCCTTCTCCTTGATTTGCCTCACGCGTTCGCGGCTCAGTCCATACAGCTGCCCTATCTCCTCGTAGGTCATCTCGGGGTGACCGATGCCGTAGAAGCGTTCCACGACAAAGCGCTCGCGCTCGTTCAGCAGGTTCAGCGCCCTGGCAATCTCGTCGCGCAGCGACTCTGCCACGAGCTCGCTGTCGGCCATCGGCGCGTCGTTGTTGGGCAGCACGTCGAGCAGACTGTCCTCGCCGTCGCCCATCGGCGCGTCGACCGACACGCTTCCGCCGCCCGCCTTCATCGCGTCGGCAATCTTATCCTCAGGGATGTCGATGCTCTCGGCAATCTCGTTGATGCTCGGCTTGCGCTCGTTCTCCTGTTCAAACTTGCTGGTGGCGCGACTGATCTTGCCCACCGACCCTACCTGGTTCATCGGCAGCTTCACGATGCGGCCCTGCTCGGCAATGGCCTGCATGATGCTCTGCCTTATCCACCACACGGCATAGGAGATGAACTTAAACCCCCGCGTCTCGTCAAACCGTTCGGCGGCCTTGATGAGCCCCAGGTTGCCCTCGTTGATCAGGTCGGGCAGACTCAGTCCCTGGTGCTGGTATTGCTTTGCCACCGACACCACGAAGCGCAGGTTGGCCTTCGTCATCCGTTCCAGCGCGGCGCGGTCGCCTTTCCTGATGCGCTGAGCCAGCTCCACCTCCTCCTCGGGAGAGAGCAGGTCCTCCTGCGCAATCTCTTGCAAGTAGCGGTCCAGCCCTTCGCCGCCGCGGTCGGTAATCTGCTTGTTAATCTTCAGTTGCCTCATGAGCACACTCTCTTTTTTCTGTTATCGGTTGCAAAGTTACGAATAAGTGAGCAGAAAACCAAAATTTATTTTGCTTTTCTCAATCAGATCAACTCCTGGAAAGTTATACGGCCCATATAGGTGAGTTATACGGCCCATATAGGTCGGTTATATGGCCCATATAACTTTCCGAAAGACTAACTTTGGGATTGTGTCGGGAATCAGTAATGAGAAATGTTCCTCATGGTGCCGATACTTCTCCTTTTGTAATGATGAAGCAGGTAAAAGGTTTATAGCACCACGGGAACACGTTTTTTCTCTTTTTTTGTTGTTTACAATCGTCCTTTCTCAGCATTACCTGCACCTGTTCCGCGATACTTCGACGGGGTAACGTTGAGCCGATAGCGCAGGGAGAGGGTAACGAAGCGCGAGTCGAAGTCTTCTGTTTTATGAAAAATCATGCGATCGAAGTAGAACGTACCGCGGTTTTTGCCTTGATTAAAGAGGTCGTTACCTGTCAACTTGATGTTGAGACGCCGCTTGAATAGGTCCTTGCTGACGCTGAGCGAGAGCATGGCGTTTGTGGTCTCAATTCTGAAATTCGAGCCAGTGTAGCCATGTGTGTGGATATTGAAGTCGGCTTGCAGCAGCCAATCGTGGGGTAGGGTGACGATGTTGCCCATTTGGAGGAACAGTATTGGCTTGTCGAGGTTCTTGTCCTGTCCGTTAAACGTTGTCGTGAGCCATTGCTTCATTAGCGTGACATTGTATTGTGGTGTCCATGTCACGTTGTTACCCAGTTTGACATCCCGTTGCATTCCTAACGTGACAACAACCCAGTTGGCATGGCCGAAGTTTTTGATGGTGGCTATGTTTACCTTGCTGTCTTCTTCAAGGCTCTCCATCACATGCATAAAGGGGTCGATGCAATGGGTGAAGTTGGTGGTAAGGTAGAGACCTTTCCACATTGCCGTGGCGTTCAGGGTGTGATATTTGACTGGTCGCAGATAGGGATTGCCGGCCTGCATGTTTAGTCGGTTCTCGTAGACTACGTCGTTGTTCAGCAGCCAGTAGGCAGGACGGCTTGTGCGCTTGGCATAGCTCAATGAGAGCTGCACCTTCTGGATAGCGGTGGAAGCGGCGAGGGATGGGAACAGGTTGTCGTAGGTTCGGCACTGGTCGCTGCGTCGCTCGCCACAGTCAAAGTATTCCGATTCCACATGCTCGTAGCGCAAGCCGGCTTGCAGCTGGATGCGACCAAGCTGTTGACGTAGTTCCACGAATGGTGCGATGTTGCTTTCATGCTGCTCGTTATTGCTGCCCAGTATATAGCCTTCTGTGTTCTCGAAACTGCTGCGCCAACGGGTGTTGGTGTATTCCTCGCCGACGGACACCTGACCTTTCCACAGAGGGTGGCTCACGATGAGTTTCTCGGCCACCATCCGGCCACGAGTCTGGGTCTCTGTGTTCACGTCGCGGTTTTCGTAGTTGTCGCTCAATTCTTGCTGCTGGTTACGGCTCAGGTTTTTATAGGCGGTGTAGTCGGCATTGAAATCAATGGTGAACTTTCCCACTTCACCAGTGTAGTAGACATTAGCCTGATGCTTGGGACCATTCGTGTCGCGTCGGGTACCGCTATTGTACAAGCGGTCGTAGGGAGTGGCGTCAGCCAGCAATATGTCAGCATTTTTGCTATTGGTTTTCACGTAGTCGTAAACGTTCTGATAGAAGCCGCCGAAAGAGTTCTTTTCATCAATTTGGTAGTTGAACCCTATGCGCCCTTCAAAGTAAGGATTGCGTGAGGAAGACTGGTGGCGGTTGGTAATATTCCACTGCGTATCGGAAAAGACGGTTTGTTCAAACTCGCTTTTCTCCCAACGTTTATTGTAAGCTCCAAAGAGATTTGCAAATAATTCCAGTTTTCCTGTGCGATAGGTCAGATTAACCCGTTCATTGTTGGCGTAGCCATGCCCCTTGCGGTTCCACGATGTCAGCTCCACGCCTAATCCCTCGCCCGCAGCCCGTCGCGTACGGATGACGATGACGGCTTGGACTGTTGCATCGTAGCGTGCGCCAGGATTCTGGACGACTTCGACGTTCTTAATGTTGTCTGACTGGATGTTGCGAAGTTCGGCCATGTCCGTCAGTTTCCGGTTGTTCAGATAAATGAGCGGCACACCTTTACCCAATATTTCAAAGGCATCGCCTTTCTTCGAGATGGTCGGCACACGTGAGAGCACATCCTCGGCGTTGCCCAGTCGCTCCATTACGGTACCTTCCACATTCATTATCAGAGAGTTGCCTTGCAGTTGTATTTTAGGACGCTCTCCTTGTATCACTACGCCGTTCAGCGTGTAGTTGTCTGGCTGAAGCTGAATGGTTCCCGCTTCAGGTCTGTAGCATTTTCGCCAAGCGGTTTTGTAGCCCACGTAGGATATTCGGGCAAGCACCAATCCATTCTGGTTTCCCTTTAATGGAGCTATGTCGTAAGGTACCGCAAAGTAGCCGCTTTCGTTCGACACACCGCCACTGAGCAATGTGGAGTCGGCTGGGTTGAGCAATGCAATGTTGGCAAAAGGCATAGGATGTCCCTGTTCGTCGATGATGGTTCCGGTCAGTTTGCGGTCGGTCTTGTGGGTACATTCCACATAAATCTCACGGTCGTCTTCCTTTACCGTCATCTGCACAGGATAAAAGCCTATCATCTGTCGGATGGCATCAATCACGGTACTTCGGTTGATGGTGGTTGTTATGCGGAAATCCTCGAGTTCGTTATAGAGGAAGTTGATGGAGTAATCCCTTTGTACCTTGTTCAGTCCGTTCAGGGCATCACTGAGCGAAACATTATTGTAGGAGCGGGTGATGCGTGCGCCCGTGCGGTGTTCAGTGGCGTGTTGCTTTTGCGCCTGGACTTCGACTGCGGAGAATGAAAAGTGAAGGATGAGCAATGATAATAGTAGTCGTTTCATCTTATAATAAGTTTATCGTTTTCAACATCAATGTTAATGGACTCAAACGTGTTTAGTTTCTCCACAATGCGGTCGAGGGTGTCGTCGGGCTTCCACATGAAATGGAAACGTAGCTGTCGGGCATCGTCGTTCTGGAAGACCACACTTGCATGGTGTGCTACGGCAATCTCGTTGAGCATGTCTTCCAGTGTTACATTGTCGAAGATGCGTGGCGCAGGTTGGATGGAGTCGGCTTTGATAGTGTCGGATAGTTCTACGGTTTGGGAAACTTCTTTTGCAGTGTTTACGGCTGACGTTTTTTCTGATGTTTTTGGTCGTGTTGTCCGCGTGTTTTGTACGAAATGGAATGCAGCCAAGGCGATGCCTGTTATCAAGAGAAAGCCGATGAATGAAACTGCAATCTTGAGTGGAATGTAATTTCGCAGAGTTTTGGTGCTCAATCGGTTACTGTAATTAAAGTCGTGAGAATGTAGCTCTTCAAACTGCTGCCATTCAGCATCTATTGATTCGTTGGTCAGTTGATCGTCGGCCCGTACAGCATTGAGGGCGCTGTGGGTTCTTGCCATCAGTGTGTAGAGTTCCCGACATTCCTCGTCGAGGAGTATCTGTTGCCATTCGTTGTCGGTATACTCATACGGATGCTCCATCATTCGGAGCAGGAGATCTGTCTTGTTCATACTGTTTCGGGGTTTAAGAGTTTTACACGTAGTGACTGGAGTGCACGCCGCAGATGCTTATAGACTGTGGTCTCGCTGACCTGCAGTTCCTTGGCAATCTCCTTGAAGGTGAGTCCGTCGTTGAAGTGTCGCAGGATGATGTGGCGGCAGACGGGGGGCTGCAGCTGTCGGACGGCTTCGCTGACATTGCGCAGTTCTTCGTTGAGGCGTTGCTCGGAGAGGATGCTGGTCTGCATGTCGAGTTGGTAGAGCCGCTGGATGCGGTCTTGGATTTTTCGGTTGCGCATCAGGTTGAGGCATCTGTTGCGTACGCAGGCGAGGAGGTAGGCTTCTGCGCTGTCTTCGTAGAGTTGGCGCGGATGGCTCAGGAGGAGCTGGGCGAAGACGTCGTGCACGGCATCTTTGCTTTCTACCTCGTCGTGCAGGAGCCAGACGGCTTGCCGGTACATCTGGCGGTAGTGCTGTTTGAACAGTCGTTGGATGTCTTTTTTGTATGTCATACGTTCTCTATACACATGAGAGGGGCGAATACTAAACCCTTGACGATGTTTTTTTTGCAAAAAAAATCCCTGCCCGGAATTGGACAGGGATGTTTTTTTATGTGTGTGTGGGCTCATCGGCGTTACTCGCTGACTTCGATGGCGAAGTAGCCGCGCTTGCCGGTGGGGTAGAGGCCTTTGATGATGAGGACGGGCTCGCGCGAGGTGCTGGCCTTCTTGACGACGTCTTGCAGGTCGTCGACGGTCTTCATGGGGGTGTCGTTGACGTTCTGGATGATGAAGCCTTTGGGGATGCCGGCTTCTTTCATCTTGCCGCCGCTGACTTTGACGACTTCGAGGCCGTACTGTATCTCGAGCTGCTGCTTCTGCTGGCTGGTGACGGGGCGGAAGTCGGCTCCCAGCACGTCGATGTCGGCATTCTTGACGACCTTGGTGTTGCCCTGGGCGTTCTTCAGCGTGACGGTCTTGGTGTTCTTGCTCTTGTTGTGGAGGTAGGTCACGGTGAGCTTGTCGCCCGGACGCTTGCTGGCCATGACTTCTGCCAGTTCGGCAAACTTGGTGACTTTCTTGCCGTCGACTGACGTGATGATGTCGCCTTTCTCGAGTCCGGCGTCGGCACCGGCTCCGTTCTCTTCGACTTCGGCGACATAGACGCCTTCGTTGGTGCCGAGGTCTACTTCGTTGCCTTTCTCTTTCTCCTGGTCGATGTAGTCGTGGACGTCGGTGCCGCGGATGCCGAGGAGGGCGCGCTGCACGGTGCCGTACTGCTTCAGGTCGGCCACCACCTTGTTCATGATGGTGGTGGGGATGGCGAAGCCGTAGCCGCTGTAGGAGCCTGTCTGCGAGTAGAGCATGGCGTTGATGCCGATGAGCTCGCCTTGGGTGTTGACGAGGGCACCGCCGGAGTTGCCGGCGTTGATGGCGGCGTCGGTCTGGATGAACGACTCTACGCCGTTGGCGCGGAGGGTGCGGGCTTTGGCCGAGATGATGCCGGCGGTGACGGTGCTGTTGAGGCCGAAGGGGTTGCCCACGGCGATGACCCATTCGCCCACGGTGGCCTTATCGGAGTCGCCGATGGGCAGGGTGGGGAGGTTCTTGCCGTCGACCTTGATGAGGGCGAGGTCGGTGTCTTTGTCGGTGCCGATGATGCGGGCGGAGAACTCGCGGTTGTCGTTGAGCGTGACGGTGAGCTCGTCGGCGCCCTCAACAACGTGGTTGTTGGTGACGATATAGCCGTCGGGCGAGATGATGACACCCGAGCCGGTGGCGGTCTTCTTTTGTGTGCGGCGCGGCACCTTCTGCGTGCCACCGCCTCCGGGGTTGCCGAAGAAGCCGAAGGGGTCGGAGAAGAATCCGCCGAAGGGGTCGCTCTCTACTTCGACCATCTGGACTTTCGAGTTCTGTACATATTTAATATGGACCACGGCGGGCAGGGCTTTCTCTGCTGCATAGGTGAGGTCTACGGGCTGACCGGCTGGTGCTGCGGAGAGGTGTGAGCCGGCGGCGTTTACTTTGATGTAGGATGTGGCTGAGAGTCCAAGTGCGGCTACGCACATGGCTGCCATGAGATACTTAGAAATCTTTTTCATTTTTACCTTTATCATTTAATTTACAATTTAACGATGTACGATGTACAATTTATTTTTTCAACTTTTTCAATCGTTGTTTTGACGATTCTGTTTGCAGAACGTTTAAAAATTTGCTTGCAAAGATAGGTGCAAAAAGTGTTAAACTGCCATTTTGTCACACTTCTTTCTAATCAATTAACAATTCACAACCCGCAATTAACGGCTCTTAAAGGTTGAAAGGGTGAAAAGGTGAATAATAAAAGAAATTAATTTCCTTTTTAATTTTTACCTTTTCAACTTTTTTCATTACCTTTGCACTCGTGAAAAAATGTTTGACGTTTTTGTTGCTCTTGACTGCCCTCGCCGTTGCAGGGCAGACACGAAGCCGACAGGTCGTGCGGACTACTGCCACGACCGTCGACTCGGTTTCTGTTCGCGTGAGAAACTACTTGGATTCGTTGGCAGCCTGCAAGGAGAGAGTCGACTCGCTGCCAAGTGTTGACGTTGACGACGATGTCAATTACTCGCGGCTGTTCATGCCCATGACGTTCTATCACAATATTGCCCGTCACCAGTTCAGCATCACGCCGTCGAGTGGCTCGCAGAAGGACCTGGAGACCGACCGCGCCCTGCTCGATGTCTATCTGCGACGGCCCGACCTGGTGATGGGCACGCAGAGCCAGCTCGACATCATCGGTCCGACGCTCACACCGCAGACGGGTAAAATCAGCTCGCAGACGCATATCGTGGAGAAGGTGGCTCCGACCGTGGTGGAACCCGACAATGTTAATGTTAACGTTGACGTGAAGCGGCCGAACTTCTGGAAGTTCTCGGGCGACGCAGGTCTGCAGGCTTTCCAAAACTATATCTCGGGCAACTGGTATCAGGGCGGAGAGAGCAACTACTCGTTTCTCTCATGGATAAACCTGCACGCCAACTACAACAACAAGCAAAAGGTGAAGTGGGACAACACGCTCGAGATTAAGCTGGGTATGCTCTCTTCGCGTAGCGACACGCTGCACTCGATGAAGACGAACACCGACCTGCTGCGACTCACGTCGAGCCTCGGACTGCAGGCCACCAGACGATGGTACTATACGCTGAAAGTGGAGGCGCAGACACAGCTCATGAGGACCTACCGCAGCAACGACCCGAAGGTGTATTCCGACTTCACTTCACCGCTGAAGGTGAACGTCTCTATCGGTATGGACTACAACCTCAGCTGGCTGAAGAACAGGCTGACGGGAAAGATTCACCTGGCACCGCTGTCGTACGACTTTAAATATGTAGGACGTAAGACGTTGCTTGCCGCCAACGGCATTCCGCTCTCGCGACACACGAACGACGATTTCGGTTCGCTGTTCACTGCCGACCTGAACTGGAAACTGGCCAATACCATCAACTGGAAAATACGCATGAAGGGTTACACCTCTTATCACCGCGTGGAGTATGAATGGGAGAACACCTTCTCGCTGAAAGTCACTAAATATATCTCAAGCAAGCTCTTCATCTATCCTCGCTTCGACGATAACCGCCGACGCGACGACCATCACGGCTACTGGATGTTCAAGGAGTATATCTCGCTCGGACTGAGCTATGAATTTTAAATAGTGCATAGTTCATAGTTCATAGTGTAGAGTGTAGAGTTGGCTGGTGCATCGCAGTCATTACTCATTATTCATTATTCATTATTCATTAGCGAAGCGCCTATCACCTTTTATTTCTTAACTTTGAAGTTTAGTATGTAAACGTCAGCACATAGGCATTGTTCTGACGGTAATGAATGTTAAGAAAGCGGTGACTGCGCAAGTTCTCGATTTCCAGACAGCCACTTTCTTGCAATGGGAAAGGGCTGAGGCGCATCTCGAAAAACGCGAGTTGCTGTTCGGAGAAATATTTGTAAGCCGTCTCTTTCGCACTCCAGTGTAAAAGGCGGGTTAGGGTAGAGGTGGCGTGCTCGTCGGAACGAATGAACTTTGGCGCAACTTTGTTCACTCGGTTAGCCACATATTCAATGTCGACTGCCACGCGGGTGTCGCGCGAGAGAATGACCGCCACGTAGCCGCGCGTATGGCTGATGCTGATGTGCCAGCCTTCGAGCAACGGGCGCCCCGACGACTCGTGACTGATGAGCAGGTCGTCGTCGCCCGTCATGGCCGACAGCAAGGCATAGGTGGCCAGCTTCTCGGCACGCCGCGACGTGCTGCGATATTGCTTCATGATTGACGGCTGTTGGGGAAGTGCAAAATCCTCTGGGGATTCCGTGAGGTGCCACAGTCCCAGACAAGTGCGTGAGGAAAGTTTCTCGATGGTAATCAGGGGCATTCGTGAACAATGACTTTAATTTTGCTGATGCGGCGTTCCTGCAATTCCATAATCTCAAACGTGTAGCGATGGTAGTCAATCTTCTCATGACGGCTGGGAAAATCGCCCTTCAGCTCAAGCAGAAGGCCGGCAAGTGTGTCGGCATCGCCCTGGACGTCGGCAAACTCTTCGTCGTCCGTATTGAGAATCTTGCAGAAATCGGTAAGCAGCGTCTTGCCCTCAAAAACGTAAGTGTTGTAGTTCAGCTTGGAATACTGCTTCTCCTCTTCATCGTATTCATCGTTAATCTCGCCGACAATCTCTTCAAGGATATCTTCAAGCGTAACAATGCCCGATGTGCCGCCAAACTCGTCGACCACGATGGCGATGTGCACCTTCTTGCTCTGGAACTCGCGCATGAGGTCGTCAATCTTCTTGGTCTCTGGCACGAAGTAGGCCTTGCGGGCGAGTGCCTTCCAGTTGAAGTCGTCCGTCTTTGACAGGTGGGGCAGCAGGTCTTTGATGTAGAGGATGCCGCGAATGTTGTCAGAGGTGTCGTGGTAGACGGGAATGCGCGAGTAGTTGTTCTCGACAATGCACTGTAACACCTCGCTGAAGGTGCTGTTGTCATCAATGGCCACGATGTCCTGCCGGCTGGTCATGATTTCCTTCACCGTTTCGTCGCCGAAGCGGATGATGCCCTGAAGCATCGACTGCTCGTCTTTGATCTCAGCCTTGTCGGTCAGTTCGAGAGCCTGTTCCAGATCGTCCACACTGAGCACGTGGCTCTCTTTCTGCACCACCTTTCCTGCCAGCGCACCACTGCGCAAGAGAATGCTGGCAATGGGCCAAAACAGCTTGCGGGCAAAGACGATGCCGCCCACGACACGACGGCAGAACTGAAGCGGGGCCTGGCGACTATAGACTTTAGGCATGATCTCGCCAAACAACAGCAACAGGAATGTCAGCAGGACGGTGACACACAGAAACTGCAGCCACTCGGCTCCCTCGCCAAAGCTGACGAGGTGGGCAAATACGTAGTTGAGCAGCATGATGATGGTGACGTTGACAAAATTGTTGCTGATGAGAATAGTTGCCAACGTGCGCTCGCTGTCGTCGCAAAGTTGCTTGATGTGCCAGTCGGTTGTACTCTTTGGCTCGTCGAGCATGGCCTTTTCAGCAGGCGAAAGACTGAAGAAAGCAATCTCCGACCCACTGGCAAATGCTGAAAGCACGAGAAGAACGGCTGCCAGCACAAAGGCAATCACTACACCTAATGTCGGTGGGTTGAAGGTGACGGCCGATGCCAGGATTATCGGAAGGATGCTCACTGTGACTTGTTTTTGAACGGGTTAAAAAGGAAGTGTGGAAGACGACTCAGGTGCGGTATGTTGTTGTGTATCGGTCTCCGTATTGTTGTTGGGTTGCACCTGTGCCTTCGGGAACATCTCCATGTTGTCGACAAGAATCTCTGTCACTGTACGTCGCTGGCCGCTCTTGTCGTCGTAGCTTCTGTAGCGAAGTCTGCCCTCAACGTAAAGCTTATCGCCTTTGTGAACATACTGCTCCACGATTTTTGCCAACTTACGATAGAACACCAGATTATGCCAGTCGGTGTGGTCGGGCACACGAGTACCGTTTTGCAGCGTATATCCACGTTCAGTCGTCGCCAGACGAACCTGTGCAACAGCTTGGTCGGCATCATAATACCTCACATCTGGTTCACTGCCTACGTTTCCAATTAGCATCACTTTGTTCATAGTTGAGCGTTATCTAATTTACAATTTGACGATTGACAATCTGCAATTTATTTTAGGAATTAACAATGTTGGAATTTCTGTTATCAGCCAAGAACTAAAAACCAACAACTAAAACTCCATTATCGTTATTCTTTCCACATGCCCAGATACTTGAAGTGGAAATTCTTGCCCTTTGCCGAAGGAAACTGCGAACGACTGTCCACGCATCCACGCAGATGGCTCACGATGCGGTTGTAACAGTCGATGCCTGAGTTGGCCTTGCACTGAGCCACGAAATTCGTGTCGCGATATTCGTGCTTACCAGTTCCGGGCACCATCACCACACGTTTGAAGCTCAAGGCTCCTTCATACCAGCCCGGGCGCTCCTCGTTGAGGCGCATCACGGCAGAGGCTATCTGCTCGCGACGCTCACCGCCAGGTGTTGCATGAACGGCTTTCTTCTCCTTGAAGTCGAGCATGTTCTCTGCAGTTGTCTTGATGATGATGAAATAAACGCGAGGACGAATCTTGTAGCGCTTGGGGTAAAAAACATCACTGGCCACATAGTCGCGTATGTCAGCCTCAAGCTCCTCGTTCATCCCAACTTCGGGTATAGAATCCAAAAAATCTATTGCATCGTCAACATTATCTACTAATGTCTCACGGTCGAAATACCTTAAATATAAATTCATGAAAACAAAAAGATTAGTATGTTTCTCTCTATAAAAACAAAAAGAGCGGAAAACGGGACTCGGACCCGCGACCCCAACCTTGGCAAGGTTGTGCTCTACCAACTGAGCTATTTCCGC
>CACYRB010000051.1 GCA_902776685.1 uncultured Prevotellaceae bacterium
GACTTTTTTGCAAAAAAATCTTATTATTACATCATTTATTATGTTTTCATGCTAAAAAAACGTACCTTTGCAATTCAAATAAAATAATTTAAGCCAAAGAAATATAGAAGTTTATAAAGAAAAGTAATGAATACAGCAAAGCAAATTGTAGATACCATTGTCAAAGGTATACAGGAAAAGAAAGGCGAGCAGATTGTGGTGGCCGACCTGAGCCATATAGAAGGCACCATAGCCCACTACTTCGTCATCTGCCAGGGCAATTCGCCGACACAGGTGGAGGCCATCGCCGAGTCGGTGGGTGACATGGTTCGCGAGACGTTGCACGAGAAGCCTGCCCACGTGGTGGGTCTGGAGCGTGCGCAGTGGGTGGCCATCGATTTCACTGATGTCATTGTCCACATCTTCGTGCCCGAGTTGCGCGAGTTCTACGACCTTGAGAACCTTTGGCAAGATGCAGAGATAGAAACTATCAAAGAACCATTATAAAAAAAGATGAATCAACAACCGAATAATAAGCAAAAACCGGAGAAAGATCCGAAGATGCCCCGTTTCAACATGGGATGGCTCTACATGCTCATTCTCATTGCGCTGGGCATATTCTTTTTCACCGACTCGGGCAATGCCGTTGCCAGCGGTGTGACGATGAAGAAGGAAGCCTCGTACACCAAGTTCAAATACTACGTTGGAAAGGGCTATGCCGACCGCGTGGTGGTGAACAAGAGCGAGGGCAAGCTGTATATGTATGTCAAGCCGAAGTATGTGCGCGACGTGTTCGGACAGACGGCTCAGCAGACCGGCAAGAATCCTGCCGTGGAGGTGGAGTTTGGTTCGGTGGACGAGCTTGAGAAATATCTCACCCAGGCCCTTGCAGCCAAGCAGATCACCGACTTCGACTATGAGAACAAGACCGGCAACGATTTTCTGAGTCTGCTCATCAATTTCTCACCGATAATCTTCTTCTTCCTGCTCATGTATTTCCTCATGGGCCGCATGGGCGGAGGCGGAGGCTCAGGTGGCATTTTCAACGTGGGCAAGTCGAAGGCCAAGCTCTACGAGAAGGCCGACGCGCTGGGCATCACGTTCAAGGATGTTGCCGGACAGGCTGGTGCCAAGCAGGAGGTGCAAGAGATTGTTGAGTTCCTGAAGAATCCACAGCGCTACACCGACCTGGGCGGTAAGATACCCAAGGGCGCTCTGCTCGTGGGACCTCCGGGAACAGGTAAAACGCTGTTGGCCAAGGCTGTAGCCGGCGAGGCCGGCGTACCGTTTTTCTCGATGTCGGGTAGCGACTTCGTAGAGATGTTCGTCGGTGTGGGCGCCAGCCGTGTGCGCGACGTTTTTCACCAGGCCAAGCAGAAAGCGCCCTGCATCATCTTCATCGACGAGATTGATGCCGTGGGGCGTGCCCGTTCGAAGAATCCGGCCATGGGAGGCAACGATGAGCGCGAGAACACACTCAACGCACTGCTCACCGAGATGGACGGTTTCGGCACCAACTCGGGTGTCATCGTGCTGGCTGCCACCAACCGTGTCGACATGCTCGACTCGGCCCTGCTGCGTGCGGGCCGTTTCGACCGCGAGATACATGTCGATCTGCCCGACCTCACCGAGCGCAAAGAGATTTTCCAGGTTCACCTGAAGCCTCTGAAGACCGACGACACACTCGACATCGACTTCCTGGCCCGCCAGACGCCAGGATTCTCAGGCGCCGACATTGCCAACGTGTGCAACGAGGCCGCCCTCATTGCCGCCCGTCACAACAAGAAGTCGGTGGGCAAGCAAGACTTCCTCGACGCCGTCGACCGCATTATCGGCGGTCTGGAGAAGAAGACCAAGGTGATGACCGCCGACGAGAAACGGGCCATCGCCCTGCACGAGGCCGGCCATGCCACCGTGTCGTGGTTCTGCCAGCATGCCAACCCGTTGGTAAAAGTATCTATCGTACCACGTGGACAGGCGCTCGGTGCTGCTTGGTATCTGCCCGAAGAGCGACAGATCACAACCAAAGAGCAGATGCTCGACGAGATGTGCTCACTGCTTGGCGGCCGTGCTGCCGAGGAACTGTTCACCGGCCATATCTCCACCGGAGCCATGAACGACCTTGAGCGTGCCACTAAGAGTGCCTACGGCATGATTGCGTATGCCGGCATGAGCGACAAGCTGCCCAACATCTGCTACTACAACAATCAGGAATACCAGTTCCAACGCCCCTACTCAGAGACGACGGCCAAAGTCATCGACGACGAGGTGCTGAAGATGATCAACGAGCAGTATGCCCGTGCCAAGAAGCTGCTCACCGAGCACAAGGAGGGTCACAACCAGCTGGCCGAGCTGCTCATCTCGCGCGAGGTCATCTTTGCCGAGGACGTTGAGAAGATTTTTGGCAAACGCCCATGGACAAGTCGGTCGGAGGAAATCATGGAGGCTGAGGACGACGCACTCAAACTGGAGAACATGCCCGAAGAGGTGCGCCAAGCTCAGGCCGAGCACGAAAAGAACAAGGACACGCAAGTCCCCCAGTCATCCCCCGAAGGGGAGACGGAAGATGCTGATAATGCGGTAGCTTCTCAAACTAAAGATAATACAATAGCGGACCCTACGGAGGGTGAAGGAGGTACGGTATGAAGAATCTTATCACACGCACCGTCAGCGGTGTGCTTTTCGTAGCCATCATGGTTGTGGGCATGTCGTTCAACGCTATGGCCATGATGTTTTTGTTCGCCCTCATCACGGGCATGACCACATGGGAATACTGTGGACTGGTGAACAGCCGGAAGCGTGTCAGCGTCAACCGTTTCATCTGCACGGCGGCAGGAGTCTACCTCTTCCTGGCCGTTGCCGGATTCTGCTCAGGGCTCACACCGTCGGCCGTATTCATCCCCTATCTGCTCACCGTCGTCTACCTGTTCATCAGCGAGCTTTATCTCGGGCAGGAAGACCCTATCAACAACTGGGCCTACACCATGCTCTCGCAGATGTATATCGCCCTGCCCTTCTCCACCATTAACATGCTGTCGTTCCGTGCCGACCCGTCGACAAGCGAGGTGGGCTATGTATGGATTCTGCCGCTGAGCGTCTTTATCTTCCTATGGCTCAACGATACGGGTGCCTACTGCACTGGGTCGCTACTCGGCCGACACAAACTGTTTCCGCGCATCAGCCCGGGCAAGACCTGGGAGGGTAGCGCTGGCGGTGCCGTGCTAGTGCTCATCGCAGCCTTTGTGCTGTCGAGAATCTACGGCGACATGGGCAACGGCTATGCCCTGCCTGCCGCTGTGCAATGGATGGGCCTGGGCCTGACGGTTGTTGTCTTCGGCACATGGGGCGACCTGGTGGAGAGCCTCTTCAAGCGCACCCTCGGCATCAAAGATTCAGGTAACATTCTGCCCGGCCACGGCGGCATGCTCGACCGCTTCGACTCGTCGCTCATGGCCTTGCCCGCATCCGTGGTCTATCTCTACTCGCTCACGCTGATTTAGGAGTTAAGGCAATACTTAAATATAATAATTAATGTTTCACAGGTATTTTTCAACCACGAATTGCACTAATTACACTAATTTTGTTCTTATAAAAATAGGAAATATGGAAATTACATTATGACGAATTACACTAATTTCAAAAATTGCAACGCAATTATTCTTCGTGAAATTTGATAATAATTCTCAAATAATAGTTCGCGAAATTAGTGAAATTCGTGGTAAATAAATACCTCAGGAATTTGAATTTAATAATTATTACTACTATGAAAAAACAAGAAACAACAGCTGGCCTGATTTCGGCCATCTTCTTATTGCTCGCCCTTGTGCCCTCTGCGGTTCAGGCCAAGGGTAAAGTAAAAGCCCGTGCCAAGCACGTCATCATGATTGGTATCGACGGCTGGGCCTCGAAGAGCATCGCGCAGGCCGACATGCCTACGGTGAAAGACTTCCTGATGCAAAACGGCAGCTGGACACTGAAGAAGCGCTCGGTGCTTCCGTCGGCATCGGCCATCAACTGGGCCTCGAACCTCATGGGAGCGGGCACCGAGAGCCACGGCTACACAAAATGGAACAGCCAACGGCCGGAGATTCCGTCGTCGGCAATCAACAGCCACGGCATCTTCCCTACCATCTTCTCCGTTCTCAAGGAGCAACGCCCCACGGCCAAGACCGCAGCGCAATTCGACTGGGACGGCATCAGATATGTCCTCGACACGCTGGCCGTCGACGATATCATGTACACCTATCACGGCGGCTACGGTGTTGACAGTTGCAAGAACTGCGGCGACACCTACGAATACACACAGCGAGCCGTCGACTACATCAAGGCGGAGAAGCCCACACTCTTCTTCCTCTATTTCGGCGGACTCGACGAACAGGGGCACGACAAGGGCTGGTACACCCCCGACTACTATGCTTTTGAGAGCGTTCTCGACGAATGCATCGCCCACGTCGTTCAAGCTGTCAACGATGCCGGCATGATGGACGATACCGTCATCGTGCTCACCGCCGACCATGGCGGCACTGGCAAAGGGCATGGCGGCAGCACGCTCGACGAGATGCTCTCGCCCTTCGTCGTCTACGGCAAGGGCATCCGCCGCGGCTTCGAGATAACCGATGCCATGATGCAGTACGACGTTGCCGCAACCGTTGCCTACATCCTCGGCCTGACACCCCCGCAGGCATGGGTAGGGCGCCCCATGACGCAGATTTTCTCACGATAGCCGGGCTTGTCTTTTTTCAAATTCATCATAAACGAATTATTTCCAAAAGCAATGAACAAGAAAATCGCTTATGCCATTCCTGTGCTCATCGTGGCAGCCATCATTCTGTGCGGCAGTCTCCGCTTTGGCGTGGTGTCGCTCTTCATCACCATCCCCGTGGCCATCATCGTCGGCATCGCCATGATTATCTACGACAAGCGACTGGCTGACAACGCTGTGCCTATCGCATCGCCGACACTGCAAGACAGCGTCGGCACCTACGGCGAGCCCGACGACATCATCGTCACCGATGCCACCCGAAACGACGAGGCCGACGGCACCCTGCTGGTCTACCACACCGGCGGGCGCGACAACCGCGGGCGGCTGGTCTACAACGGCGTCTGCATCAGTCTGGCCGACATCACCGACGTCACCTTCCACAACAAGTTCGGCACGGCGTTTGGCCTGCCCGACGAATACGAGATTGTCATCAGCACATGCGACGAAGACCATCCGAAGCTGTCGGTCTGCGCCGGTCGCGACCTCTCGCTGACCAAGGATTCGGTCAAGGAAATTGAAAAGCTCACCACACGGTGAGCTTTTTTCGTTTTCCCTTTTCCTGCCCTCTTTTTCAAAATAACTTAGCTCACATTATTAAAAGGCAAAGATATAACTATAAAAAGGAAGTGTAGCCTTCCTTTTTTTCCCCCTTCACAAGCCTTGTGAAGAAAAAATTTTTCACCTAAAATATTCATACTCTTAAGAAATAATTGTATCTTTGCAAAAGTTTCAGCTGCGCCCGGCATAGCTCAAGCAAGCCTGGCTCTGG
The DNA here is from genome assembly GCA_902776685.1 of uncultured Prevotellaceae bacterium. Taxonomy (GTDB): domain Bacteria; phylum Bacteroidota; class Bacteroidia; order Bacteroidales; family Bacteroidaceae; genus Prevotella. Next base: position 5,511 of record CACYRB010000051.1, read on the forward strand.
TAAGTGTGAGGATATCCCCATTGTGAAATATGAAAAGAACACTACAAGATAGAAACAACTATATAATCGATAAACAATGGCAAATGAGTTAGATAAATTTGACATGGCTTATGCTTCCATTGTCCAAGCCATTAAAGAAGCCATTCAACGTAGCCAGGCACGGACGCTTCGTTTAATGAATGGTGAAGTATTGTCGTTGTATTATGGTATTGGGCGGTACATCTCCGATAATTCCAGGAGTCACTTCTGGGGTACTGGTGCCTTGGCTCAAATAAGCAGTCAGTTGCAAAAGGAGATGCCTGGACTTAAAGGCTACAGCGAAACAAGCCTGAAAGATATGCGCACATTCTATGAAGAATGGTGCCCATTTATAAATCGTCGGCCATTGGCTGACGATTTAAACAAGGGAGCACAAACACCGGCTACAACAGACATCACAATTGACGAAAGCCTCATGCTTCGTGAAATTCGTCAGCCAATGGCCGACGAATTGAATTGGGCTGAATTTGTTCAGGTGCCCTTTACCCATCATGTAATGATTTTACGTAAGGAGAAATCTATAGATGGCCGAGCATTTTACATTCATCTGTGTGCCCAACATTGCTGGAACAAATACGTACTTCGCGACCATCTCAGGGACAACCTCTTTAGGAATCAAGGAAATCTGCCGAATAACTTTATGGGGACTATTTCCGACCAAAAGCTTGCCATTCAAACCATGAAGGCTTTCAAAGAAGAGTATCTGTTAGACTTCATCAATGCTGAAGATCTCTATGCTGATGTCGAAGACCGTAATGAGGCTGTGCTTAACAAACAGATAGTCAATAATATTCGTGACTTTATACTCCGCTTCGGACAAGACTTTATGTTCATCCGTGAACAATATCGTGTAATAGTCGGTGACGAAGAGAAATTTATTGATTTGCTTTTCTTCAATCGTCAACTGAACGCCTTGGTCGCGGTGGAATTGAAAGATACTCGCTTTCAGCCATCACACCTTGGCCAACTCAGTTTCTACCTCTCCGCTCTTGACAGGAATGTGAGGAAGCCCCACGAAAATCCTCCTATAGGACTTGTCTTGTGTCGTGAATACGACCGTATGGTTGTTGAGGTTGCTATTAGTGATTATACGAAACCCATGGGCGTTGCCACGTTCCAATTAGGGAAAAATGCCCCAGAGAACCTTACGAAGGTACTCCCCCCTGCTGAAGAACTATCGAAGTGCTTGAATTTGTCAGACGAATCGAAAGAAGCATCGAAGTATGACAAGAAGTGATTTCCATACCCTTCGGCAACGTTGCAGCGACAGCAACACATATTTGCCATTTTTGCATGGCAATGTTGCAGTTTTGATGTCGATGCCGATAAAGTCCTTATCTTTGCGGAAAAATATTACGAATATGCAGAATAAAGTAGTTTTACCTCAGTGGTTGGATAACCTAATTTATAAACAATTAGGGGCTAAATACCAACGTTCTAACGCTGACATGACTGTCATTGATTGGGACAAGAATGATGTACTCAGCTATTTGGGCACTTACTTCCCGCGTAGTTATGCAGAATCATATTGCATATTCTCAGACTTCCTCAACACACATAAAGAACAATACACAGGCAAGACGGAACTATCTGTTTTTGATTTTGGATGTGGCACAGGCGGTGAGATATTAGGTTTTCTGAACGCCATATCAGAATGTCTACCACAAGCAACCACTATAAATATAGTTGCGATGGACGGAAATTACCATGCCCTTAGACTATTTGAGCGAGTTTTGGCAGTATATGAAGAAAGAACGAACCAACTTATACGGCATAGAATTATGCCTCTTATAATTGATGATTTCTACGATTTGAATGTAATGAATGAGGTCATATCGGATGAATTTGACATATTCATGTCATTCAAGGCGATTTGTGAGTTCGTAACCAAGGATAGATTCGAGAAACAAAACGCTTATACACACATTATCGACACGTTCCTTCCACATATAAAAGATAATGGTATTATGGTGTTAGCTGATGTGTCGACCTACAATAACGTATCGCAGGAATGGTTGCCAAAGATGATGGATAGCGGACTTGCAAAGAGCAAATGTCGCGTAATACTAAGAAACGATGGATATAATCAAGCATTCATGGTAACACATCAAAAGAGGAGTAATGATATTAGCAAAATAGCATGGAGAATAATTCAAAAAATATAAATATATGAAGAAAGATTGGATGATAAAAGAGTCCGAATTGGACGACGATCAGCTAAAAGTGTTTAAGGCGACACTTGACAAGTCGTGCATTGTATCTGGCTGTGCTGGCAGTGGAAAGTCTGTTCTTGCTTTAATAAAAGCTCAACGTTTACAAAAAGAACGAGGAAATAGCTACCAGATTATTGTATTTACAAAAGCACTTTGTGGATATATGAATTCCGGACGAAAGGAACTGGAACTTGTAAATGAATTCATGTATCATGAGGAGTGGAGATGGAAGAAATACTTAAAGCACTATAGAAATGGTAAGAGTTTCTGGGTATATGAGCGAGACGACTCCGGAAATAAGATTCCGAACAGGCCAAAATCTGACTATGTGATAGTTGACGAAATTCAAGACTTTGAAGAAGAAGAGATTATGGAGTTCGTTCAGGCAACGAGGAAAAATTTCTTTTTCTTTGGCGACACAGCACAATCAATATATGGAGGACTAAAAAATACCATGCCTGTTCAGAATATAGGTCATATGCTTTATCAGAAAGGGATAGATAGTAAAGATTGGGAATTATATAGAAATTACCGGCTTCCTTTGCCTGTCGCTAGATATATACAATATGTTGGAGTTGATTTACCCCCATTTGACGAAAGCATTTATAAAAGCCCAGAGAAGACAGTACCGTATGTTTTGCGTTATGCAGATCCAGATTCCCAGATTACGGCAATAAAGAAGATTAGAGGGGATCATGACTTCACAGATGTTGCCATATTGGTACCATCTGGTGAACTTGTTAAACAAATAGGTGAGTCGTTAATATCTTTAGGATTAAATGTGGAAATGAAGTATGATGACAAAGAAGATTTCAGGAATAGTAAAAACAATTTAAACTTTGCAACAACAAATCCTAAAGTAATGACATATCATAGTGCTAAGGGGTTACAGTTTGAAGCTGTGTTTCTTCCATACATAGATAGTTTTATGGATGACAGAGGAGATGACAGCAAAGCTCTTTATGTTGCAATGTCTCGTACCTATCGCTATCTTTATGTTATGTATAGCGGTCAGCTACCACAACCTCTATGTAATATACCCTCAATTTTATTCAAAACAACAGAATCCGACGAAGAAGTAGAAGATATTTAATATGAAAAAGCTATATATTCCCACATCGACGTTAAATTTCAATAACATCTTGTCAAGTGAAAGCATTTCTCCAAAAGCTTTTTATACAATAAGAGGTTTTGGCTACTCACGTTGGCAAGAGGTGGAAGAAAACAATAAAGAGAATGTAATCTTATTATATGAAGAACCATTCTCATTTGTCCGTCCCGATAGTGACTTAGAGGATCATCCTATGTTGTTGGAGATTACAACAGACAAAGATTATCCACCAATAGCCGAAGGACTGTATTATAGTGATGAAAGCATATACCTTTCACCTTGGCGAACACGATTCATTTTCTTCAATGAACAAGATCGTCGAGTAACCCTTTCTATATCTGACAGTAGCCTTGAAACAAAAATGTTAGGCTTGTACCATCGTCAATTATATATAGAAACATATCCTCAGAAGAGATTCCCTGATGTAGCATGCAATGCACCCCTTAACAAAGAGGCGATTGGTTTTGATGTTCGAATTAATAAAATGAAAGGTCTGCTTTATGGGTATTATATTGGGGCTTTACTGTCAAGTACTTCAGAATTGGTTGAAAAATCTTACACCCTACAGGAGATTCAGAACATATTCTCGTCAATATTGTCATCTGATACACATAAACCTACAATTCTTCAGCATCAGAAACTGATAACTTTATTTGAAAACTTAAAAAAATATGACCCTGTTGTAAGTTATCTAAGCCAAGTTATAAAAGAAAGTATGAAAGTGGAAGAAATAGTTTTCAAACTTTCTGGATTAGGAGTTGTTTTCCCTACTACTTTTGATGTAGAAGGATTAATCAATTCATTAAAATTTACTACTGAAAATCATAATCCAGCATTAGATTGGCTAAAAAGAGAAAAGGATAATCTTAATCGCGAAGAGGCTTCTGCACGGACTTATTTGCCAACATCTTCAGAGGAAGTTGTGCTGGCAGACATTTTCTTGTCAAAAGTCATAAACACAAATTTGACAGATAATAACGAGCAACAATTAATGAAGTTGTGGGCGAATGATGTTTTTATTTCTTCTGAGTATAATGGAAAGATTTCCACATTCGCAGAAACGCTATCAGATATAATTACAAGAAAAGCTAAAGAGATATATGGTGAAGAATGGGATGATAGTTACGCTAGAATTGAGTTAAATCAGATGCGCAGATATATTAGAGGTCAAGAATCTTCTATAACCTGGAAAAACGATCTGTTTTCTTCAATTGCTGCCGTTCTAGCAAAAGGCAGTGACTGGGAGCAACTACGCAGCTTTATGCAGAGCAAGCTAATGTCAGATTATCGCATGGCCTTTGCATTTTATGGAGAACTTAATGGATTTGCAAATCTTACAAGGGATTTTACAGATAACTTGTTCGGTTTACGTGATAATCGAAAATATATAGCTGAGGTGTACAAAGAAATCTATGGACAGTTGCATGGGATTGACCCTACATTTGGGAATTCAGCAATAATTGAAAATGAACCTTCTCTTGTTGCTGACAACGAATACAAAACTGAGAGAAATGAAATAACTGTCGCTACCCCAATAAATGAAACGGAGATTTTAAGAGAAAAAGTTCAATCGATTGTTGATATGCATCCGCGAGCAAAAATCTCCGATATTGACAAGCAGGTTATAGATAATGCTATTGATAAAGCCCAAAACGATGGTGTTACATTCATCACTATGATTGCAACGGAAATGGAGAGTCTGAAAAAAGGCATTTTCCCCTTTCTCCAAAAGGAATTGTATCCCAATTGGAAACCCACCAAAACTACGAGGAATGTTGGTAACAAAGATAATCACTATAAGGAACCGAGTTTTTTTGAAAGCACTACTGATGAATTGTCAAGAATGCCTGGGAAATCCATATCTTTCCCACAAAAGGTCAGGTTTGAACATTCGAACATTACACAAATTCTAGAGATTGTCAAATCTGTGAGCCCATCTATAACAGGAAAAACGGAAAATGCTATTAGAAAAGATTTGGAATGGGTATTAGATCCTAAATATTCTGATCATAGGAGTTATAATGAACTTCTCGCTGATTTCCAAAAACACCTCGTTGATGGGAAGACGCTTAAATCAAGTTCAAATGGAAAGGATCTGACGTGGAAAAATAAACTTTATGCCGATTTGGACATTGATTTAATAATCAAACAGATTCGAGATAATTGTATATAGTTTTTAGAATATTATTACTATATTTATCTCTATGGCATGCTTATATCTATATAAATGCAAACAATGTGATTTTGCTATTATGTCATCGAAAGATGGTGACTATAGTTTAATGAGTGGAGCTGGGCATTACTATTTATGTCCAAGATGTAAGAAAGTGTTTCGGAGAAATTGGTCATTCAGAGATGATGATTTGACTAACAAAGATTATTCTTATGAAAAGGATAATGCTTTGCCCAATCTTCTTTCAAAAGCTGTTTCTGAAGATTTTCAAGAAGTATTCATAAAAGATGTATCTTGGTTTCAAGGTGAAGTTATAAAAGGTGAAGAGTCACTGTATTATGGTAAAACATCAAATCATGGCGCAGTCAAGTGGACTAAAAAAATTTTTGGGGAGAAATTGTTCAAATATCTTCAGAGAAAGGAATACGCGGAATATATAAAGATGCATGAGTTAATGAAAGCTGTAGAAGACCCTGCATTTGAGAGGTATGCAAGATTCAATAATAGCATCAACAATATTAAATGTGAATCGTGTAATGGACAAGCACTTGCATGGAGTCCTTCGGATGGATGCCCTAAATGTGGCTGCATTTTAGAATTAGAATCAGGCAGTTTAATCCTTGTTGATTGATATGAATGAACGAATAACAATAAATACAGATTTTAGTGAAAGCGTTGAAGCTACAGCACCTGTCATTATATCTGCCAGCCGCTCGACAGATATACCGGCCTTTTATGCCAGATGGTTCTTCAACCGTTTGGCTAAAGGCTATTGCGCATGGTATAATCCATTCAATCAGCAAAAGATGTATATCTCTTTTGAAAGATGTCGGGTTGTTGTGTTCTGGACAAAGAATCCTGCGCCCATTATTCCTTATTTGTCTGAACTTGACAAAAGAGGTATACATTACTATTTCCAAGTGACATTGAATGATTATGAGAAAGAAGGATTCGAGCCAAATGTACCTTCTGTAAATGAGCGTGTGGAAGCTTTCAAGAAGTTGTCACGTCTCATCGGCAAAGAAAGGGTAATATGGCGATTTGATCCGCTCATTATTACACCAAACATAGGGCCGAGAGAATTGCTGAAAAGAATTTGGAATATTGGTAACAAATTAAAGGGATATACCGACAAGCTGGTGTTTAGCTTCGTCGACGTAAAGGCATATCGTAAAGTTCAGAACAATCTTGTTAAAGAAACCATGTGCTTTACAAAAGAAGATGTTGAAAATGCGGAGGCTAATCATGCTCAACGAATCGAAATAGTTGAAGGACTCAAGAAAATCCGTGAAGCATGGCATAACGATGGATGGGATGTTGAAATGGCTACATGTGCTGAGGATATTGACTTGGAAGCATATGGAATTGAACACAATCGCTGCATTGACGGTGAATTAATGAAGCGCATCTTTGCAGACGATAAGGAACTAGTATACTACCTTCACACTCTGAAATGGCCAGAAAAGGATATGTTTGGGGAAATTCCCCCCATTCCACAGAAGCAAAAAAATGTCAAAGACACTGGACAGCGGAAGATTTGTGGTTGTATGGTCAGCAAAGACATTGGTATGTATAATACCTGTCGCCATTTCTGTGTTTACTGCTATGCAAACACCAGCAAGGAAGCGGTGCTCAAGAACAAAGACAAACATAATGACGAGAGTGAAAGTATAATTGGCTAGGAACAAGGTTTATACGACTTTTGGATGAGAAAAGCGTATCTGATTAATAGCAAAAAAGAAAGGGTGATAATTACGGAGAAATCATAATGCATCATTCAGAATTGGAGATTTAGGAGTTAAGACTGATGAAGTAATTAGGTTTACTTTTTGCGGTTGTGCTGATGCATCCTGAACTGAAGTTGGTAGAAGGATCCTAAAAGTTGGTTGGAGCAATGAAAAAAGATAACAAAGCAAAGAATAAAAACGTTATAAGCATATAAAAGAAGAACGAGATATGAATAATGATTTAACAACATCGAAAGGCTTTTTACAAGCTGATGACTCTGAATATGTGAGACTTGTCTCTCTTATTTCGGATGTATGGGAAAAAGCTAAAGGAAAAGCGGCGGTTGCTGTGAACACAGAACTGCTGGATGCCAACTGGCAGACTGGCAGATATATTGTTGAGTATGAACAGCACGGGAATGTTAAGGCTGAGTACGGCAAACAACTATTAACAAACTTGTCAAGAGATCTGACCAGACTTAGAGGAAAGGGATATTCCCGGTCTAATCTGTTTAATATGAGGCTCTTCTATGTGCGGTTCCCAAAAATCCAGACAGTGTCTGGACAATTGACATGGAGCCATTATCTGGAGTTGCTCAAGTGCACTGACCCTCTGGAAATGCAGTTCTACATGAAGGAGTGTATCAACGAGGGATGGAAGGTGAGGGAGCTGAGGCGACAGATAAGTTCGTCGCTATTCCAGCGACTGGCATTGAGTACGGACAAAGAGGGTGTGTTGGCACTTGCAAACGAGGGGCATCTGGTGCAGGCGGCATCGGATATTATCCGCGACCCGTTCGTGCTGGAGTTTGCCGGGCTTCCCAAGCAGAAACGCTACAAGGAGAAAGATCTAGAAGATGCGCTGAAGGCTCACATGGAGCAATTTCTGTTGGAGCTGGGGCGCGGCTTTGCCTTTATTGGCAGACAGTATGTTGTTCCTATTGGAAGTCGTCGTTTCAAGGTGGACTTGGTTTTTTACCATTGCATATTGAAGTGTTACGTACTGATTGACCTGAAGCGGGCAGAGATAAAGCACAGCGACATTGGTCAGATGAATCTCTATCTTAACTATTTCAAGAACGAAGTTTGTCAGCCGGATGATAATCCGCCAGTAGGCATTGTGCTTGGAGCAAGGAAAGACGAACTCTTGATGGAGTATGCCTTGCAGGGTATAGACAACCAACTATTCGCTGCTCGATATCAGCTCTATCTGCCTAACCGCGAGGAACTACAGGCACAACTGGACAGCCTGTTGGGGCAGTAGTAAGTGATTCTGGTGACGTGTACTGAATAAGGCAGAATAAAAACGTTATAAAATATATAGCAAAGATAGAAGTGATATTGCGGAAAAATAAGATGCAACGGATGAACACGGAGAATTACGGAGAAATCATAATGCATCATTCAGAATTGGAGATTTAGGAGTTTAGAGGGATGAAGAAATTTGGGTTATTTTTTGCGATTGTGCTACTTGTTGCGTTTATTTCTCCATGCACATTGTAATCAAACGAGGTTCTACGTTTACAATTCTTAACAATTCGGTGCTTCTTTTTAACATGAAATTTGAAGGTTTTTCGAAAAAAAAATCTGTGTCCGCAAATTTTTCACATATGCGTGTGCAATGCGTCAGCTATCGCAGACAGATGAGAGATGAGGGATGAGGGATGAAAGTGTGCAATTTTTTGCCGCCGATAACCGTCGGCAACTGGCTGTAACCTTTAAATTTTCGGGCTAAAAAGCATAACTTTGCGGTCGATAAAGGTATGCTTTATGACCCATAAAGCATACCTTTATGAGAAAAAACATATACCTTTTTTGAAAATGAACCTCATTTTTTCCGAAAATCACCTTTTTCTTTCTCTAGAATGAAGAAAAAAGTGAACAGAATCTGTTAACAATTCAGTGTCAAAATTTACAATTATTAACAATCAGAATTGTGAATTGTGAACTATGGACTATGAACTATGGACTAACTTTTCAACCATGATGCGGGCGGCGTTGTCGGGCGCCACGTCGGTACCCAGGCGGCGGTGCACCTCGGCATAGCCGTCGAGCATCGGCTGTCGGCCCTCGCCTCCGGGGAGGATGCGTGCGAGCTCGGTGCTGATATTGTCGACCGAGAAGCGGTCGGCCAGCAGTTCGGGCACTACCTCGCGGTCGGCGATGAGGTTGACGAGCGAGATAAATCTTACGTGGATGATATGGCGGAAGGCGAAGCGCACGATGTGCTTGATGGGAGTCTCGTAGCACACCACTTGCGGCACGTTGAAGAGTGCCGTCTCAAGCGTGGCGGTGCCGCTGGTGACGAGGGCTGCGGTGGCTTCGCAGAGCAGGCCGTAGGTCTGGTCGAGGATGAGCTTGACGTTGTGGCCTTCGAGGAACGGACGATAATAGTCGTTGCCCACGGTCGACATGCCAGCCACGACAACGGTGTAGCGGTCGGCAAGGCTGTCGGTGGCGGCAAGCATGGCGGGCAGGTTGTCTTTGATTTCCTGCTTCCGGCTGCCGCAGAGCAGGGCCAGCAGGGGGCGCTCCTCGGAGAGGGTGTTGTGGCGGTAGAAGCTGTCGCGCTCCATCGGCCATGTCTTCCTAAAGCTGTTCACCTCCTCCACGGTGGGATTGCCCACGTAGTGAATGGGATAGTGGTGTTTCTGTTCGAAGAAGGGTACCTCGAAAGGCAGGATGCTGAACAGCTGGTCGACGTTACGCTTGATGTCGCGGATGCGCCACTCCTTCCACGCCCATATTTTCGGCGAGATGTAGTAGAACACCTTAGCCAGTTTGTGGCGGTGCACATATTTTGCAATGCTGAGGTTAAAGCCGGGATAGTCGACGAGGATGACCACATCAGGCTGCCACTCGTGAATGTCGCGCTTACACTGCCGCATGTTTCGGAATATCGTCGGCAGATGTAGCAGCACGGGCACAAAACCCATGTAGGCCAGTTCCTTATAATGTCGCACACGGGTGCCGCCGACGGCCGTCATGAGGTCGCCGCCGAAAAAACGGAATTCGGCTTCAGGGTCTTCGCACTGCAAAGAGCGCATCAGGCCCGAGGCGTGAAGGTCGCCAGATGCCTCGCCAACTATGAGATAATATTTCATGAGATATAGTCCTCGAGTGTCTTCATATAATCGTAGGCTGTGACATCGATATTGGTCGGTGTGACCGCCACATAGTTGTGACTAAGCGCCCACTGGTCGGTGTCTTCGGCCTCGGGCTCGTCGTTCTCGTAGTAACCTACCATCCAGTAATAGTCGTAGCCACGCTCGTGGTGGCACTTGTCGACCTCTTTCACCCATCGACCCCACGTCATGCGGCATACGCGAATGCCCTCGAAGCTGCTGCCCGCCGGGAAGTTCACATTCAGGCAGATGCCCTTCGGCAGTCCGTGTTGCAACACCATGCGACAAATCTGCTGCACATAGGAAGTAAGCGGGCTGAGGTCGGCCTTCGGATTGTAGTCGCACGACGAGAAGGCTATCGAGGGAATATATTTCATGCAGCCCTCCTTGGCAATGCCCATCGTGCCGGAGTAGTGGTTATTGACGGTAGAGTTGTCGCCGTGGTTGATACCGCCGAGCACCAGGTCGGGTATACGCCCGTCGAGCAGCTGGTCGATGGCAATCTTCACGCAGTCGACCGGTGTACCCGAACACGACCACACCGGCACGTCGCCGATAGGCTCGCGACGGATGAGCCGCAACGGATGGTCGGCCGTGAACGCACAGCCAAAGCCCGAGCGACCACCGTCGGGAGCACACACCAACACCTCGCCCAACGGCGCAACCATCTGCGCAAGACTGCGGATGCCGTTAGCCTCGAAGCCGTCGTCGTTGGCTATCAGTATCAAAGGTTTTCTTTCTGTCATATATAAAACTTTGTTATCGTGCGCAAAATTACTAAAAAAAAATCAGGTATCATCATTCTACATTCATCTTTTTTCGTATCTTTGGCTTCGTCGAAGGTACTATCATTCGGAAATCGTTTCTTTAGTACGCTTCGCTTGCGAAGAAAAACTCAAATAAAATTTGGGGTTTTCGCTCATTTAATCGTACCTTTGACTATCGTCGAAGGTACTATCATTCGGAAATCGTTTCTTTAGTACGCTTCGCTTGCGAAGAAAAACTCAAATAAAATTTGGTTTTTCGCTCATTTAATCGTACCTTTGCAATCTAATTCGTTTTCGACAGATACAAAGTCATGGCAAAAATAATAGCATTAGCCAACCAGAAAGGAGGAGTTGGCAAAACAACCACAGCAATGAATCTGGCGGCTTCGCTGGCCACACTGGAGAAGAGTGTGCTGCTTGTTGATGCCGACCCGCAGGCCAACGCCTCGAGCGGTCTGGGTGTTGACCTCAAAGAAATCGACTGCTCGCTCTACGAGTGTCTCGTCAACCATGCCGACGTTTACGACGCCATCTACACCACCGACATCGAAGGGCTTGACGTGCTGCCCAGTCATATCGACCTCGTTGGCGCCGAGATTGAAATGATTAACGTGGAAAATCGTGAGAACGTCATCAAAAAACTGCTCGCACCCGTAGCCGACGACTACGACTACATCCTCATCGACTGCTCTCCGTCGCTCGGACTCATCACCGTCAATTCACTCACGGCGGCCGACTCGGTCATCATACCCGTGCAGTGCGAATACTTCGCGCTCGAAGGCATCTCGAAACTGCTCAACACCATCAAGATTGTGAAGAGCCGCCTCAACCCGAAACTCGAGATTGAGGGATTCCTGCTGACCATGTACGACTCACGTCTCAGACTGGCCAACCAGATCTACGACGAGGTAAAGCGCCACTTCCAGGAACTGGTGTTCAAGACCGTCATCCAACGCAACGTGAAGCTCAGCGAAGCACCCTCTCACGGACTGCCAGCCATTCTCTACGACGCCACATCGACCGGAAGCAAGAACTATCTGGCACTGGCAAACGAAATCATTAATAAGAATAAATAGGGAGTTAATGGGAGTTAGCAGGAGTTAATGAGCCTGCGGCTCAAGGAGTTAACGGATGACAGTCCCAACTTTTCAACTTTTCAATTTTTCAATTTTTCAAAATGGCCGTAAAGAAAAAATACACCAGCAAAGCCAAAAGCGCACTCGGCAGAGGACTCGACGAGATAGAACACGGACAAGGTCTCGATGCGCTTATCGACACTACCGGCGTACACACGAAGGGTAGCTCAACCATCAACGAGATACCCATCAGCCAGATCGAAGCCAACCCTAACCAGCCGCGTCGAGAGTTCGACCCCGAGGCGCTGCAGGAGCTGGCCAACAGCATCAAGCAGATAGGCATCATTCAGCCCATCACGCTGCGACAGGTCGACGACCAGCGCTTCCAGATCATCGCCGGCGAGCGCCGGTGGCGCGCGTCGCAGATAGCCGGACTGACCGCCATACCAGCCTACATCAGAACCATCAAAGATGAGAACGTCATGGAAATGGCGCTCGTGGAGAACATTCAGCGCGAAGACCTCAACGCCATCGAGATTGCATTGGCCTATGAGCACCTGCTCGACGGCGACGGCATGACACAGGAGAAAGTATCGGAGCGTGTAGGCAAGAGCCGCGCCGCCATCGCCAACTACCTGCGCCTGCTCAAGCTACCGGCACAAGTGCAGATGGCACTGCAGAAGAAAGAAATCGACATGGGACACGCCCGCGCACTGCTTGCCGTCGACAGCCCCTCGCTACAAATCAAGCTGTTCAAGGAAGTACAGAAAAACGGCTACTCCGTGCGCAAGGTGGAGGAACTGGTGCAACGTCTGAAGAACGGCGAAGATCTGGAGACCGGCAAGAAGAAGATTGCCGCCCGCCAGCGACTGCCCGAAGAGTTCAACGTGCTCAAAAAACGGCTCACCTCCTTCCTCAACACCAAAGTGCAGATGACGATCTCGCCGAAAGGCAAGGGAAAAATCACCATTCCCTTTGCCAGCGAAGACGAGTTGGAGCACATCATCGCCGTGTTCGACAAATTGAAAGTTTAATATCAAAACAAAAAAAGAGACGACTATCGTGAAGCTGACGCGCATCTGTATAACCCTCATCGCCCTGCTGCTGGCAACCATTGCCTCGGCACAGGTCATCTACCCGAACGACTCGGTGAGATACGACGAGTTTGGCGACGAGATTGTTCCCGTCGAACGCCTGCAGACCGGCGACGGAACATCGGAAATGCGCATCGTCTATCCCGCCGATGCAGAGCAGACTGCCGCAGCCAACGACTCGGTATCGAAACGCGTGAAGCGCGACTGGAGCACGTGGCGGCCCAACCCGAAACGCGCCATGTGGCTGGCACTGGTCATCCCCGGAGGCGGACAGATTTACAACCGGAAATACTGGAAGCTACCCATTGTCTACGGCGGATTCGTGGGCTGCGCCTATGCCATGCGATGGAACAACCAGATGTATAAAGACTACTCGCAGGCTTATATGGACCTCATGGACAACGACCCGAAGACCGAGAGCTACAACCAGTTCCTGCATCTCGGGGCGCAAATCAACGACCAGAACCAGAGCCGCTACGAGAAACTCTTCAAGAACAGAAAAGACAAATACCGCCGTTGGCGCGACCTCAGCTTCTTCGCCCTCGTCGGCGTCTATGCCCTCTCGGTGGTCGACGCTTATGTCGACGCCTCGCTCTCAGAGTTCGACCTGAGCGACGACCTCAGCCTGCGCGTTGAGCCCGCCATCATCAGCAACCCCGCCGGGCGCAACCGCATCAAGCAGAACGCACTGGGCATACAGTGCGCATTAACGTTTTAGCCAAACCGAAAAAAATATGAGAATAATGAAAAGAATCA
>CACYRB010000052.1 GCA_902776685.1 uncultured Prevotellaceae bacterium
CGCCGCGTCCCTACATGCTAACGAAGATTTATCCGTGTCTCTCCGTGTTCATCCGCTGCGCTATTCTCCTCCCCCTTCGGGTGGCTTTCGGGTGAGGTCTGTCGGAGGGGGGCTTAGATTCTCCCCTGCTCGTTGTAGGAGTAGTAGCGGCCGTCGGTGACGATGACGTGGTCGAGGAAATAGATGCGCATGGTTTCGCAGGCCTGCTTTATGCGCTTCGTCAGGCGGTCGTCGTCGATGCTCGGCTGGTTGTTGCCCGAGGGGTGGTTGTGGCAGATGGCGAGCACGGTGGCATTGGCGAGGATGGCCTCGCGCATGATGATGCGCACGTCGACGGCAGTCTCGGAGATGCCCCCGTGCGAGATCTTCACGGCGCGGATGAGCTTGTAGTTCTGGTTCATGAGCAGAGCCCAGGCCTCCTCGACGTCGAGGTCCTGCATGCGCGGGTGCATATAGTTATAGATGGCGGTGGCCGACCCCATGTCGGGGCGTTCCTCCGCCTTCTCGCGTTGGCGGCGCTTGCCCAGCTCGCAGGCGGCAAGGATGGTGATGGCCTTGGCCTCGCCGATGCCGTTGAAGGCACACAGCTCGTGGATGGTCTTCTTGCCCAGCGTGTTGAGGTTGTTGTTGCAGGTGTTCAGTATGCGCTTCATCAGCTCCACGGCGGTCTCTTTCGTCGACCCCGAGCCGATGAGGATGGCCAGCAGTTCGGCATCGCTCAGCATCTCGGCACCCAGATCGCGCAGCTTCTCGCGCGGCCGGTCCTCCTCCGCCCAGTTGGCAATCGTCAGCTTTTTCAGTTGAGAGTGTAGAGTTGAGAGTGTAGAGTTATGATTACTTTTGGCGAGTTGCCCGTCAGATTCCTTGTCTTTAACGTGTTGTGTCATCGATTCCCAATTTTTGTTTCATAGTCTTGATAGAACTGACCAGCATTTTTGTCAGTTCTTCGTTATCGTTCATCATGGATTCAAATCCGGCTTTATTGATATATTCACCTTGATACAGGTTCTTAAGCCAATACTCGGTTTCATTAGCTTCTTTAAGAGCGATGCTCAGTTTGTTGATAAAGTCGAAACCGCTTTGTGCGTTTGTGCTCTCCGCAATATTTGCCCCAATACTTGTCCCACTTCGGTAGATTTGTTTAGACATAATGGTCTCGTGTTTATCTGTGCGTAAGTATTTATGTAGATTGATGATTCTTACGGCATAGGCTTCTGACTTAATCTTCAGGATGCTCTTCTTTCTCTCCATGTCTCTCTTAGGTTTATTTTTAAGTAAAACATAACTCTACACTCTTCATTTTTCTCTTAGGTTTTAAAAAATTTTTCTTTTAGGTTTTTAAAAAGTAAAAGTAATCATAACTCTACACTCTACACTATCCACTATCCACTATGAATAGAAGTTCTTTTCGTAGGCGGTGAACTCGTCCTGGCGTTTGACGATGCGGCGCCATACGGCTTGCAGGAATCCGCAGCCGTAGCCCATGAGCTGCACGAAGGCGGCAGGCACGGAGAGCAATCCGACGAGGAGGCTCCGGTTGCGGCAGGTAGAGTCGATGAGGATGAGTAGCGAGTAAATCAGGAGAGGACTGAGGGCAAGAAGAGCCAGTCGAAGGTTGAAAAGTAAAGCGAGAATGGCGGCGAGCAGCAGACCGATGACGCCGACGGTGAACACGGCGGGCAGCAGATGGACAAGCTTCAGCGTGCCGGGATGACGCTTCGTGAGGTTGATGCGGGCGATGCCGCTGTTGAACACCTGCCGCCAGAACTTCCTGAGGTCGGTGCGCCGCTTGTGCCACACCCACGCCTCGGGGATGAGGGCCGTGGCGTAGCCTGCTTCGACAATGCGATAGGAGAAGTCGATGTCCTCGCCGAAGCGCATTTTGGAAAAACCGCCCAGATCCTGGTAGACCTCGCGGCGGATGCCCATGTTGAACGAGCGCGGGTAGAACTTGTCGAGCGCCTTGCGCTTCGGCTTCGATGTGTTCGACGTGCCGCCGCGGATGCCGCCCGTGGTGAAGAACGAGGTCATCGAGTAGCTGATGGCCTTTTGTATGGGTGTGAACGAGGGGTGTGCGCGGTCGGGACCGCCGAAGGCATCGGTGCCCTCGGCGAGATGGCGCTTGATGTTGCTCAGATAGTCGACGGGCAGCACCACGTCGCTGTCTAAGATGATGAGGTAGTCGCCCCGGGCACGCTCGGCACCGTAGTTGCGGCTCTGGCCGGGTCCGCTGTTCGGCTTGTCGTAATAATGCAAGTCGAGGATGCCTGCATATTGTTTGCAGACATCCTCGCATGTCAGTGTCGACCCGTCTTCCACGACGACAACCTCAAAGTCTTTCTCGGTCTGGGCCGTCAAGCTTTGCAACAACTCGTCGACCTCGTCTGGACGGTTGTAGACGGGAACAATGATGGAATAGTTCATCTTTTTTAATGCATAATTCATAATTCATAACGCATAAACGAGCTGCCGCGTCGTGAAAATTATGCATTGCTTTACTCTTTCACGCGCTGCAGATAGCTTCCGTCACGGGTGTCGACCAGCACGAGCTCGCCTTCCTCGATGAAGAGGGGCACGCGAATCTCAACGCCAGTCTCCAGTGTGGCGGGCTTCAGCGTGTTGGTGGCGGTGTCGCCCTTGATACCTGGCTCAGAGTGGGTGATGCGCAGCGTGGTCTTCACCGGCATCTCGGCGTAGAGAATAGTGTTGGTGTCGGCATCGCTGACCACCTCAACCACGTCGCCTTCCTTCATGTACTCAACGCCAGTGATGAGGTCCTTGGCGATGGGAATCTGGTCGTAGGTCTCCTGGTTCATGAAGATGTAGTCCTCGCCCTCAAGATAGAGGTACTGATAGGGACGACGCTCAACGCGAACATCCTCGAGAGCCTCGCCAATGTTGAAACGCTTTTCCAACACGCGGCCGCTGACAACGTCTTTCAGCGTGGTGCGCATGATGGTGTTACCCTTTCCCGGCTTTACGTGCAGGAAGTCGATGCAGAAGTACAGCTTGCCGTCCATGCGGATGCAAGTGCCCTTTTTGATGTCTTGTGACTTAATCATAACTTTTTGTTTTTATTGTTTTATGTATAGTTCTGCTTATGGTTTTATGTACAGTTCTGCCCCAAAAAACGCATTTTACGGCTGCAAAGGTACTACATTTTTATAAAAAACTCATCTTTTCAAGGCAAAAAAACGCATAATTCTTTGCTATTTCGAAAATTATGCGTAATTTTGCAGCCCGAACTCCGTGTTTTTTGACTTCACGAGAAAGAAACAATAACAAAATTAAAAGATAAAAGAAGATGAAAAGAACATTTCAGCCGCACAACCGCCGCCGCGTGAACAAGCATGGCTTCCGCGAGCGCATGGCAACGAAGAACGGCCGTCGCGTATTGGCTTCGCGTCGCGCCAAGGGTCGTAAGAAACTGACTGTTTCTGACGAGCACCACGGAAAATAATCGTTTTTCCGCGCATTGCCGCCGGGCTAACGCCCCGACAGCAAAAAGAGGATAGGACTTTCAAGAAGGCTATCCTCTTTTTTTTGTTTTTTAATGTTAATAAATTTGGACTCCTAATGCTATTTCGCTATCTTTGTCAGCGGTTTTTAATGTTAACGTTGTCGTTAACGCAAATAATTTTTAGAATACGGAAAGAATGAAACGATTTGTTTTAACTTTATTGACTGCCGTGCTTTTCCTGCATGGCATGGCCGATGCCCGACAGGCTGACGACCGTGTCGACACGCTACGCGTGCTGGCCATCGGCAACAGTTTCTCCGAGGATGCCGTAGAGCAATACCTCTACGAGTTGGCCAAGGAGAGTGGTGTGGAACTGATTATCGGCAATGCCTACCGTGGCGGGCAGGGGCTGGAGTCGCACTGGCGCGAGGTGAGCGGCGGCAACAGCACGTTCGGCTACAGGAAGATTGTCGGTGGCACGAAGACGGATACAAAGGACCAGGCTCTGCGCACGATTATTGCCGACGAGCCGTGGGACGTGATTACGTTGCAGCAGGTGAGTCAGGACTCGGGACGGCCTGAGACCTACGAGCCTTACCTCAGCTATCTCATCGGCTATGTGCGTGCCCTAGCGACGAACCCGAGCGTGAAGCTGGGCTTCCATCAGACCTGGGCTTATGCGCCCGACTCTACGCACGGCGGCTTTGCCCATTACGGGAAAGACCAGGCGACGATGTATGCGGCGATTGTCGATGCCGTGGAAAGGGCAGTGAAGCGTCATGCTGTGCTGTCGTTCGTCGTTCCTTCGGGCACGGCCATACAGAATGCCCGCACAAGTAGTCTGGGCAACAATCTCACGCGCGACGGCTATCACCTCGACTTCGGCATCGGGCGTTACATCGCAGCCTGCACATGGCTCGAAGCCGTGACGGGAAAGACAGCAGTCGGCAGAGCGTTTCGTCCGCAGGGTGTGTCGGCAGGCGCTGCCACCATTGCCCAGCAGTCGGCCCATCAAGCCGTCGTCACTCCCAACGCAGTGACCAGCATGGCAAAATGACGAGTGAAAGAACCTATATTGATAATGCCCCCGAAAGTTGTAAAACTTTCGGGGGCATTGCTATAACAGTGGAAGTATGTTCATAGAACTTTTCAGCTCTTTTCCACCAGTTCTTTGGTGTCGCGGGCGATGACGAGTTCTTCGTCGGTGGGTACGACCCACACCTGAACGCGGGAGTCGGGGGCTGAGATGAGTCGCTCTTTGCCGCGGCAGTTGTTGGCTTCGGCATCCATCTTCACACCGAGGAACTCCAGACCAGAGCAGGCTTCGAGGCGTGTACCGACCTGGTTCTCGCCGACGCCGGCGGTCCATACGATGACATCGAGTCCGCCCATGGCTGCTGCGTAAGCTCCGATGTATTTCTTTATGCGGTAGTTATACATGTCGAGGGCCAGTCGGGCGCGTTCGTTGCCTTCGGCGGCAGCACTCTCAATCTCGCGCATGTCGCTGGAGATGCCTGTGATGCCGAGCACGCCGCTCTGCTTGTTCAGGAAGTCGGCCATCTCCTGCGGCTGCATGCCGGTCTTCTGCATGAGGTAGGTGACTGCCGAGGGGTCGATGTCGCCGCAGCGCGATCCCATCATGACGCCTGCCAGCGGGGTGAGGCCCATCGAGGTGTCGATGACCTTGCCGTCTTTGATGGCGGCTACCGATGCGCCGTTGCCGATGTGGCAGGTGACAATCTTCAGGTCGCGTATGTCGCGGCCCATGAGCTCGGCCACGCGGTGCGACACGTAGCGGTGGCTGGTGCCGTGGAAGCCGTAGCGGCGCACGTGCCATTTCTGGTAGAACTCGTAGGGCACGGCGTAGAGATAGGCATAGGCCGGCATGGTGGCGTGGAACGCATTGTCGAACACGGTGACCTGCGGCACTTGTGGCATGAGGTGGTTCACGGCGCGTATGCCGCGCAGGTGTCCGGCGTTGTGGACGGGTGCCAGGTCGCAGAGGCTCTCGATGCCGTCTTCCACTTCTTTCGTGACGATGCAGCTTTTCTCGAAGAGGTCGCCGCCCTGCACGATGCGGTGGCCTACGGCGTCGATTTCGTCGAGGCTCTTGATGGCTCCGTATTCGTTGCTAAGCAGGGTTTGGAACACAAAGTTCACGCCTTCCTTGTGGTCGGGCATGTCGTGCATGAGCACTTTCTTCTCGCCGTTGGACAGAGTGAGTTTCAGGAATGCTTCGTCGAGGCCGATGCGCTCAACGCCGCCTTGGGCGAGCACGCGCTCGTCGTCCATGTCGTAGAGTTTATACTTGATTGACGAGCTTCCGCAGTTAAGAACTAATATTTTCATAAGAATTATTTATTTTGTTTATTTTGCGTCCATGGCTTGGCATGCGGTGATGGCCACCATGTAGTAGATGTCGTCGACCGAGCATCCGCGCGAGAGGTCGTTGACGGGTCGGGCGATGCCTTGCAGGATGGGTCCGATGGCTATGGTGTCGCCGAGACGCTGCACCAGCTTGTAGCCGATGTTGCCCACTTCGAGGTTGGGCACGACGA
Source organism: uncultured Prevotellaceae bacterium (assembly GCA_902776685.1). Lineage (GTDB taxonomy): Bacteria > Bacteroidota > Bacteroidia > Bacteroidales > Bacteroidaceae > Prevotella. The sequence continues at coordinate 6,019 of CACYRB010000052.1, forward strand.
GCACGTTGGCGCGTCCGGCGATGTGGCTGCCCGGTGCTTTCTTCTGTCCCACCGAGGGCACGAGTGCGGCATCGGCCTGCAGCTCGCCGTCGATCTGGAGCGTGGGCTCGAGCTTGCGTGCCAGTCGGGTGGCTTCAACCACCTTGTCTACGACTTCGTGCTTGGCGCTGCCTTTGGTCGAGAAGCTGAGCATGGCCACGTAGGGCTCTTCGAAGCCTGCTACCGAGCGGGCGGTCTGTGCTGTGCAGACGGCTATCTGTGCCAGCTGGTCGGCGTCGGGCATGGGTGTGACGGCTACGTCGCCCATGACGAGGATGCCGTCTTCGCCATACTGCGGTTGCTTGGTGATGAGCAGCATGGCTCCGCTGACGCAGGTGATGCCGGGCTGGCACTTGATGATTTGCAGGGCGGGGCGCAGTGTCTCGGCGGTGGTGGAGAGTGCTCCCGAGATTTGTCCGTCGGCGCCGCCGGTCTTGATGATCATGCAGCCCAGGTAGAGCGGGTTCTTCACCAGTTCGCGTGTCTGCTCGATGGTCATGCCTTTGTTCTTGCGCAGTTCGCAGAGCAGCTGGGCATACTCCTCGCTGCGTTCGCAGTTCTCGGGGTCGATGAGTGTGGCCTTGTCGATGTTTTTCAGTCCGAGGCGCTTGGCCAGGTCGTGAATCTCGGCGATGTTGCCAATGAGGATGAGGTCGGCCAGGTCGTCGGCCAGCACGCGGTCGGCAGCCGTGAGTGTGCGCTCTTCGGTTGCTTCGGGGAGCACGATGCGCTGCTTGTTGCTCTTCGCCCGTGCTACAATTTGTTGCAGTAAATCCATAGTAATTTTTTTCTGATTTTAAGATTTTCTGCAAAGGTAGTGTTTTTTTTCTTTATAAACAAAGTTGAGGCCTTTTTTTTAGAAAACCGGCGGAGCGTCGGCAGTGAACGGTGAGCAATGGGGGATGCGTGACTTTTGTAAAAAAATCTTAACGGCGGGTGCGAAAGCTATATCTTTCACCGTCGGAATTGTTAAAACGCCGTTTCCGATTTAACATTTTGTTCAGACCTCCAAATTAGGCGTTTTAGGGCCTTTTTTGCCTCAAAAAACCACTTTTCACTTATCATTTTTCACTCTTCACTTGCGAAAGATATATCTTTCGGGTTGCGAAAGACGGTCTTTTGCACCCCGAAAGCTTAGCTTTCACCACCCGAAAGACGGTCTTTCGCAACCCGAAACATATATGTTTCAGGGTGGGAACACAAAAATCCCACAAGACTCGTTGGTCTTATGGGATTCATAATCAGCGACTTATGGTATTGTTTTCTCTCGCTGTCGATTTTGCTCTCGGTGGACACCAGTGCCACCGGTCCGATTTTCGCCGCTTAGCGATGTTAAAATTTTTGTCCGGCGCGTGCCGATTTTAACATTTTCAGAGTTTCACGCTGGTCTCGGTGCCGTTGTAGTCGACGGTGGCGTTGAACTGCGTGGCGGGCAGCTGGCCTTTGGCACCGACGACGATGTTGAAGCGGCGCGACTGCAACATGCCTTTGAACTGTCCGCGGCGCTGTCCGATGGTGAGGGTGCGGGTGGCGTCGTCCCAGGTGAAGGGAATCTCGGTGAACTGTCCGCGCTCATAGTTGTAGTTGTCGCCCTCGTCTTCGTAGAGGGTGAACGTTCCGTCGGCTCCCGGGTAGATGCGCAGCTCGAGCTCGTCCCAGGGCTTCTCGGTGGAGTATTGCACTTCGGGTCCCATGGGCAGGATGCTGCCTGCACGCACGTAGACGGGCATCTCGTTGATGGGGGTGGGGCGGGTGATGGTCTTTCCGCCGTCGTAGACCTGTCCGGTGAAGAAGTCGTACCAGCGTGTGCCTGCGGGCAGATAGACCGAGGTGGCAGCCGTGGCCTTCTTCACGTCGGGGAAGATGAGGTGGCCTTCGCGGTTGTCGTCTTTCCAGGTGTACATGGGGTCGGTGACGGGCTTGACGAGCAGTGCCGGACCAAACATATACTGGTTGTTCAGTCGGCGGGCTTTCAGGTCGTCGGCGAAGTCCATGACGAGGGGTCGCATCATGGTGCCGCTGTGCTGCACCACGTTGCCGGCCATAGCGTAGATGTAGGGCAGCAGGCGGTAGCGCAGGCGGATGGCGTCGACCATGGCGTCGTAGGCCCAGTCGCCTTTCTGTCCGAACTCATAGATTTCGCTAATCATGGGCGACGAGCAGTGGCTTCGCATGAGGGGCATGAACGTGCCCCACTGCGTCCAGCGCGTCTGCAGCTCCTGTATGGCGGGGTTCTTGCCCGTCTGCTTGAACGGATAGTAGAAGAATCCGCCGATGTCGGTGTTCCAGAAGGGAATGCCGCAAAGGGTGTAGTTCAGGCCTGAGGGTATCTGGTTCTTCATCTCGTCCCACGAGGCCACAATGTCGCCGCTCCACGTGAGGGTGCCGTAGTGCTGAATGCCGAAGGTGCCGCCGCGGGTCATCTGGAAGCTGCGCTTGTTGTTGCCCTTCATGGCACGCTGGTGCTCGTAGATGCCTCGGTTGGTCATGAGCGCATAGGCGTTTCTCACCGAGAGCCACGAACCGTCGTAGGTCGCGTAGTCGTCGGTGGCCTGCGACTCCTTGAAGTTGTCGGGCTCGGTGTTGTCGGTCCACCAGGCGTCAAATCCCATCTTGTAGAGGTTTGTCAGGTGCTTCCAGTAGATGTCGCGGGCCTTGGGGTTGAACGGGTCGTAGCAGAGCACACCCTTGTTGCGGGGCCACTGCTCGAAGGGCAGCAGGGCACCGATGGCCTTCAGCTCCTGATACTGCTTGGTCCACATGCCGAAGCTGGGCCAGATGGAAATCATGAGGTGGGCGTTGTTGTTGTGCACGTAGCTGATCATCTCTTCAGGACTCTTCAGGTGCGGCTGCAATCCCTTGGCCTTGTATTCCTCGGCCAGCGGCTTGAGGTCATCGGGCAGGAAACGGGCCCACTTCGGGTCGTCGACCTTGTTGATGTAGTAGGGATTCTGAAACTTCATGGCGTTCCAGTTGGAGTCGCAGCCCCAGTATTGCCAGTCTTGCACGATGCCGTCGAGGGGAATCTGCAACTCGCGATATTTGTCGAGCACGCCCGCCAGCTCGTCGCTGGTCTTGTAGCGCTCGCGACACTGCCAGAAGCCCAACGTCCACAAGGGGAACATGGTGGCCTGGCCCGACAGCTGTCTCACACCGGCCATCACGCCGTCCTGCGTGCCGTCGCGGTAGATGAAGTAGTAGTCGATGAAGGCTCCCACCTCTGAGGTGAAGCAGGCGCCGTCGGCCGAGTCCTTGAAATTGCTCTTGCCGGCATTGTCCCAGTAGAGGCCGTAGCCGCGGCTGCTCGTGAAGTAGGGAATGCCGTTATACGTGTTGCGACTGTAGATGCCCTGGTTGCGGCCTCGCCAGCTCATGCTCGTGTTGCGCAGCTGGCCGAGTCCGTAGATGTCTTCGTCTTTCACGAGCGTCCACGTCTGGCCAATGCGATACTTGCCCTTGTTCACCTCTTCGCTGCGAGGCTCGAACGTGGAGGTGCCCTGCTTCTCGCTTAGCAGCACCTCGCCCTTGCGGTTGCTGAAGGTCACGCAGCCCGTGGCATCGTCAATCGTGGCGGTCACGTTCGGCGACTTGGCGGTACTTTCTTTCAGCACTACCGAGTAGGTCTTCTTTTCGGGCATGGCTCCCTCGCCGACGTATTTCACCACTCGGACGATGTCGTCGGTCAGATAGGTCACCTCGACTGTTGTGCCGTTGACGACCTTGCTCACTTTCATGGAGTTGCCTGCTGGCTGTGCCAGACCTTCGATGCATGAAAACATCAGGAGCATGATGCCCCAAATGTGTGTTCTTTTCATTTTTCTTTGATTGATTAAAAGGTTTTTTGTGTAATAGGATTGATTTTGACTGCAAAGTTAAAGAATTTCCGTAAATATATAGAAGAATGTGTTTAATTTAACAACAATTAACTATAATGTATCGAAAAACAGCCGTGAGTTCTGTTCTTTTTTTACTCACGGCTGTTGGTGTGGCGTTGTTGTTGAGGCTTGTGCGCCGTTGGTCTATCGCTTGCGCTTGCTCAGGTTCTGAATGAACTGCCAGGCTGTCTCCACGTGCTTCACCTTGATGAGGGTGTTGTGGCCGACGATGTATTCGGAGAGTCCTTCGCGCGAGGCTCCCGGATGCCAGTCGTAGGTGTAGCCCAGACGTGTCCAGGGCAGGGGCGTGTCGTCTTCGTAGGCTCCGGCATAGCTGTAGCGGAACCACTCGCGGAAGTGGATCTCGCCGATGGTGAGGTTGTCGTCGGCATAGGCAGGGAAGTCGAAGCCGACGGTCGTGGTGGTGATGTCGGGGTCGGCTGCGGGCCGGAACATGCCCTCGGGGTCGGCATAGAACGACACCATGAGCGTGTAGTCGCAGTCGGGGCTGAGGCCGTAGAGCTGAACCATGCGCATGTGGGCGGCTATGCTGTCGAGTCCTTGGAAGATGGCGCTCTTGCGCTGCCAGTCGGCAGGCAGGGTGACCCATGTGCCCATCTCGCGGTCGATGCGGTAGGCACCGTCGCCGCTGAAGAAGCGTTTGAGCCGGCTCGAATCGACAAGCGTGGTGACGAGCACCATCGGTCGGCCGTCGACAACAATCCACTCCTGTCCGGGATAGTCTTGGCGGACGGGCATGAGCGTGTGGGAGATGTGGGTCGGGTTGGGGTCGCGGGCGTCGTCGATGGCCTTGGCCAGCTGCGATTCAAGCGCAGCCATGTCGGCATACCAGGGCACTTTGGTCGTGGCGGGAGTGTCCTGTACGGCATGGTGTGACGAGCGACAGCCGAACGTCAGCGAGCTGACAACGGCCAGCACGACGGCATATAGCGTCGCTGTGCGTTGTGACTTAAAGGCAGTTTTAATCTTCATGTTTCAAGAGTGTTTTTTGTTTGTGCTTGCAAAGATAAGGGAAATAAATGAAATGTTGAAATGTTGAAATGTTGAAAGGGTGAAAAGGTGAAAAAGTAAAAAAGTTTCCCTACAAAACTAAAAACTGGCCTATACCACTTGACTCAATGCGTCGACAAACTGGTCGGCCTCTGTCTGGGTGATGCAGAGCGGTGGCAGCAGGCGCAGCGTGTGGGTGCCCGAGCAGCCGGTAAAGATGTGGTGGCGATGAATGAGTGCCGATCGCACTTCTTTCTGCGGAACGGTCAGATCGATGCCAATCATCAGGCCGCGACCGCGCACGTCTTTGATGTTCTCGCTCTTCAGCTGACCGATTTCATTCATCAGATATTGTCCCACGGTGTGGGCATTCTCGACGAGATGCTCTTGTTCCATCACGTCGATTACGGCAAGGGCCGCAGAGCAGGCCAGATGGTTGCCGCCGAACGTGGTGCCGAGTTGTCCGTACTCGGGTTTGAACTCGGGCGAGATGAGCAGTCCGCCCATGGGGAAACCGTTGGCAATGCCCTTGGCCACGGTGATGAGGTCGGGACGTATGCCGAGCCACTGGTGGGCGAAGAACCGGCCGCTGCGACCGTAGCCGCATTGTATCTCGTCGCAGATAAGCACTGTGCCGTGCTGACGACAGAGTCGTGCAAGCTCCTGGGCAAACTCGGGAGTGACCATGCGAATACCGCCCACGCCTTGGATGCACTCGAGGATGACGGCACACACGTCGTCTTTCTCCAGTTCGGCTTTCCACGGGCCTATCTCGTTCAGAGGTAGATAGCTGACGTGGCCGTTCTGGTTGACGGGTGCGATGATTTTCGGGTTTTGCGTGGCTTCAACGGCAAGCGAGGTGCGGCCGTGGAATGCTTTCTCGGCCGAGAGGATGCGGGTGCGACCGTTGTGAAACGAGGCCAGCTTCAGCGCATTCTCGTTGGCCTCGGCTCCGCTGTTGATAAGAAACAACTGATAGTCGGGGTAGCCGGAGATGCGACCGAGTCGCTCGGCAAGGTCGCGCTGCAGGGTGTTGACGACAGAGTTGGAGTAGAATCCGAGCTGTTGCAGCTGACCGCTGACTTTCTGGATGTAGTGCGGATGGGAGTGGCCGATGCTGATGACGGCATGACCGCCATAGAGATCGAGGTATTCCTGGCCCTGGTCGTCCCACACGTGGCAGCCCTGTCCGCGCACAATATTGATGTCGAATAGTGGGTAAACGTCAAATAAATTCATGATGTATTAATAGAAAAATTAGAATGCCGATGCTTTCAGTCGCAATCCTGCCGTCTCGTCGAGACCGAACATTAGGTTCATGTTCTGTACGGCTTGGCCGACAGCTCCCTTGAGCAGATTGTCGATGGTGGAGGTGACGAGCAGCTTGTTGTCGAAAAGCTCGGCATGGACAAGACATTTGTTGGTGTTCACCACCTGCTTCATGTCGACGGGTTTGTCGGTGTAGTGGGTGAAAGCCGCGTCGCGGTAGAATTCTTTGTAGGCTATCACGGGGTCGCAATCTATGGAACTGCCGACTTTGACGACGGCCGTGGCAAAGATGCCTCGGGCAAACGGCCCGCGATAGGGGATGAAGTCGACCGTCGGCTCACCTTTTCCTCCTATGGCGGGAGTGCCTTGCAACTGGTTCAGACTCTGATAGATCTCGGCCAGATGCTGATGGGTGAAGGGTTTGTAGATGCTCAGATTATCGTTGCGCCACGAGAAGTGCGTGGTGGGACCGGGCTTCTGTCCGGCACCGGTGGAGCCTGTGATGGCGTTCACGCTGATGTCTTTGGTGAGTAGCTTCAGCTTGGCGGCAGGCAACAGGGCCAGCTGGATGGCTGTGGCAAAGCAGCCGGGGTTGGCCACGTGGCGGGCGTTGGCGATGGCGGCCTTGTTGATTTCGGGCAGACCGTAGACGTAGTCATGGTCGCCTTTGAGCCTGAAATCTTGGGCCAGGTCGATGATTCTCACGTGGTCGGGGATGGTGTGCTCCTTCAGGAAGGCTTCGCTCTTGCCGTGACCGAAGCAGAAGAAGAGCAGGTCGACGTCGGCAAAGGGCATCTCGGAAGTGAAGCGCATGTCGGTTTCGCCATACAGGCCCTCGTGAACGTCGGTAAGAAGATTGCCGGCATTGCTCTCGCTGTTGACGAAGCTGATGTCGGCCTGGGGGTGGTTCAGGAGCAGGCGGATGAGTTCGCCTGCTGTGTAGCCTGCGCCACCGAGGATTCCGATTTTTATCATAAATGTTGTTTCATTTCTTTCCCGGAATGATCAGCCATAGAATCGGGTAGAGTATGATTCCGCTGAATGCCGTGAAGAAGGTGAGCACTGCGTAGAGCACCCGTACGATGGTGGGGTCTACGTCGAAATATTCTGCAATGCCGCCGCAAACGCCGGCGAGTACGCGTTCGTCGGAACGCAAGAGTCTTTTGTCAACCATAATTTTTCTCGTTTTAAAATGTTATTTGTCTGTTAGACGCATCAACGGTAGAAAAGGTTGCAAAGATATTGTTTTTTATCGTTCTTCGTCGGGATGGATGCCGTAGTAGACGCGCAGCGGGGTGGAACTGACCTTGATGAATCCCTTGGCTTCCTCGCTGGTCCAACCGTGTTGCATCTCGCCGTATTCGCCGAGTTTCGACTTGAGCAGGTCGTCTTTCGAGTCGACGCCGACGGTCTCGAAGCCCAGCGGGCGCAGACGCAGGATGGCGGTGCCGTTGACGTTGCGCTGCGACGAGGTGAGCATGGCCTCGATGTCGGGCATGACGGGCTCCAGATACTGGCTCTCGTGGAGGAACATGCCATACCAGTTGCTGACCTGGTCTTTCCAATATTGCTGCCACTTCGAGAGGGTGTACTTCTCCAGCAGGCGGTGAGCCTCGATGATGAGCTTGGGTGCGGCGGCCTCGAATCCTACACGGCCCTTGATGCCGATGATGGTGTCGCCCACGTTGCAGTCGCGTCCGATGCCGTAGGCTGCGCCAATCTCTTCAATCTTCTGGATGGCGGCCACCTTGTCGGCGAACGCTTCGCCGTTGACGGCGGCTATCTCACCCTTCTCGAACGTGATGCGCAGCTCGCTCTCTTCGTTCTTGGTCACATGCTTGAGATAGGCTTCCTCGGGTAATCCCTGGGCCGAGTCGAGCAGTTCGCCGCCGCAGATGCTGGTACCCCAGATGCCCACGTTGTAGGAGTATTTCAGTTTGGTGAAGTCGGCAGAGAAACCGTTGGCGTTGAGGTAGTCCACCTCTTCCTGGCGCGACAGTTTCTTGTCGCGGGTGAGGGTGATGATTTCCACGCCCGGCGCCATGACGAGGAAGGTCATGTCGAAACGTATCTGGTCGTTGCCTGCACCGGTGGAGCCGTGGGCGATGGCGTCGGCACCGATTTCGTTGGCATAGCGGGCGATGGCGATGGCCTGGAAGATGCGCTCGCTGCTGACCGAGATGGGGTAGCAGTTGTTGCGGAGCACGTTGCCGAAAATCATGTATTTCAGCGATTTCTCGTAGTATTCCTGTGTGACGTCGAGTGTGACATATTTCACTGCACCCAGCTTGTAGGCATTCTCTTCATTGGTCTTCAACTGCTCGGGACTGAAGCCGCCGGTGTTGGCACAGGCTGCATACACTTCGTAGCCCATTTCCTTTGCGAGATACATCACGGTGTAGCTCGTGTCTAAGCCGCCGCTGAAGGCGACCACAACTTTTTTCTTATCCATAATATCGTTTTTGTTTTATTTTGTTTCAATCATTATCATGTGATAGTGCGACACGCTTTTATCCGTGTCTCTCTGTGTTCTTCCGCTGCAAAAACTCAGTCTCTCAGCTCGGAGCTGTGCACCGGACGGCCTTCCAGACGGGCTATGCGGTCGAGCACTTCCTGCGGAATCTTTGCGGGCAGATGTTCTTCGGGATCGAAGAGCATGGCGGTGCAGATGCAGTAGCGGCGGTTGGTGCGTTGCAGCACGTCGACGTTGCAGCAGCCTTCGCAACCTTTCCAGAAGGCTTCGTCTTCGGTCAGGTCGGCAAAGGTGACGGGCTTGTAGCCCAGTTGCGTGTTCATGACCATGACGGCGGCTCCGCTGGTGAGCGAGAAAATCTTGGCGTTGGGCCAGCGTGTTCGGGCCAGCGAGAAGGTCAGGTCCTTGATGCGCTTCGACAGTCCGATGCCCCGATAGTCGGGATGCACGATGAGTCCGCTCGTGGTGACGTACTTCTTGTTTTCCCAAGTCTCGATGTAGCTGAATCCCGCAAACTTGTCGCCGTCGAGGGCGATGACCGCCTTGGCTTCGCGGATGCGCTTGGTCAGATATTCGTGGGTACGCGTGGCGATGCCGCTGCCGCGCTTCTTGGCAGCCTCCTCAATGGTCTTGAGGATGGTGTCGACGTATTTCTCGTGCTCGTCTTCTGCTACGATTACTGCGATGTCTTCTATTTTTGCCATAGTTGAATCTTTGTGTTTATTTGATGTCGGGAATGACGGTCTCGAGACTGTCGACGACCTCCTGGGGGCTGCTGCCTTGACGCACAACGATGAAGATGGTGTCGTCGCCGGCTATGGTGCCGAGTATCTCGGGGATGTCGCTGTTGTCGATGTTGTAGGCTATCGAGCTGGCATAGCCCGGCCGCGTCTTGATGACGCCGATGTTGCCCGAGAAGTTGATGCTCTGAAATCCGGGGATGCGCAGCATCTCGCTCGCCAGCTGGCTGCCGTGAACGCGCTTGTACATGGTTTCGTTGGGCAGTACATAGATGTAGGTGCCGTTCACCGTGGCGGCCTTGGCCACTTTCAGCTGTTTCATGTCGCGGCTCAGCGTGGCCTGCGTAATCTTGATGCCTTCTTGGCTCAGGGCTTGCAACACCTCGTCCTGACTGCCCATCTGCCGACTCGAGATGAGCATCTTCAGTAACTCCAATCTGTTGTTCTTGTCATTCATTATTTGTATTTTTATTCGTTTTTGCGCTGCAAAATTACAAAATAATGAATAAATAACCAAATAAAAGTGCAATTTTCTGCATTTTTATTTGGTTCGTAGTAGGGAAAGGCGAGACGATTGTCTTTTTTGCGGAAAGAATGGCCTGATTGTTCAATCGCCGTGATACTGTCCGATGAAGATGACCGTGCCGGTGGTGTGTTCGGTGATGAGGTAGAGGAACGGGCGGTCGGCATGGAAAACAAATTCGTCGAATTCTTTGGGCATTCCCATAGCGGTCACCACGACCTCTTCTATATATGTGACGGCGGCAGCGTGGGTGCCCTTTTCGTTAACTTCAATCTTTGCCTTCTGCAAAACTTTCGAGAGACAGAGGTGCGCATCGGGTTCGTCGGCAGAGACGTCGGCCATGCGGCTGAAGTCGGCGTTCTGCTTGTCGAATGCGGTGGGTATGCCCAGCTGGCACAGCTGCTCGTTCAGGTTCAGGTCTGCCTCGGTCTCGAAGCGTGGTATCTTCACGTCGACTCTGGCATCACGGAACTGTTGGCGTAGTTGCTGAAGCGCGTGGGGCGAGAGCGTCGACAACAGGTCGGACGTCGTTTGTCCCTTGTCGGGAAGGAGCAGGGTCATGTCGTATCTCACCTCGCCGATATAGGGCAACAGCAGTGCGGTATAGCCTTTCTGCGCTGCAAAGGAGTATATTGCTTCCCGGTGCATCATGGGGAGCGTCTTGCATGTGCCGTCCTCCGTGGTGAAGGTCTCGTCTTTTGTTTCGTCTTCATGGAAGGGGCGTTTCCATTTGCTGTTGAAGAAGACCGCATTGAGTCCGTACAACAGCGCGCCATCCTCGGCTCCATCAACCATCTTGCGTATCATGTCGTCGGTCTGACGGGCACACCAGTCGTTCACCTCCTGCACGGCCTTCGGGTCGGCGAGGTCGATGTTGCGCACCAGTGCCCCATAGTTGTCGGTGACCTGTTGCAGGAACGGCTGTTTCAGTTGAAAACGGTTGTTCACAAACAAGGCGTTCGCCATCAGAAAACGCGAGCCCATCTGGCTGTCGGTGAAGTAGGGTGTCATTTTCCGATAGAAGCTGTCGGTCTTTTTGGGTGTCGCGCCCAGCAGTTGGTTCAGCTCTTTCTGTGTCCGGGTAGCTGCGCCGTCGTTGGCCAGACTTAGCAGACAGGCAAGGCTAAGCGGCGAGAATACCGTGCTCTGGCGCTTGGGCAGCGCGCGCATCAGACGGAGTGACAGGTCGCCCACGTGTTCGATAACCTGCTTGTCGGCGGTGCTCAGGGTCACCTCGCGGCGTTCCTTCCTTGGATATAAGTTCTTATCCCAGTCAAGCTCAATCGTCATGTCCTGGCTCACTCTGACGGTCTTCTCCTTATAGCCGATATAGCTTACCTTGATTTCGCTGTCCATGTCGGGAACCCTTATCGTAAAGCGGCCGTTTATGTCCGTACATGTACTGTTTTTAAGGCGCTCTTCCAACGATGCCTTTTCGCTGTCGGCAGCGATAACCGCTACACCGATAAGAGGAGTCTTATCATTTCCGTCAACAATCTTTCCTGTTACCTGCACTTGGGCTTGTGTCAGTTGGACTGCAAACAGCAGTAACGAAAAAACTACGATGATTCTTCTCATTTTTATATTATAAGTATAGGTTAACAATTTGTAAATATAGGCGTACACAAAATAGCCTATTCTCCTGCAAAGATAATGTTTTTCCAGAAGAAACAAAAGTTGGGAGGAGTTTTAAAAAAAGCGCTTTACAATTATTAACAATCGGGCGTTCCGTTTTAACGTCATTTCTGCGAATTTCTGAAATATTTTTCCCGTGGTCGCGAATTTTTCAAGCACGCGTGTGCAACTTGGAAACGCTGTAAGGACGCGGTGTTCCGCGTAAATTAGTAACGAGTGTGCAATTCTGATTTTGCGAAAGATATATGTTTCGCTCGCGAAAGCTAAGCTTTCACCTTCCGAAAGACCGTCTTTCGCCATGCAAAAGACCGTGTTTTACAACCCGAAACATATATCTTTCGGAAGTGATAAGTGAAAAGTGAAGAGTGAAAAGTGGGTGAAGGCGTGGGAAAAAGGCAAAATCTTGCGCTAAAACGAAGATTTTTCTCAACAAAATCCGTTAACATTTTGGCCGAGGATTTTGCAAAAATTAACAAACAGGCGGCTGGTGGCATGAAAAAGGGCGGTTGATTATTTTCAGCCGCCCCAATACTATGCTTTGTGAACTGTCTGTTTGCCTTAGTCTCTGCTGCCGAAGATGCGAAGCAGGTAGATGAACAGGTTGATGAAGTCGAGATAGAGCGACAGCGCACCCATCAGCGCAATCTTCTGTGCACCCTCGTCGGCATACTCCTGCATGGCAAGCATCTGCTTGATTTTCTGTGTGTCCCAGGCGGTCAGGCCTACAAACACCAGCACGCCGGCATAGCTCACAATCAGGTCGAGCATGGGGCTCCGCATGAACAGATTCACCAGCGAGGCGATGATCAGTCCGATGAGAGCCATGAACGCTATCTTGCCCATCTTCGAAAGGTCGCTCTTCGTAAAATAGCCGTAGAGCGCCATCGCGCCGAATGTGCCGGCCGTGATGAAGAACACCTTTGTGATGACGGCCGTCGAGAAGGCCGCAAAGATATACGAGAGCGTCGCACCGTTGACCACCGAGTAGAGGATGAACAGTAGCGTTGCCGTGGTGAGCGACAGGCGGTTGATGGCTGCCGACACGGTGAACACCAGGGCCAGCTCGGCAATAATCAGTCCCCAGAACACCAGACGGTTGCCGTAGATCAGTGCCAGCAGATTCTCGGAATGGGCCACACCGTAGGCCGTGAGACCCGAGATGGCCAACGCCAGGGTCATCCATACATATACCTTCCGCATCAGTGCGGGAAAAGCCAGCGAGAGCGAACCACGCTCTTCTCTGACAACTCTTTCAAAATCATTAATTTCCATAACGCTTTTCTTTTTATTGTTATTCTTTAATACCTTTTACGTGTCTGTTCTGTAATTCTATTCACTTGTCGTTTTTTCCCTCTAATACCTTTCACTCGTCTTCGCTTTTCGGTAATACATACCGGGTTGCAAAGTTACTATTTTTTATCAATCCTGCAAACATTATGCCAATTTTTTGCCTTTTGCCCCGCCTGCCCGTCCCGCCTTTTTCGCTCGCCTGTCCCGTCTTTGCCTCATTTGTCCCGCCTGCCTCTGTTCCGTATGCGGTGGCTCGGCCGCCGCCTTGCGCCGCCCGTGTCCGCCCAATCGTTTCTTTTCCGCCCTTCGCGCGTATGTGCGTGTGATATATAATAATGTGTGCTTGCTCCTTTTCCTCCTTTTTCTGTTCTGTTGTGTTAAAAAACGTTTATTTTGAATTTTTCCCTTGAAATATTTTGGTGTTTGGTAAAATTGTCGTACCTTTGCATCCGCTTTCGCGCAAAATTTGCGCGGTCGGCGAAATCAAGAAGTCGTTCTTTTGACATAGTTACATAAAACAG
>CACYRB010000053.1 GCA_902776685.1 uncultured Prevotellaceae bacterium
CATCTATGATTACTTCTGTCACCCCTTCGGGGTTCATCTTGTTGGTTCCCTGCTTGCAGGGGTTCCGTTTGCTATGCAGCACTCCACCACCTGCCTGTAATCTATCACCCCTTCGGGGTTATCTTGTGGCAATTACAAAATCATTGTTCTTTTTCTTGTGAATTACGAATGTTCTTTTGATTCAAATCCTCACACAGCTAAATAAAAATTCATATTTCTTGCGAATGAAGTAGAATTTTTGTATCTTTGTGGCGTGAAATCATAAAATGACGTGCCTATGTAACAAAACAGACAGAAGACATTAAGATAAAAAAGCGTTAGCTTTATTCTTGTTTCGGAAATTTCGGCAAAAATTTAAGAAGCAATCAAGAGTAAAAGTTAAACGCTCACGCATTTGCGTGGGCTTTTACTCGTATATGATTGCAAGGTGTTTGCCGATACCTCCGAAACGTAGACGAAGTTATTAGTCCACGTTTTTTTTATTGTCTCAACTCTCGGTAAACCGGACTATTACTCAAATGGACGAAATGGATGATTGCCTTAAGAGGGTAAACCATTACCTTTGTCCCGATTTAAATAAACTTATTATTAACTTTTAAATGTAAGAAAAATGAAAAAGTATTTGACAATTGCGATTTTCGCTATGTTTTGTGTAAACACATTTGCCCAAAAAGGTGATAAGGCCGTGGGGGTTAACCTTTCGTATGGTACTGAGATTAAAAACATTGGTATCGGTGTCAAGGGACAATACAACTTCACAGATGCTATCCGTGCAGAACTCTCTGGTGACTATTTCTTGAAGAAGGATGACCTGTCCATGTGGGATGTGAACCTTAACCTTCACTATCTTTTCCCCATTGGCGAGAAGCTCAAGTTATATCCACTTGCTGGTCTCTCCTATACAAATTGGAAGTTAGACTATTCTATTGACTTAGATGATTTTGGTAATTATGATGATATAGAATGGGCTAAATGGTCTGGTGCTGTTTCTGAAGATGATGAAGATTTCTCAGACTCTTCTACTGAGGGCCACTTTGGTGCCAATTTAGGAGGCGGCATTCAGTACGACCTGACTAAGAACCTTGTGATAAATGCAGAAGCAAAGTATCAAATCATCAGTAATTTCAATCAAATAGTATTCGGCGTAGGTTTGGCTTATAAGTTCTAATATTATGATAAAGAAATATTTTTATTTGGTAATGGTGGCATTAGTTGCCACCTTACCACTCTCGCTTACCTCATGCGTTAGCGATGATGACGATCACGATGGTGGAATTAATTCAGACATCGTAGGAACATGGAAAGACTTTTCAGCGTCTGGTTGGGGTGTAGATGACGAAGAAGGTGAAGTATACGCTCAATTCAAAAAGGATGGTACTTATGTAGAAGCTTCCTATTATGAAGACGATGATGGTTATACTGTGAGCACTGGAACGTGGTATCAGAAGGGTGATTACATCTATATCACAATATCGGCAGATTTAGGTATTTTAGATGATGATGACTCAGATGATGACATGACATTTCCTTTTCGTGTTGTGAGCGTAGATCGAAAAACTATGTCCTTGGAATTCCTTGGCTATATTATAACGGCTGTCAAAGTTGCTGATGCTGAAATGCAAGAGTTTATGAAAAAACATGAGGGCGATCGAGCTACAGATGAGATAAAGCAGTATTCCTTTAAGTTCAATGGAAAGCCTTATTATTACGGATGTGACTATTATTGGGCAGGTATGAAAGATTTAAAAGAGACTGCCATTAATAATCATTTTAGCATGTTTGAAGATGATGTATATGATGGCTATTTTAATAGTGTTATGCTCAGTATTAATGCCCAAAATGTTCCATTGGAAATATATTGGGAAACTGAGGAAGTCCAGGCTGTAGACAAAACACTTGACGGTACTTTTAACTTAAAATGGTTTGACCCTAAAACTGCCAAGAAAGGTGATGTCTTGGAATTCTACCAAACAGAGAAGTCTATGCGAACCGATAGTAATGACCCTAAGTATCTTTATGATTTCAATAACTATATTTATTATAGTGAATATTCTGGAAAAAACCTAACTACCCATAGCTATGCTGATGGCGAAAAAACATACACTTGGAGAGATAAAGCTAAAGGGAAAGTTATTTTTGACTCTTACAAGGAAGACGAAATGGACAAGAAACAACTTACTCTGATATTTGAAAATGTTACGATGGAAGTATATCAAGGGAGCGACTATTCTGATTGTATAGACAAATCACAACAAGCTGTGATAAATGGAAAAATTATTTTCACAAGTGGAATAATATAATTTGAGAAAGTGTTTATGAGGGTTGTGAGATTATCATAACCCTCGTTTCTTAAAAAAATGCCTTTAATCTTTGCACCTCACAATCCGAGAATATTGCATAAAATGAGAGTAGGCTGTTGATAAAGCTGAGTGTTTGGGATGGCTGGGGTGTGAAGTTAGGGCGAAATAACAATTTGTAAGCAGATTGGTGATTTTGGTTTGAAATTGATATTTGGATTTCTGTCAGGATTTTTGGTCTAAAAAATCGAAAAACGAGCGATTTTTCTCCCATTCACTCCCCTTTCATCCTTCATCTCTCATCACTCTTCCATGAAACATATATGTTTTGGGTTGCAAAACACAAGCTTTTGCATGACGAAAGATGGTCTTTTGGAACCCGAAAGCTTAGCTTTCGCAAGGTGAAACATATATCTTTCGGAAGTGAAAAGTGATGAGTGATAAGTGAAAAGTGACTTAACACGTTAACGGTCAGTAAATTAGCGAAAGTCGCTCATTTCTGCGTTATTTGCCGAGAGAAAAAATTTTTTTCAGAATTTTCGATTCTCGTGGCACTTTCAAAATCGCGATTGTAAGCAAAATCGCCGATTTGCTTACAATTTGATATTTTGAATTGGCGGACTAAAAAATCGATGCTTTTGGCCCTTCAGGCCGCACCCTTAATCTTCCGCTAACCCAAGGCGTTGCCTCGGGCTGTTGGCTTGCTGGCCCTTCAGGCCGCACCTTAAATATTCCGCTAACCCAAGGCGATGCCTTGGGCTGTTGGCTTGTTGGCCCTTCAGGCCGCACCCTTAATACGCCGATAACCCAAGGCGATGCCTCGGGCTGTTGGCTTGTTGGCCTTTCAGGCCGCAATAAAGACAATTATTCGCTATTCATTATTATTCTTTTTTCTTTATACATTAGCGAAGCGTAAAATGCATTGGCGCAGGGAAATCAACGTGGATGAAGCATATTTGCCGGAAGCGAATGAAATTTTAGTTGGATTTCTCTCGCTTGAGTAAAGAATTTTGTACCTTTGCACGCAGGATTTTACTGATTAGACAAGATATGGTTTCATTTGAATGTGACTACAACAACGGGGCGCACCCCGAGGTGCTCCGCCGTTTGGTGGAGACCAACGACGAGACGACACTGACGTATGGCTTCGACCGATTTTCCGATTCGGCCCGCGAGAAGATTCGGAGGGTTTGCGAACAGCCCGATGCCGACATCTTCTTCCTCACGGGCGGCACGCAGGCCAATGCTACGGTCATCGACTCGCTCATGCGCAGTCATGAGGGGGTGGTGTGTGCCGAGACAGGGCACATCAATGTGCACGAGGCGGGTGCCGTGGAGGCTTCGGGCCACAGGGTGATTGCGCTGCCGGCTCACGAGGGCAAGCTTACGGCCGACGAGCTGGAGCGCTATCTGCGCGAGTTTAAGGCCGACGAGAGTCGCGACCATGTGGCACAGCCCGGCATGGTCTATGTCACCTTCCCGACGGAGCTGGGCACGCTCTACACGGCCGACGAACTGGCTGCCGTCAGCGACGTCTGCCGTCGCGAACAGTTGCCGCTCTTCGTCGACGGCGCACGACTGGCCTACGGGTTGGCGGCTTCGGCTGACATCACGCTGCCCTGGCTGGCCAGCCACTGCGATGCGTTCTACATCGGAGGCACCAAGTGCGGAGCGCTGTGCGGCGAGGCGGTGGTGTTCCCGCGAGGTAATGCGCCGCGCGGCTTCTTCTCGAACGTGAAGCGTCATGGGGCGCTCAACGCCAAGGGCCGCCTGTGCGGGGTGCAGTTTGATGCGCTCTTCACCGACGGGCTCTACGACCGCATCGGCCGCCATGCCATCGCCATGGCCTGCAGGCTGAAAGCCATCCTTGCCGAGGCAGGACTGCCGTCGTATATGGATTCGCCCACCAACCAGCAGTTTGTCATCATGCCCAACGATCTGGCTGCCCGACTGAAGCCGCTGGTGGACTTCACGCTCTGGGGACCCTACGACGAAGGTCGTATGCTCTGTCGGTTTGTCACGTCGTGGGCGACCACCGACGCCGACCTGGCTTATCTGCGCGATGTTTTGACCGGTTGTGGTGTTACAAAATGATTACATTTCTACCGAGTTTGCATAATTTAACGCTCGCCAACATTATTTATATGGACAAATTCGCTTTTTTCCATATAATTTATCAATTTTGCAGGTGAAAAATGTTGAAAAGACTACATAGCCTAAACGACATATCGAAAACAAACACCCTGAACGTAATCGTTGAAAATTAATTTTAAAACAAATAGAAGAACATGACAAAAAGCAACGTATTGCCCGCAGAGGGCAAATTGGGAATCATGGTCGTGGGCTGTGGAGCCGTAGCCACCACGTTCATGACGGGCGTGCTCATGACGCGAAAGGGCTTGGCCAAGCCTGTCGGCAGCATGACACAGTATGACAAAATAAGGATAGGGCGCGGCGAAGAGAAACGCTATCTGCACTATGCCGACATCGTGCCGCTGGCTCGCCTCGACGATATCGTCTTCGGCTGTTGGGATGTGTATCCGCAAAATGCCTTCCAGGCTGCCATGTATGCCGAAGTGCTCAAGGAGAAAGACATCCTGCCCGTGCGCGATGAGCTGGAGGCCATCAAACCCATGAAGGCGGCTTTCGACAAGAACTATGCCAAGCGTCTCGACGGCGACAACGTGAAAGACTGCAAGACGCGGTGGGAGATGGTTGAACAGCTGCGCGAGGACATCCGACAGTTCAAGCAGCAGAACAACTGCGCCCGCATCGTGGTGCTGTGGGCTGCCTCGACCGAGATCTACGTGCCCGTTGACGAGAGTGTTCACTATCGACTGGCCGACCTTGAGGCTGCCATGCGAGCCGA
Organism: uncultured Prevotellaceae bacterium; assembly: GCA_902776685.1. GTDB lineage: Bacteria > Bacteroidota > Bacteroidia > Bacteroidales > Bacteroidaceae > Prevotella. The sequence continues at coordinate 5,167 of CACYRB010000053.1, forward strand.
CGACCGCGAGCATGTCGCCCCGTCGATGTGCTATGCCTATGCCGCACTCTGCGAGGGTGCACCTTTCATCATGGGCGCTCCCAACACCACCGTCGACATTCCTGCCATGTGGGAACTGGCTGAGCAGACACGTATGCCCATTGCCGGAAAAGACTTCAAGACCGGTCAGACGCTGGTCAAGAGCGGCTTCGCCCCCATCATCGGCACGCGTTGCCTGGGCCTGAGCGGATGGTTCTCGACAAACATCCTAGGCAACCGCGACGGTCTGGTGCTCGACGAGCCCGCCAACTTCCGCACCAAAGAGGTGTCGAAGCTCTCGACGCTGGAGACCATCCTCAAGCCCGACGTGCAGCCCGACCTCTACGGACACGGCAACGACGAAGACACGCAATACTATCACAAGGTGCGCATCAACTACTATCCGCCGCGCAACGACAACAAGGAAGGCTGGGACAACATCGACATCTTCGGATGGATGGGCTATCCCATGCAAATCAAGATCAATTTCCTCTGCCGCGATAGCATCCTCGCCGCACCGCTCTGCCTCGACCTCTGTCTGCTGAGCGACCTTGCCGCACGCGCCGGACGCTACGGCACACAGCGCTTCCTCTCGTTCTTCCTCAAGTCGCCCATGCACGACTACACCAAGGGCGAAGAGGCCGTCAACCATCTCTATCAGCAATACACCATGCTGAAGAATGCCATCCGCGAGATGGGCGGCTACGAGCCCGACGAAGAGGTGGACTAAAGAAGTGGCCCCCCTCCCAACCTCCCCCGAAGGGGAGGAGAAAAGCTGCAGCGGAAGAACACGGAAGAACTCGGACAGTTCTCCATTAGCATGTAGGGACGCGGCGTGTCGCGTTTAAAAATTGAAAACTGAAAAAGCTATAAAATGAAAATTGAGGAGTGCGATGGCGCTCCTCAATTTTTGTTATCATTCACACTACCCCTTTTTATGGAGGGGCTGCCCTTTCTGGGGGGCTTTTACTTATTTACAATCTTTTTTCCTTTGCTGATGATGACACCCTTTCTGGATGAGGGATGAGAGATGAGGGATGAGGGTTTGTCAGCAATCTTGCGTCCTTGCAGGTCATAGACGGATGAGGGATGAGAGATGAGAGATGAGGGATTATTACTTTCATCATTCATCCTTAATCCTTCATCCAGAATGATGCCTGTGGGGGTCAGGTCGATGGTGAGCGTCTCCATCTCGGGCACAGGACCTTCCTTGACGAGGAAGATGGTGTTGTAGGTGTTGATGGTCGACGAAGGGCTCTGCCGGAAAACAGGCTTGTCGCCGTTAAAGTCGAGCAGGAAATAGCCGTTTTCGGTCATACCCTCTTTCTTCATGAGCGTTCCTTGCAACAGGTTCTCGATAGGTTCTTCCGGTGCTGTGGGCGGCAGGATGTGAAGCGAGTATTCGCTATCCTTTGCTCCACGCAGGATGACAGCTGTGCGGGCAGGAATGTGCTGGCCCTCAATCTGCTGCAGCTTGACCTGACCGTCGGCCGTGACTCCATCGACAACGTAAGCCTCAAGACCTTGGGGCAGTTCCACGTCGAAGTCAACAAACAGGCCCGATGGCACAAAGCCTGTTGCGTTGGTGTTTACTTTCATCTCCGACACTTCCTGAAGAAACCACGGTGCACCCGTGTTTGAGGTCGTGCCCGTATAGATGCCTCTGGTCGATGCTGTCATGCAGATGTCGCTGCCTTCCGTATTGGAAAGGATGAACTGACCGCTATTGCGCTCGGTGAAGAAGATGGCCGATGCCTCGGCAGCCTCGACGGCCTCGACGGCCGTACCGGTTTTGGTGCCGAATGTGTTGAAGCCGAGTCCCTGACTGCGGAGCATGTAGCCGCCGTTAATCTTTACGGGAGCCCTGTTCATGTCGGTAGGATTGGCTGACGGGGCAGCTTTCTTCAGCGAGAATAACTGGTTGGCGGTACCGTCTTCCTTTGCCAGCGTGAACTTGCCATTGTCGTTCACGGTGGCGAAAGGGCGGGTGGTGCTGTATGTGGGATGGGCAGAGCGCAGCCGATAGAGCGTCTGCTCGGGTGCGAACTCGACACGCGGAGCGGTGCTGAGCAGCGAGACCAGCTTGGCACCGTTGCCCGAAGCCACCTTACCGTTGTTGTAGAGTTGGGTGATTTGCTGGAGGTCGTCTTCATTCTTGAGACTGCCCACGGCTCCTTTAGGTATTGCAAGCAGTTGGGGAACACCGGCAAGCGTGGTCTGAAGGTCTTTCATGGCGTTGATGAATTCGAATTGTTGTTTCACCTCCTCCGAGGTGGGTCTCATCGAATAGTTGTCGCGCAGCTCGAATATCGTATATTCACCTCCCGACGATACGGCATTGATAGTGGCTGTGCTTGATGTGGGCACGGCGTTCAGCGTGAGGTTGCCCTGTTTGAAGATATAGCCGCCGGTAGATTGGTTCACGGTGACCGCCACGGGGTCGTCGCTGAGCATACCGGGCTGGCTCATGTCGAGATATTGCTTCTGTCCGATGTTGTAGAGGTAGTAGTCTGTCTCACCGTCTTGGTGCAGCAGCATCCAGTTGGTGTTGGGGTCGAGCACCGACAGTTGCTCGGCGGCCTCTTCGGTTGCACCCTCGACGGTAGCCGATGAGGCTCGCAGCGTCTTCACACCGTCGACCTCGGTACCTGTCACGATACCTCCGCCCTTCGTGTTGTACAGCTGATAGGCCCGGAACGAACCAATGTTGGCCTTGCGAGCCACCACGCCATACTTCAGCGGCATGCAGTTGTTTGCGAGGTCCATCATGGCTTGTCGCAATGCCGTGTGGTTTATGCTTTCGCCGTCGCCATAGACCTCTTTCAGTTCCTGGAGGTCTTCCGTTTTGTAGCCGTTGAACTGGTCGGCCTGTGCCAAAATCGACTCGGCCAGTGCTTTGCGTTTCGATGAGGTGTTGCCCTTTACAATCTTAGACTGGATTTCCTTGCTCTTATCCTTGATGAGGGCCAGGTCGACACGCTTCATCAGGTTTTCGACGTTGATGGTGTCAACAGATACTCCGTCGTTCTTCAGGGGAACGGTGAGTTCGAAGTTCTTGCCGTCGCTCATCGTGAAGTATCCGCCCACCTTCATGTGGAATGCTCCTTCGGTCTCGGGCTCTTCGCTCACGTCGAAGGCGAAGTCGAGACGGCGGTCGCGCTGGTTGCTGTAGAGTCGTTTGGGGTCGTAGTAGTAGCCGGTGGTGATGCTGTTGCGGTGATACCATGTGTTTGATGCGAGCGACCGCATGTAGCCGTTGCGCATATACATGTTGCGGGTGAACTGTCCGCCCCACGAATTCCAGTTCTCGAGGAATGAGCCCCAGCCGTCGAAGTAGCTGCTTTCGCCGCTTCTGCGCAGCGTGGCCAGATAGTTCCATTCGTTGTCCTCGGCCATCTTATACCAAGCAGTAATGAGGGTGTTGGGATATTTGATGGTTTGTCCGTCCTCAAGTACCACGTCGATTTCCTCGGGTCGTGCCGTGCAAAGCATCTGCACCCAGTGTCCGGGTTTCCACCATTTGCCGCCGTAGCCGTATGTCTTCATGGTGTTGACACCTGTGCCTTCGGCGCCGAAGCGGTTGACCTCAACATCGGGTCCGCTGTCGAGAGCACCCGACTTCAGGTATTCGGGCAGGTTGGGTGTGATGTCGGTGTCGCCGTTGTCCCATACGGAGAAGATGAGGTTGTGCTGATATTCGCCACGGTAGTCCACAGCACCGTTATTGTTTTTGTCTTGATGGATGGCGGTCTGAATACCCATATATCCGCCAATAACGTTCATCGTGGAGTAGTAGGTGGAGAGCCAGTCGGACTCTTCGGGCACATAGACCTCCACGTAGCAGATGTCGTACGACTGTCCCGACGGAGCTTTGGGGTCGGTGCTTCGCCAACCGTTGAGGTAGGTGGCCAGTGTGCTGTAGATGCGCGGCGTGGTGACGATGTTCTTCGATTCGCGTTGGAAGACAAGGTATTGCACGTTGTCGACATACTCTTTCAGGTCGTAGAGGTAGAGGTCGAAGCGGTACCATCCGTCTTTCTCGATGTTGATGTCGGGCATCAGTTCGACGGTCTGCATCGCACCCTCTTCGGCGGCCACGACACGGTGGTGTTGCAGGGTGTCGCCGTTGATGGGGTCGGTGAGGGCAAAGTCGAAGTCGGCTTGTTTCCCCGCCTTGGTCTTCAGCTTGATGTCGGCACGGCTGTGACCTTCAGGCAAGTGGATGTAGTAGACCAGATGGGTGTCGCCACCGTACATATTGCCGTTGTAGAGTGCAATCTTCTGCACTACATTCTCAAAGCTCTTCAGGTCCCACGAGAGCGTTGTGGGCAGTCCGTCGGTTTCCTGATAGGAGTTACGACCCCAGATGGTATCGGTCTTTTCCTGATAGTTCTGGGCTGAAGCGTTGCACAATGTCATTACTGCCAACGCAAGTAAAAACATAGATTTCTTCATGGTGAAATGAGTTTTTAGTTTATTCGTATTCTACGATTTATATTCTATGAGTTTGTAAAGTTACGCAATTATTCTATATGTTGGTTGATTTGTTGTCGTTTTTTAAGTAAAATTTACAATTATCAATTAGCCATTATCAATTCTTTCGTCAGGAGGCTTTCGAGTTCTTCGGCCGAGAGTCGCAGCTTGAATTCGCCGCGCAGGGCAGCCGAGATGCGGCCGGTCTCTTCCGAGACGACGATGGCAATGGCGTCGCTGTCTTGCGAGATGCCCATGGCGGCACGATGGCGCAGTCCCAGCTCTTTCGGAATGTCGAGGTCGTGGCTCACCGGCAAGATGCAGCCTGCGGCGCGTATGCGACCGTTCGAGATAATCATCGCACCGTCGTGAAGCGGCGAGTTCTTGAAGAAAATGTTTTCAATCAGTCGCTGGTTGATGCGTGCGTCGATAGTGTCGCCCGTCTCCACAATGTCGTCAAGCTTCACCGCACGCTCCAGCACGATGAGGGCGCCTGTGCGGTTGCGCGACATGTCCATGCATGCCATCACCACCGGCATGATGACTTCGCGTCGTGTTTCTCCCGACTCCTGTTTCCTGTGGAAGAACCGCGTCAGTCGGCGAAACCGCTGGTGTGCTCCCAGCGTGTAGAGAAACTTGCGAATCTCGTCGTGAAAGAGCACGATGAGTCCAATCACACCCACGCTCACCAGCTTGTCCATGATCGACCCCAGCAGGCGCATCTCCAGAATCTGACTCACCAAGAGCCAGAACAGCACAAACACCAGAATGCCGATAAAGACATTGAGCGACCTGCTCTCCTTCATCAGTCGGTAGATGTAGTAGAGCATCAGTGCCACAAGCACGATATCAATGATATCTTTTATTCCAAGAGTAAACACAATTTTAATTTACGATTTTACAATTTACGATTTACTAATTATTAATGAGTAGTGAGTAATGAGTAATCAGGCTGGCGCAGCGATAGTGCATAGTTCATAGTTCATAATGCATAATGCATTTTAATTTTTCACCTTTTTACTTTTTTACCTTTTCAATTTTTCACCTTTTCACGCGAAGCGCTACGGTTTCCACTGCCTCGCGCACATCGTGCACCCGGAGTATGGCGGCACCCTTTTGCAGGGCGATGGCATGGATGGCGGTCGTGCCGTTGAGAGCCTCGTCGGGGCCTACACCAAGCGTCTTGTATATCATCGACTTGCGCGAGACGCCCACGAGCACGGGCAGCTCAAGCCATTGCAGCCGTTCCATGTCGGCCAGCACGGCAAAGTTCTGCTCGGTCGTCTTCCCGAAGCCAAAGCCCGGGTCGATGATGATGTCCTTCTGTCCGCGGCTGCGCAGGTCGTTCACCATGCCCGACAGCTCCTTCAGCATCTCGGCCATCGTAGCCGCCCGCGAGGTCAGCACATAGGGCACACCCAACTCCGCCACCACGTCGAACATCTCAGCCGACGGAGCCACGTCGTTCACGATGTCGGCACCCCATTCGTCGATGCAGCGGCGTGCCACCTCCGGTCGGAACGTGTCGACCGACACGATGGCCTCGGGCACTACGCTACGCACAATGTGCAGCGCCGTTTCCAGTCGCCGCAGCTCTTCTGCTTCGTCCACCACCTCGCCGCCCGGGCGTGTCGAGCAAGCCCCCACGTCGATAATGCCGGCACCCTCGCCGACAATCTGCCGGGCACGTGCCGCAATCGCCTCCTCCGTCATCGTGCGACTGCCGCCGTAGAACGAGTCGGGCGTCACGTTCAGAATGCCCATCACTATCGGCTGCGACAAGTCGATCAGCCGTCCGCGCACATTTATCAAACTATTCATCGCCGCCAAAGGTACGAATAAGTGAGCAAAAAAACAAATTTTAGTAACCGAAAAGTGAATTCGAGAGAACTAAATTCCACTCAATTCCACTCAATTTCTAACAATAATGCTATCTCATTTTCATCTATAAATCTCACTGGATTATTTGCGCAATAGGCATACGGGCTGAGGTGGTAGTATTTCTCTGCCAGCGGGTCGACGCTGGTCCATTGAGCGAGGTCGGGCATGTACTGGCGGGCTCCATAGTCCAGCCAGTTCAAACGATAAAGATTGTCAAACTCCTTGCTGTTGTATTCTAAGTATTTGCCGACATAGAGTGTGAAGTTGCTAAGGTTCGTATGGAGTGTTGCATCACCCTCAAAGATTTTCAAATCAAAGGCTTTAGTGTGGTTCATAGAAGGAGATGTGTATATTATTCCTTTGTCTTTTTTTTCACTTGAATATACCCTCACACTATCAAGTACATTATCAAAAAAAAACTTCCATTCGGGTTTTACATTCAGATAGTAAAGCCTGATATCCCCATAATTGTTTCTATATATCTCTCTTCTCCAATATAAACCATTATTACAACCTCTTGTCTTTCTGCTATCTTTAATAAATTGATCAACTGGCATAATACTCATCATTGCACCCTGCAAAATTATAAGACATCCTTTATTGTTATCGAATATGCATTCATATAGAACTCCCTCTTCATAATTGTATTGTCTTCTTATATATGTACATGTCGTATCTGGCATTGTCAGCTCAACATAACAACCCAGTAACTCGAATTTTTCTTTTTCTGTTTTGGCTTCTAGTGCAACCATACAGACAAGAAATGCTAAAAACATTACAACTCTTTTATCTGTGATTGACATATAGGAAAAACAATTTTTCGATAATTAATTTTTGACATTTTGTCTTTTATAAATGGATTCCTCATTTTATCTCCTTTTCTGTCAGAACATATAAAACCTCTATTGCACCAATTAAAATAGTTCACATTAACAAAACATAAAACGAAACATTTTGGCAATTTCTTAAATTCATAAATATTCCCATTCTTAATAATGTCTGTTTTGACAAGATTGCAATCAAGATTATTAAAAAAATCATATTTGTAGAAATCATTTTGCTTGTCAACATACATAGAGATATCGCCTATAGTGCCATCGTACAAAAACACATCTTTACGTTGGAAGAAATCTTTGTTTATTTTATTGGCCTTGTATATGGTTTTTGGGAAGATATAGTATAAACTCTTATTTTTCAACACCATGGGCGAATCTATCTGGATAGTATCTATTACGTAAAAATGACTATAACGCATATCGTCATATTTCGCGGTGTTATATAACATTCCTCTTTCAATTGTTGAACATGACAACAGTTGGAAGAAGAAAAATAATAAAAATAACAACTTCTTCATTTAATTTTTCCTTTTATTAATTGTTCCTTCAAATATTGTGTATTATTAATTAGAATACCGGCTCCTTCTGGACCATTATTTTGATGACGTTTTTTAAATGGAGAGGAAACGATAGACTTTATATCATTCCTTTTAAGTGTCTGTGATCTTAAGGGATTAGATGATTCTGCTGTCATCAAGCCAGAATTATTGTGAAAAAGACCTAAAGAATGGCCTATTTCATGCGCACCGGTTTCTATAGAATGATGGTCTTGGTTAATTCTAATATAATTACCTTGAACCGTTCTGCCATTTACACCTTTATCCAATTTTGGAGAAAGAAGAAAAACATTTGCCGCACCAGAATTATCCTTCTGGAGGATGTCGTGGAATCCAGCCATTTCATTTGGATAAGAAGAGGTGTCAATTACTTTTACTTCAATATTGAAATTGATAGTATATTTTTCTTTTGTTTCTCCAACTTTTAATTGATAGTTGAAAATACCACTTTGAGAATTTAAAATATTGGCAGATTGTTTTGCATATTCCATTGAATTAGCATTTGTGTAATAGACTGCATATATTGTAATAGTCTTATCTTCTTGATTAAAAATAAGTCTATAATCTCTCCCATCCGAGTCTATCGCATTCACTGGATTATTTGCGCAATAGGCATACGGGCTGAGGTGGTAGTATTTCTCTGCCAGAGGGTCGACGCTGGTCCATTGTCCGAGGTCGGGCATGTACCGGCGGGCTCCGTAGTCCAGCCAGTTCAAACGATAAAGATTGTCAAACTCCTTACCGTTGTACTTGTAACTGCCCGGCCATGAAAAATCGCTTATCAGCGTCCCGTCGGGATAATAGTCGCCGCGTTCTGAACCGATACCAGTGGTAGAGACTGCGCAACGAATACTGCCCAGATAGAGAGAAGAGGAAATCATGCTATAATCACTTGCCATTTTTATCTTTATTCCGTAAATCATTCAGCATTTTTTTCACACATTCATATACCACATAGCCACAGCATAGAATTGCACACAAAAAAGGAAGAACATTCTCACATATACTCAATAAGCATGACCTCCCTACATCTTGTGAGAAATAGGAAAACCAAAACATAAAGATTTGCATAACTATTGTCCATAGGCACACTACAATAACTACGCATTTAAAAAAATGTTTAAAAAAATCCATTCTTGAAATTATTATAATTGATATTTTTTATTGGAGAATCAATAAAAGATGATCGGGTTTGTTTTTTTGACAATGTTTTCCAAAAATCCACACCTTGTTCTGAAATTGGGCTTCTATGAATGTATTCTGCAGAAGAACTAGACTTTTCTCGAACGATATAATCAGCTCCCATTATTTGACCTGGTTTTGAAACTAAAGGGGTCTTATTAATAACCCAGTCATCTGTATTCTGGTAATCCGTCGTTTTTACCGCATTACTATTAGGGGCTATTGTCGTTATATCTGCTGCCTGAAATGCATTAATATGTACAATTTCTTCTATCACATATCCTTGTTTTGTTAAATATTGAGCCATCCCCTCTGCCATAGCAGCACCCATACTATGCGTGACAAATTTTATAGTCTCTCCATCTTTCAATCCCATAGTAATGTTGTTGAGATTATTTTTTGCATATAAAACTCCATTCCAGTATCTTTCTTTTGCAGACGAGAGCATATTATGATTAACTTCCGTGAACATTGTTCTCGTATCATGAAAATACTCTTTTGCTCCTAAAATAAAGGGAGAGTTTTGTCCACCCCAATAGCTCTCCCCAGCCTTAGGAGCACCGAAAGCAATAAGTCCATTGACAAAGATAACTAATTTTCCATCTGGGTCTATCGCATTCACTGGATTATTTGCGCAATAGGCATACGGGCTGAGGTGGTAGTATTTCTCGCATAGAGGGTCGACGCTGGTGAATTGAGCGAGGTCGGGCATGTACTGGCGGGCTCCGTAGTCCAGCCAGTTCAAACGATAAAGATTGTCAAACTCCTTACCGTTGTACTTGTAACTGCCCGGCCATGACAAATCGCTTATCAGCGTCCCGTCGGGATAATAGTCGCCGCGTTCTGACCCAGAACCTGTGGTGGAGACTGCGCTACGAATACTGCCCAGATGGTCGTAGAAAAAGTTGTGAACACGATTCACGTCGTTTTCAAATCTCTCGACTGAGTTCTCATCGCTAATCATTGGATATACAAGCTCGGGAACTATCCTTAGGGGCTGGTTTGTAAATAGTACGTCACTGATAGCTAACATTGTTCTTAAAGTATCGAAAAAAAAGATGAAACATCATTCTGTTTTTGTCTTTTTCCTCTATTTCGCAATTTGTTCTTTGAAATAACATGCTTTTAAATTTCTTGTCAACCAAAGCGACATACTCATTCATCCAATAAGGATAAACCTTATCTTTAGTCGACTTTTTTGAATACCAATATTGTTTACCATTTCTGTCTCTTATACCCATAGAAATTATTTTAAAGTCGGCAACAATAGCATCCTCAGTAAAATATGCCTCTACTGTAACCCCACCACGAACAAGGTCATTCTCAATGATAATGTCATTCCCTATTATTTCAAATGGTGGGCATTCAATATGACAATTTTGTCCTGATTGTACTCTTTCTATTGACTTACAAGAGCATAGCAGCAATAGTAGTAGAAAGAAACCTGTTACAAATTGTGTAAGTTTAAAATCCATTATTTATAAAAACTTCTGCAAAGATAGTGTTTTCCCGTTTATCCTCCAAGTATTCTGGAAGAAATTGTTTTTTGACAAAATAACATGAGAACACGTTTATAGTTCATAGTGCATAGTTCATAGTTCATAGTGCATAGCCCATAGTTCATAGTGCATAGTTGGTGGGGGGAAGGGAATAATCTATTCTTATGTTATTATGTCTTATCATTTGTGTTAATTTGTCTTAAAACAGAGGCGGAAATGTTAATGGATTTTGTTGAGAAAAATCTTCGTTTTAGAGAAAAAGAAGGGTGGTTTTTGGCGAAAATGTGGGTTGTTTTCAAAAAAGGATATGTTTTTTTGTCATAAAGGATACCTTTATCGGTCATAAAGCATACCTTTTTCGAGCAAAAATGATACCTTTTTTGCCGGAAAAATTAAAGGTTACGGGCTGCTTTTGTCGATTTGAGGCGGTTAGAAATTGCACACTTGCCGTTCGATAAGACCCCCAACCCCCTAATTTAGGGGGCAAACGCATTGCACATGCGTGCTTGAAAAATTCACGACCACGGGAAAAATATTTTCAAAGAACGCAGAATTCATGTTAAAACGAAACTTCCGATTGTTAATTTGTGTTTACAAAATAGGGATGCGAGCTTTTTTGTCTTTTATTGGTGTCCGGTAAAAAGCGGCCTTTCAGGCCGCAAATAAGTCTTTTTGTTTTTGAAATACTGGCGAACAACAGTAAACACTGGGGGGCAAAGAAGGTAAAACGTTTTTACTGGACACTAATATTTGTCTTTGCCTAATAAAAAACGGGGGAATCTTTACAAATAAAGACTCCCCCAGAGAAATTTTTCAGTTCTTCAACTTTTATTTTTTACTCACGAATTTCCATGCTACGGTTTTCTGTCCATTTCTGCGGATGCGCAGCACACCTGTGTCGACTGGTACTCGTACCACGACTTTGTTCGACAGTTCGCTGTTTACTGTTTCAACCAGCTTGCCGTCTGGCGTGAGCACGTCGATGCCTACAAGGTCGTGGTTTTCGCTGACGATGCTGGCATGGTTGCCGTTGAACGACACGTGCAGGCCGGCACCTCCGTCGGTGTTGTCGTTTCCATTAATCGTCTCGATGCCCGTAGCATTTTTGTTGCGGAGCACGAAGCGTCCGAGCGTGCTGCCCGTCAGGTGAAGCGTCACAGGTTGGTCGAGACTGTAGCGCTGTTCCGTTTCGCTGTCCACCAGTTCATAGTCATCGATGTTGAAGTCGCCCAGCTGTCTGAAGTTCAGCGTGACATCACCTTCTTGCTGTACGCAGATGCCCAGCGGCGTGTAGGCCTTGCTGCCGTCGATGGGGCAAATGTCGAAAGCCTTTCCGTCGGTCAGACCGAATATAGCGAGCTGCGGCTTTACCTCATCGTCGAAGAGCACTTCCGACCAGCCGTCAGCGTTTCCGTTAGCGAGACAGACGGCCGAAGCCTTCAGGTTGTCGCGCGATGCCGTAATTTTCAAACCGTTAAGGTTATCGTTTCCGTTAACCCGTCTCGAGAGATTTCTCTTTGCGGGGTTGGGTTCTGCTTCAACTGCATTGCCAAACATATTCTCGCTGAACGTCACGTCGAGTGTCGTGGCATCGGCCTTCGCCACCACGTAGAAGGCCTCCATGGGCATGATGGCGGTGAAGCTCTCGTCGGTGGTGATATAGGTGCCTGCCACAGCGGTGGCCGACGTTGTTGTGTTGCCGTCGTAGGTCTTCACGGCCGACACCACATCGCTGTTGGCCTCTAAGAAAGCTGCCACATCGATATGGCTCATAAACGGGTTTCCGATGAGGAACGTGCGCGTAGGAGCCGCAGCTGAGGCGGTCACCGTTATCGTTGTCGCACCGCTATATACTTGTCGGTCGTTAGCCGAGCGGTAGGTGTAGCTTACCGGAGTCAGGCCATCCTCGTAGGCAAACCTATAGCCCTTGTTGCGCAAGAGGTCGGTCTCTTGAATGTTGGTCTGGGCACGTGTCACCTCGTTGAAATAGTTGTAGGCGGTGTGTTCCTTCGGGAAGCGGAACGTGAAGGCCTCGGCCTCAGCCCCGTCGGGATCGGCCCATGCCGAGAAGCCCTCGCCCTTGCCGTATGCATACGACAGCGCATTGAAACGCCTGCTCCATCGTGTCTCCATAATTTCGGCACCGCCCACCTGCATCTCTCCGTTAGCCAGTCTGACGTCGGCAGCGCGTTCCCACAGTCGTTGGTACACACGCGGCTCAAAGCGGTTCTGCTGATACGAGTCGCCTGTGAGTGCCTGGAAATAGTCGGGACTGGTGGCTGCTGTACCCTGCTTGGCGATAAACATGTCGCCTGTGTACATGTTTTGCAACGGAGCTGCGAGCAGGTAATACCGGTTGGGCTGAAGCATCAGCTCTACCCAAGCCTGCGAATAGTTCAGTTTGAACACCTTCTCTACGGCTGCACGGTTTTCGAAAAAGATGCGGTCGCAACCATACTTGTCTTCGTTGCCGCTCTCTATGGCCTCGTCGAGCGACGGATACAGGTTTGCGTTTGCCGGAACCACTACATCGGTACACAGGTAGGGCGAACCGTCGGTCCAGTTGTTCCAGTTGTTCCAGTCGGCATTCTCAGCGTCGAGCTTCCACGTTGTCCGTGTCGGATGCACAGTATAGTAGGCTGTACCCACGCGCTGGCCGCTACCGTCGTAGATATAGGCACGCATCTTGTTGCCTGCTTTTATCGTCGTGAGGGTGAACACCAGTTCGCCCTCTTGCGAACTTGTTGCCTTGATGCGTCCTGTGGTTGCATCTTGGCTGGCCGCGTCGACGTCGGTATAGCTATAAGAGTATTCCACAGGCTCAATACCCTCGGCCGATGTCACTGTTGCCGTGCGCTGGTCCTCCAGCTCAATCCAGTAGTCGGTGCCTGTCATGGCTGTGCCGGTAAACGTGATGGCCTCGCCCAGACAAACCTTCGAGGCTTGCATGTTGTCGACTGTCTGTTGGCAGCTCTCCGTGTCGCGAATGTCGGAAATACCGTCGTGGTCGATGTCGTTGCGCAGGATGATACCGTAAATCTTATTCGTCTCGGCCACGGTCAGTCCGTTGGTTATCGCGATGCGAATCTCGTCATACTCCTTCGTCGGTGTGAGCAGCAGCACCGTCTTGTGGTCCGAGCTGATGGTGTTCACGCCGATGGCGTTCCACGTCTGCTGTTCTTCGCCCGTAGCCTCACCGTTCAGGTAGGTCGAAATTTTAAATACGCTGCCCAGGTCGACCTCGACATACTGTGAGTTGTCGACCACGATGCCAACCTGCTGACGGTAGTCTTGCACATGGCCCAGCTTCACGCTGATGACGGTCTGTCCTGAGCCTGCACCTTTCACAATGGTAGCGCTGGTTTCCAGATGCTCGTCGTAGTCGATGATGTTGCTGAGGTTGTCAATGACGTCGCCCACAGCCACTGCTCCGATGTTCTCGGCCGAGATATAGGCGTGGTCGTCGGCATAGTTCACAATGTTTGAGCCCTCCATGATGGCATTGCCACAACCCACGCCGCTATTCGTATCGTCTACCTCCTCAGTAAACGGATAATAGATATACATGGTGCTGGCCTGGATGTTGATGATGCCGCTCTTCCACAACTGGAATTCGTCGAACACAATGGGGTTGCCGTTTCTGTCGACCGTTGGAACCTCAATCACGTAGCGAACCTTCTTCGAGTGTCCGCCGCCACCGACACCCACATTCACAACACCTACGTCGGTGAGCGCACGGCCATAAACCTCCCTTCCGTCGTTGAAGCAGCGG
>CACYRB010000054.1:0-18889 GCA_902776685.1 uncultured Prevotellaceae bacterium
TCGGCGGTTGGGCTTTCTATAAGTGCTCTGGCCTGACCTCTGTTACCATCGGCAACTCCGTGACGAGCATTGGCCAAGCTGCTTTCTATATGTGCTCTGGCCTGACCTCCGTTAACATCCCCAACTCCGTGACGAGCATAGACGACTATGCTTTCTATAAGTGCTCTGGCCTGACCTCCGTCACCATCGGCAATTCCGTGACGAGCATTGGCCAAGCTGCTTTCTATATGTGCTCTGGTCTGACCTCTGTTACCATCGGCAATTCCGTGACGAGCATTGACGATGCCGCTTTTTATGGTTGTTCTGGTCTTTCCTCCGTTACCATCCCCAACTCTGTGACAAATGTCTACCCTGGGGCTTTTAATTTCACTAATAGCAATAATGATGTGCTGGTGGAAATCATCAGTCTGATTGAAAACCCGACGACGGAAACAGGATTTGGTTTTTCTACCGCAATATATAACAACGCTACGCTTTATGTGCCTGTGGGAACTATGGCAAAGTATAAGCAGGCTGGAGGTTGGAAGAAGTTTGTCTGGATAGAGGAGGGGATTCCGACGGGAATTGCTCCGGTGAAACAGGAAAAGATTGCCGAAGAAGAATGTCGCTACGACCTCAATGGCAACCGCGTGAAGGGGTTGCGCAGGGGTGTGAATATCGTGAAGACCAGTGACGGGAAAACGAGGAAAGTGGTGGTGAAGTAGTTTCGGTTGACTTCTGCGAAACCATTTTTTCTTAATAAAACTTAATTGCGGTGGTGAAAGATATAGGTTTCGCCACCGCAATTGTTAAATGTGGAATGGGCAATTAACGATTGTGAAAAAGCGGGATTTTCTGTTTTCTCGTCCATGATTTTGTCTTTTCACACCCTGTTTGTTGGTCTTTAGATGCGAAAGGTATATGTTTTGGGTTGCAAAAGACCGTCTTTTGACATGCAAAACACGGTCTTTTGGCACCCGAAACACGGTCTTTTGCAACCTGAAACATATACCTTTCGGAAGTGATAAGTGATAAGCGAAAAGTGATAAGTGTTGAAATGCACTGATTGACAGCGATTTATAAATGTGTCGTCAGAATCGCTTGTTTTGATGGTGGTGGACAATCAGTCCGTCCCGCACATTTCATGCTATTCTGCGTGTTAAATTCTCTGCTCTAAACTCTCCAATTTTAACAATTCCAATTTAGAACGTGAAGTTGCGGCGCTTTTCGATGAGGACGATGTTGTAGGCTGCCACGACGATGAAGGTGAGGATGGCGATGTATATATAGAGGATAGAGGAGAGAGGAGAGGGGAGAGCGGTTAGCGGCGCATGGGCTATGCCGGTAAGCGCTTCCCATACAGGCTGTGCGTTGCCGATGACGCTGATGAGCGTGTTATGGAGGGCATTGCGCAGGACGGTGAAGCCGTCGGCGAAGATGAAGAGCGCGATGCAGGCAACTGCACAAAGGATGGTGGGGAGCCGACGCCATATCGCACGTCGGATGGAGGGGCTTGTGCGCTCCATGGCTGCGGCGTCGATTTGCTCCATGACACGTGCAGAAAAACCGTTGTCGGGAATCTCCTGCTTGCGAATCTCACTGAAAAACTGTTCGACGAGCTGCTCGTCATTTTTATTTATTTGCTCTTTCATAACTTTATATTTTAAGGAGTTAGTACCACGAATTACTCGAAAATATGCACTATGCGCTATAATTGCGGGAGCCAACTCTACACTCGACATTATCAGTTCTCCATTATTATCTGTATCCGTTTTCTTTGAGGAATGTGGCGAGCTTCTGCTTGCCTCGTGAGAGGTGTGACTTCACCGTATTGGCGTTCATGCCCGTGATGGTTGAGATGCGGTCGATGGGCTGGCCCTCGATGAGTTGCAGGGTGACGCAGGTGCGCTCGTTGTCGGAGAGCAGGGAGAGCGCCTTGTTGAGGTCGATGTTGAAGGCTGAGGTCGGCCCGCCTCCTGCCCCTTGCAGGGATGTGACTTGCTTGGAGTCGTCCACGCTTATCGTGTTGCTCTTTTCGCGCCGGTGGTGGTCGTAGAGCACGTTGTAGGCGATGCGGTAGAGCCAGGTAGAGAACGAGGCTTGTCCGCGAAACTGCTTGATGTTGACGTATGCCTTGACGAAGGTCTCCTGTGCGAGGTCGTCGCTGAGTTGTTCGTCGCCGCAGGTCTGGCTAAGAAAGAAGCGGCGTATAGACGACTGGTATTTCACAACCAGACGGTCGAACGCCCGCCGGTTGTGAAATACAGTCACCTGAGTGACGAGAGAGAAATCGCTTACTACGCCCATTCTTGTTTTCTTCTTTTTCTTCTACGGATTCATAGGATTAAGGGATTTTTTCGGACATCGGCTAAAAACTAAAAAACTATTGTCCTAATATTCCGTAGACTCTTCTCAACGCGGCACGCCGCGTCCCTACATGCTTGCTTCTTTTCTTCCTCTACGGATTCATAGGATTAAGGGATTTTTCGGTCATCGGCTAAAAACTAAAAACCAAAAACTTAATTCCTATTATCCTTAAAATCCGTAGACTCTTTAGCGAATGCGTCCCCCCTCCCCTTGGGGGAGGGTTGGAGAGAGGCTTTTATTTCGATGTGCGGCCGATGATCATCTGGCCGATGCCGAGACAGGCAACGAGGATGCCGATGCCGATGAGGCCGTGGGCTCCCATGATCCAGAAGAGTGCCATGATGCCGACACCGATAGAGGTGTTCTTGATGCCACGTTGCCACATCTCGTCTTTCTCGCTCACGGGCGGCACGGTTCCCATGTCGGGGCCTTGTGCGTCGGGTCCCATGGCTGCATCGGGAGCAGGTGGCGGTCCCTGCGTGCTGGCGGCGTTGGCCATGCGTTGCTGGCGCATGTCGATGTTGCGGTTATGCCGCTTGACGAGGTAGCGCAGCAGCAGGATGACGATGATGAGCGGCAGCAGCAGGAAGAAGAAACAGAGGAACAGGATGACGACCACAAGGCCAATCATTGCTCCGACCGTTTCTTTCTTGTGTGTGAAGACGGCATCGAACCACGAGAACGGGTCGTCGTAGTCGTCGGGTGACAGACTGACATCCTCATCATCCCAGAAGTCGGAATCGTCGACTCCGGCAATGGAGGTGGTGTCGGAAAAAGCAACAACCTCATCGTTGGCCGTGGAGTCGGGCACGGCTTGAGCCGATGGTGTGACGACGGTCGACGGCGGTGCCGGCTGGTGATGACGGTGCTTGGGCTTTGCGTCGGCACTGACCAGGCCGAGCGTGAGCATAAGGCTTAATACAATCAGATACTGTTTCATTTTTTTGTTCCTTTTAAGATTCTAAACTAAACATTGACGCGGCGAGCCGCATCTTAACAAACGCTAAACTCTAAAGTTTTTTGTCTGTTAGACGAAAGAGCTGCTGATTTTGTTGCAAAAGTGCGAATATTTTTTTAATTTTGCAAGGCGAAACAAGAAAATGTTGAACTGAAGACAGAACATGAGACTACCGGAGGATTTTGTTCGCGAGACGCGCGAGGCTATGGGCGAAAGGCTTTTCGGCCTTTTGCACGATGGCTTGGAGCAGGAGCCGCCGCCCGTAAGCATACGGGTTCACAGCTCTTCCTCTTTGGGGGAGCAGAATGCTACTTCAGCTTGGCGTGTCGTGGATGGTGAGCCTGTGCCATGGTGCGCGAACGGCTATTATCTTTCTGGTCGTCCCGGTTTCACGTTCGACCCGTTGCTCCATGCCGGCTGCTATTATGTGCAGGAGGCGTCGTCGATGTTTCTCGACCACGTCGTCAGTCAAATCAAGCACCTTCTCCCCTGTAGAGCGGGTGGACAGGAGCCATCGCTTCGTGCCCTCGACCTTTGTGCGGCACCAGGCGGGAAATCTACGCTCCTCGCCTCTGCCTTGCCAGAGGGGAGCCGACTAATCAGCAATGAGGCAATCGCCAAGCGTGCATGGATTCTGAGCGAGAACATGCAGAAATGGTATTTGACGGGTGGTGCGCCTGTGGTGACCAACAACTTTGCGTGTGACTTCAAGAAGGCCAAGCTGATGTTCGACTTGATTCTCTGCGATGTGCCCTGTTCGGGCGAAGGCATGTTCCGCAAGAACGAAAAGGCAGTTGGGGAGTGGAGCCTTGCCAACGTGAAGAAATGCCAGCAGTTGCAACGCGAGATTGTTGCCGACATCTGGCCATGCCTGCAGCCGGGTGGCTATATGGTTTATTCCACCTGCACGTTTAATGTTCACGAGAATGAGGAAAACGTGGCGTGGATAGCCAACGAACTTGGAGCCGAGGTCATCGAGATTCCTGTTGAGCCGGAGTGGAACATCACCGGTGCACTGACGGGCAGACATCCGGTCTGTCGGTTTATTCCCGGAGTATCGCGAGGCGAGGGACTCTTCATGGCTTTGTTGAAGAAAAAAGGAGATGAATCTGCCAGAATTGCCGAAAGGAAAGGTGCGATGAACCAACTGCGCGTGGTGCCCAACGAGTTCCTTGACACATGTCGGGCAGCAATTGAGTCAGGTGATTCTGCATCGTTGGTTTCGCTATCCTACGAGCAAGCCATTGCCTATCTGCGTGGCGAGGCCCTCGTGTTGCCTGCCGAGACACCGCGTGGCATCGTGCCTGTCGGATTCAAGAATCGGTTGCTCGGCGTGGTGAAGAACATCGGTAACCGGGCCAACAACCTTTATCCGAAGGAGTGGCGCATAAAGAGTACATACGTTCCTGAATATCAAGAAATTATTAAAGAAATATGAAACAATACTTAGACCTGCTTAACCGTATCCTGACGGAAGGCACAAAGAAGGAAGACCGCACGGGAACGGGCACGCTCTCGGTGTTCGGCAATCAGATGCGATTTAATCTGGAAGACGGTTTTCCGCTGCTGACCACAAAGAAGTTGCATTTGAAGAGTATCATCTACGAGCTGTTGTGGTTCTTGCGAGGCGATACGAATGTGCATTGGCTGCAAGAACATGGGGTTCGTATCTGGAACGAATGGGCTGACGAGAATGGCGAGCTTGGGCCAGTCTATGGGCATCAGTGGCGGTCGTGGCCCGATTATAACGGGGGTACAATCGACCAGATTCAAAATGTGCTGAACCTGATTAAGCACTCGCCCGACTCGCGTCGTATGATGGTCTCGGCATGGAATGTGGCTGAAGTGGAGAAGATGGCCTTGCCTCCGTGCCACTGCCTGTTTCAGTTCTATGTGGCCGACGGACGGTTGTCGTTACAGCTCTACCAGCGTTCGGCAGATACCTTTTTAGGTGTTCCTTTTAACATCGCGTCTTATGCATTGCTGTTGCAGATGATGGCACAGGTGACCGGTCTGCGGGCAGGTGACTTTATCCATACCACCGGCGACACGCATCTCTATCTTAACCATCTGGAGCAGGCTCGTTTGCAACTGACACGCGAACCGCGAAAGTTGCCGGTGATGCGCCTGAACCCTGACGTGAAAGACCTTTTCGATTTCAAGTTTGAAGACTTCTCTTTGGAAAACTATGACCCTTGGCCGCACATCAAAGGCGATGTGTCGGTGTAAAGACAGAAACAGACAGGAATAATGATGGTTAGTATTATTGCAGCAGTTGCCCGAAACAGGGCTATCGGTTATCGAAACAAATTGCTCTATTGGCTGCCCGATGACTTGAAACGTTTTAAGCAGTTGACGACCGGCCACACGATTATCATGGGACGGCGCACGTTTGAGTCGTTGCCTAAAGGAGCCTTGCCCAATCGTCGCAACATCGTCCTAAGCAGGGGTCAAGCTGATTTTCCTGGTTGCGAGCGTTTCGCCTCGCTGAAGGAGGCTCTGGCGCATTGCAAGGAAGAAGAGGATGTGTTTATCATCGGTGGGGCTTCGGTCTATGGGCAGGCCATGTCGTTTGCCGACCGGTTGTGTCTGACCGAGATTGACGATATTCCAGAAAATGCCGACGCCTTTTTCCCGTCTTACGATGAGTGGGTGGAGAGTTGGCGCGAGCCGCATTTCAAGGACGACCGACATGATTACGATTTCTCGTTTGTTGACTATGTGAAGTCGAAAAGTTAAAGCACGTAAGAAATTGCATAAAAGAACATCCCGCACGAAAGGTTCGCTTTTCGTGCGGGATGTCTTTTCCTGAAATATTTATTTGTAGGAAGCCTTACCGGACTTAATCTTCTTCTTCTCCGAAGAACTCGTCGGCAGGAACTTCTGAGATGGGCAGCTGGCGGTCGATGACAGCATTGAATGCTACGATGGTCTCGCTGCGGGCCAGTCCGAGAGGCTGCAGTTTGTCGTGAATGATGTTAAGCAGATGGTGGTTGTTCTTGGCATAAAGCTTGATGAAAAGGTCGTAGCCGCCAGTAGTATAGTGGCATTCCACTACTTCGGGAATCTTTTTCAATGCCTCTACTACGTGGTCGAACGTCTCGGGGTCTTTCAGGTAAAGACCGACATAGGCGCAAGTTTCATAACCGATTTTCTCTGGGTCGATGACAAATTGCGAGCCTTTCAAAACGCCGGTATTGGTGAGTTTCTGAATGCGTTGGTGGATGGCTGCACCACTAACGTTACAAGCTCTGGCCACTTCCAGGAATGGAATGCGTGCATCCTCGGCGATCAGGCGGAGGATTTTCTTGTCTAAGGTGTCTAAATTGTGATGAGACATGTTTGATTGCATTTTATTGTTAATATGAATTATTTGCAAAATTACAACAAAAAATCGATGAATGCAACTTTTTGAACGTTTTTTCTTATAATTTATAGGTTTTTCCTCTGTTTTTCCTCTGTTTCAGTGGCGTTGTAGCTGATGTTAAGGGCTTTTGCCTGACGTAATGCTTGCTTCACCTGGTTAAGCGTGCCTATGGGTGTGTTGCGGTCGGCTTTGATGGTGACGATTTGTGTTTTTCGTTCTTCCGAGGTCATGCGGCCGCGTGCGTCGGCCATGAGGTCGGTAATGTCGGCAGGTGTTACCATCTTGTCGTTCAGCTGGATAACGAATGGTTGAACGGTCGAACTTTCCTGTTTCCTACCGATATAAATGTGCGATGTGGTCGACTTCTTCGTGAGCCGGGTGAGTTGTGTGCCTTGTGGTTGTTGGAATTTCACACGAAGATTGTCGGTTCGCATGTGGGTGACAATCATGAAAAAAAACAGCACGGTGAAGATGAGGTCGGGCAGAGCGGCCGTGTTCAACCGGGGAACCTCGCGATGCTTGCGTTTAATGAAACTCATTCCGGCGCTCCTCCTTTCTCCTCCGTGTTATATTGCTCGGCTATGCGCTGTGGTAGTTGTTTGCGGATGTTTTCTTTATCTTCCTCGCTCAAGTTGGCGTATGGCTGCCCATAGCGCTGGGTGGCAAGCTTGTTGCGCAAAGTGTTATAGGCCGCAACAATCTCGTCTTGCAGATGGAAATAGGTGTCGTAGCGTGCGGCGGGATGAGCATCAATCGTGATGAGGTGTTGCTTGCCTTTCGATTTGATGAATTGCTGAATGCTGAAACGCAGGTTCTTCGTGTCGGTAGGCTGGTCGTTGCAGTAGAGGCGACTGTCGGCATCGATGCGGAAAGCCATCAGGTTATCTTTTTCTATGTCGGCCTCAGCTTCCTGTTCGGTGTTGTCGGCAGGAGGGAGCTGGCGTAGCAGGCCTTTGTCGATGTCCATCGAGGTTGTGACAAGAAAAAAGATGAGCAGCATGAAAGAAATATCGGCCGTCGATGTCGTATCAAGGGCCGGTACTTCGTTTTTTCTTTTCTTACGAATCATCATCTTCTTTTTTGCTTTTTACCGATAATATAGCTCGAAACAATGGCGAGAATGGCCACAAAGATGAGGAAGAGCGACGAGTTGACAAACATGTCGGCCGCCTTGTTCCAGAACGAACTGGCTTCTACTCCATTGTCGGTGCCTGAACCAAGCAGGAAGGTGACGACCAGTGTGAGAACGGTAAGGCCGGCAGTGGCCAAGGTAATCTTTGTCGCAGGAACTCCGTTTTCTGTGGAAGGACTACCTTTCTTTAATCTGATTTTCTTTGCCACAGACACAATGACAAGAAGCAAGGCTACGGCCAAGGCTACGCACAGATAGGCGATGAGCGTACCAGTCAGCAAAGGGGCATTGTAGTTGGGATTTTCTAAATATGGGCGGTTGTAGCCTATGAGGAAAAATGCAACAAAGATAATGGCAGTCAGCAGAATCATTCCAAACAGCACCAGCCTTGAAATCTTTTCAGTTGGCCACTTGGAGAAATCAGTCTTTACGGAACTAAACAATTTGCCTGCCATATTCGGGGAATGTTATCTGTTCTTCTTGTATTTCAGGATTGCGTCGAGAAGTGTGATGGCCGATTCTTCCATTTCAGCCGTAAGCCGGTCAATCTTCGTCAGGATGTAGTTGTAGAACAGCTGAAGTATCAGGGCCACAATGATACCGAAGATGGTCGTGATGAGTGCCACTTTCATGCCCGATGCAACGATGGGCGCACTGATGTCGCCTGCGTTTTGAATCTGGTCGAAAGCCATTACCATTCCGATAACCGTTCCGAGGAATCCGAGCGAGGGTGCCATGGCGATGAATAGCCTAATCCACGAACAACCTTTCTCAAGGTTTTCGGCCTGAACCGTTCCAAACGAGGAGATTGAGCGTTCGATGTCGTCGGCGGGCTCATCGATTCTGAGCAGTCCCTGATAGCATATCGAGGCAACCGGGCCCCGTGTCTCGCGGCATAGGTCCTTTGCCTCTTCAATCTGTCCGTCGCCAATCTTCTTGTCGAGCTCGCCCATGAATCGTCGCGTGTTAATCTCGGAAAGGCTCAGGTAGATAATGCGCTCAATGCAGAAGGCCAGGCCGATGATGAGAGCCAGAGCCACGAGTGACATAAAGCCGGCATTTCCTTCGATGAATTTGTTTTTCAGGATTTTGTGCAAGCCTGCCGATTCAGGTTCGTCGTCGGCCACCAGTGAAGTGGTGGCGGTGTCGGCCTGCATGGTCATGGCCGTAGCAAGGCTGTCGATAATATCAGTTGAATCGTTGGGTGTTGTTGGCTGTTGAGCTGACAACACTTGACTTCCGAACATGAGGGAGGTGAAAATTATGAATAAGGTAATCAGCTTTTTCATGCGGAGAGAACAGGATTCGAACCTGCGAACCGGTTTTGCCGGTTACACGCTTTCCAGGCGTGCCTCTTCAACCACTCGAGCACCTCTCCAATTTATTGATTTTACTGCCTTGGCTGAAATCGAATGCAAAATTATATCTTTTCTGCCGAATAATCGAAAAAAAGGCAGGATTTTATAATTCTTTAATGTTTCAGCATGGCGAAAACACGTTTCACGTTGTCGTTGGTTTGCTGTTCCACCTCAGCAGACGTCACGTTGTAGGCCTCGGCCATACGTTGCAGGACGTACGCCACAAAGGCAGGCTCGTTGCGTTTGCCCCGCATGGGAACGGGAGCCATATAGGGGCTGTCGGTTTCGAGGACGATGCGTGAGAGAGGAACATTCTCGGGCAACACCTCGGGCAAGTGGCTCTTCTTGAATGTGAGCACACCTCCGATGCCTAAGACGAAACGATCGAAGGAGAGCAGTTCCTTGGCCTCAATGGCGTTGCCGGTGAAACAATGAAACACGCCGCCGGGCAGCTGACTTTCATATCGACGTAATATCTTCACCATCTCGTTTTGTGCTTTTCGGCAATGAATCATCAGAGGCAGACGAGTCTTGACCGACCAGCGCACCTGTTCCTCGAATGCGGCCAACTGCTCTTGTTCAAATTCCCTGCTCCAATAGAAGTCGAGTCCCGCCTCACCGATGGCGATGATGTCCGACGACGCTTCATTCAGGGAATGCCAGATGGTGTCGAGTTGTTCCGGGTAATCGGCTTTCACCTCCTCGGGATGAAGGCCAATCATGGGGAAGGCATATTGCGGATATTGTTTGCAGATATCAATCACGCGCTTGCTGCTTTTGGCGTCGATGGCAGGCAGAAACACGCTTTCTATGCCGGCCGCTTTGGCTCTGTCGACGGTTTCTTGCAGGTCGTTGGCAAACTGTTCGTCGTCAAGATGTGTATGTGTGTCAATCATATTAATATTTCCGGTTCATCATGTTCGAGGCATAGAGGCGCAGCTCTTCCTGCTTGCTTCGGCTGACGCCGAGATTGTCGAGGTATTGTCGGCTCTGTTCAAAATAGTTGGCAATCTTCTCTTGTGCCAGTTTGTCGATACCTATCTCGTTGTAGATACGTGTCACCGCCTGAATCTTTTCCTCCTGATTGAAGTCGGCCAGGTTTATCCAGTGTTCCAACTGTTGCCGTTGTCTGTCGTCAGCCCTGTTGAGCGCATTGATGAGCATATAGGTCTTCTTGTTCGAGGTAATGTCGCCGCCGATGGCTTTCCCAAAGACCTTCGTGTCGCCGTAAACATCGAGGTAGTCGTCTTGCAACTGGAACGCCAGTCCAATCTGTTCGCCGAACTTATAGAGCAAATCCTGCTCTTCGTCGGGCGCCCCGGCAAGAATGGCACCGGTCTTGAGCGAGCAGGCCAGCAGCACACTGGTCTTCAGTCGAATCATTTCAATATATTCGTCTTCGCTCACGTCGTTGCGGTGTTCAAAATCCATGTCGTATTGCTGGCCTTCCCCGATTTCCAGAGCGGTCTCAGTGAACAGGTCGAGCACGGCTTTCAGCTTGTCGGGAGCCGACATCGCTATCTGCCGATAGGCCAGTACGAGCATCGAGTCGCCCGAGAGAATGGCCGTGTTGGCATCCCATTTCTCGTGAACGGTCTGATGACCGCGCCGTAGCGATGCCTTGTCCATGAGGTCGTCGTGCAGCAGCGTGTAGTTGTGATAGGTCTCAATGCCGCATGCTACGGGCAGTATCTGCTCCACATCGTCCCTATACATGTTATAGGCCAACATGGTAAGCACCGGCCTTATACGTTTCCCGCCGATAGAAAGTACATATTGGATAGGTGCATAGAGCGAGTCGGGTTGGCGGTCGTTGGCCAACGTGCTGAGATAATTGTTGACGAGATTTAAGATTTCTTCTGATGTACACATATTTATAAAGGTTTTTAAGGGGAGTGTAAGGGGAGTGAGGGGGAGTGAAGGGGAGTGAATGGGACGTTTTTCCTGTCTCTCGGGGCTACAGCTTAAAGATGATAGGGATTGCCATCAGCGTGCGGCAGGGCTCCCCCTTGTCAAACCCGGGCTTCCATTTCGGCATCAGGTGAGCCACTCGGAGGGCCTCTTGGTCGAGCAGTGCACCGGCCGACTTGGCAATTCTGATGTTCGAGAGTGTTCCGTCGCGATTGACGACGAACGTCACCACGACCTGTCCTTCCACCTTTTGCCGTTGGGCGGCAGGCGGATATTTCAGGTTCTTTGTGAGCCATTGCATGAATGTGGTCCATCCACCCGGATATTCAGGCAGTTGCTGAACGATGCGCAGGGGTTGGATGTTGTCGTTTTGGTCTACCACGACAGGCGAAATCGGCTCGTTGAC
Source organism: uncultured Prevotellaceae bacterium (assembly GCA_902776685.1). Lineage (GTDB taxonomy): Bacteria > Bacteroidota > Bacteroidia > Bacteroidales > Bacteroidaceae > Prevotella. The sequence continues at coordinate 11,479 of CACYRB010000054.1, forward strand.
CTCAGTCTTCTCGTCAACATCGGTCTCGCCGACCATGCGCATGTCGTTAATCTGATTTTGCTTCTCCAGGTCTTCGCTCTCCTGCTTCTCCACGATGTTCACCTTCGGTGTCACTTTGACCGACGGGGTAGGGGTTTGCGCCGCAATCATCTCCGTCTGGTCCACCGCCGGCAATAGCTCCATGTCTTGCGACAGCTCGTCAACAAGTGCGATGTCCGGACCTTGGGCAGTGGTGTTGTGATTATATTCCAACACCACAAACAGCGTAGCCAACACGAAAATTGCCCCAAGGAAGAAGCCCCTTCCGCGTAGGTTTTCAAGATTTGCGACGTATGTTTTTTTCGTTTCCAAAATAAATTGGCATTTTTTCCGTTATAATAACGTTAATGTAGTGCAAAGGTACAAAATAATTCATAATTCATAATTCATAATTCATGATTTTTTTTATCTTTGCGCTTAATTATCGCGAAAAAAGATGAAAAAATATATCCTGACATTCGTCGTGATGCTTGTGTCTGTTATGGTAAACGCACAAGAGAGTCAGACGATTTACAACTTCCTCCGGTTGCCGGTGAGTGCCCACGCAGCAGCACTTGGCGGCGACAACATCACCATCGTCGAAGACGACCCGTCGCTCATCTTCAACAATCCCGCGTTGCTGTCGTCGGTCAGCGACAAGACCATCGGCCTGAACTATATGAACTACATGTCGGGTGCCCAGACCGCCAGCGCATCGTTCAATCGCATCTTCAAGGAAAAGACCTCGGTGGCGGTTACTGCCCAGTACATGAACTACGGCACGATGAAGGAAGTCGATGAGAACAACGTCCAGACGGGCGAGTTTTCGGCCAAGGACATTGCCTTCGGCGGCTATCTCTCCTACATGCTCGGCAAGCGCTTTGTCGGCGGTATTACCGCCAAACTCGTCACCTCCTATCTCGGCGACTACAATAGCATCGGCTTTGGTGTCGACCTCGGACTCAACTATTACGATCCCGACCGCGACATCTCACTTTCCGTCGTCGCCAAGAACCTCGGCGGGCAGCTCAAGGCCTACAATGACGACTACGAGCGTATGCCCATCGACGTGCAGGTGGGAGCCTCCAAGCGCTTTGCCGCCTTCCCCGTGCGACTCTCTGCCACGCTCGTCGACCTCAACCACTGGGGCTATAAGTTCATCGACCACCTCGTCTGTGGTGTCGATTTCAACCTCTCACAAAGCATCTGGCTCGGTGCAGGCTATAACTTCCGGCGGGCTCACGAGATGAGAATCACCGACGACGAGGACGACGAGAGCAGCCACGGCGCAGGCCTGTCGTTCGGCGCTGGTGTCAACCTTGAACGTTTCAAGCTCAACCTTGCCTACGGAAAGTATCATGTTTCCAGCAACTCCATCCTTATCAACCTTGCTTATACGTTATGAAGAAAATATCAATTGCAATCGACGGCCACTCCTCTTGCGGAAAGAGCACCATGGCCAAGGCCCTTGCCCGACGCATCGGCTATGTGTATGTTGACACCGGAGCCATGTATCGTGCCGTCACGCTCTACGCCATGCGTGCCGGTATCATTGATGCCGATGGCAATATCGACACCGAACGGCTCACGGCCGCCATGCCCGACATACGTATCACCTTCCGGTTCAACCCCGACACCCAGCGCCCTGACACCTATCTCAACGGCGAGCTCGTAGAACAGGAGATACGTACCATTGCCGTATCGTCCCATGTCTCACCCATTGCCGCCCTGCCCTTTGTGCGCGAGGCTCTCGTCGAACAGCAACAGCAGATGGGCCGACAAGGTGGAATCGTCATGGACGGTCGCGACATAGGCACCGTAGTGCTACCCGATGCTGAACTCAAGATTTTCGTTACCGCCTCTGCTCAGGTCAGGGCAGAGCGCCGATACAAGGAATTGCAGGAAAAAGGAATGCCCGCCGACTTCGACGAGATACTCAGGAACGTCGAGGAACGCGACTATATCGACTCCCATCGCGAAGTAGGACCTCTGCGTCAGGCCGATGATGCCCTGTTGCTCGACAACTCCCACATGACCATTGCCGAGCAAGACGAATGGCTATACAGCCAATATCTGCGTGTGGCAAATGCCTGACCATCAGCCTAAAGAGAGACTACAGATAGATACAAAGAATAAAGGTTGGTCGTATAAATGACCAACCTTATTTTTATATATACGGTCGCGCGTATACTTGCACCTAAAATGCGTTCCGATTTTGGTACTACTTTCTCATGTCGAAACCGATGCGGACGCCGTCGTAGTTTTTACTGATTTCGCCGATGGTCTGAAGTGAGGAGTTGCCGCTTATGGAGGCGATGGTCTGGAGAACGGGAAGGATTTTCTTCGATTCGAAGAGGAGGCTCATACCGGAGGTGTTGCGCTTGACATAGCCGTTGAGAGAGAATAACAGGCTGGAGAGCTTCACGGCTCCGGTCTTCTCGTCGTAGGTGTACTTGCCGCTGAGTTGCTTGCCTCCGATACGGCCGGAGTAGGTGCCGTCGGCATTGAACGTGATGAAGGTGTTGCCTGCACTGAGTCCGAGGGCGGCATATTGTGCGGCGAGCTTTTCTTCCACTTGTGTGGCGGCAATCTCGCCACCGGCACGGGCGAGAGCGCTTTGGCTGGTGAAGGCGCAACCCGGACCGTCGTACTTCCATGAGGCGACGAGCTGGCGGGCAGACAACTTGTCGAGGCCGATGACGCTGCTGAGTACGTTGCCGATGGCCTCGCCGTTGGTGACGGCTCCGAAGACGTCGGTCAGAACGCTTGATGACTGACTGGACTGGCCGATACCAGTTCCGAAATTGGTGCCCATGGTGGAGCAACCGGTCAGAAGTAGGGCAAACAACCCTGCTGTTGTTACTTTTATTGCTTTCATTGGTTTAATATTTAATTCAAGTTTCGCTGGGCTTCGCTTGCTGGGAGTTAACGGGAGTTAGCCAACTGCGTTGGCGGAAGTTAGCAGGAGTTATCGGACTATAGTTCTCGCGATAGGAAAGACTCTTGGCCGTTAACTCCCCAGGCTGAAAGCCTGTTAACTCCTGATAACTCCTGTTAACTACTAACATGCGAAAGTTGTGTTATTTAATTGTTGAAGTTCCAGCTGAGGCCGAAGCGCAAGATGCGCTGGTTGAGCGGGTAGTGTGGGGTGAAGAAGTAGTTGGCGTTTCCACCTCCCTCGTTGAGATGGCTCATCATGACGAAGAAACGCGTCTGCTTGAGGTGGAAGTTGGCATAGACGTTGACGAGCGGATAGCTGCCCACCTGGGTGCGGTTCTCGCCCTGCTGCACGGCAAACAAGCCCAGGGCAGGGCTGTAGTCGGGTGCATCGTACTTGGTGAAGTAGCGCACGTCGAAGCCGAAGTCGCATTTCAGCACGCGAGCGATGCGGAAGCGCAGGTAGAGGTTGCTATAGAGGTTGAGGGTGGGCAAGGGAATGACGTCTTGGTCGGTCGACTTCTGGAGGGTGGCGACCGTCTCCCAGTTGAGGCTGGCATGGGGTCTGAGCTTGAAGCTGAAGTCTTGAGCGAGTTGCATGGTGAAGATGCTGACAGGCTTGTCTTTGGCATTGACGCTGACATCGACATTGCTACGGCTGCCGCCCTCGCCTATGTCGTAGCTCATGCCGAGGTAGGCGTAGTTCTTCAGATGGTCGAAGGCGACGCGCAGGGTTGTCCCGGTCTTGGGGTAGGAGAGGATTCCCTGAATGCGGCTGTGGATGGTGTTGTCGAGTTCGTCGTCGTTGTCCCACCAGAAGTGGCGCGACTGGTAGTGGCGCAGGTAGAAGGAGGGCGCGTAGCGGTGGAAGAAGGCGTCGGCAGCTATCTGTAGGGTGTCGCCCATGAGCGGGATGTTGACGTCGCCAGTGGCATCAATCGAGAGCTCGCCGATGTCGCTTCCGGCGATACCAGCCTCGGCACTGATGTCGTAGTGAATGATGCTGCCTTGTGTCTTGCTGAGCTGACCGCCGATGCTGAGGCCGTTCTCGTTGATGCCCTCGGTGCCGTTCTCTGCATTGGGCAAGACAAAGTGTCGTATGGCATGGGTGACGTAAGCCTTCAGTCCGGCCTTCGCCCATTTGTTGAAGCCTTCGAGCATGGCGATGGCGAAGGTGTTGTCGAGCTCGTAGTGGCGTGTCTTGTCGAAAACGGAGTCGCCGGTGAAGGTCAGTGGGGTGTAGAAGTCGTTGGCATAGAAGTTGGCAGGAGTCTGGTAGGCCTGATAGATGCGCCGGTAGTTGTCGAAGGACATGGTGTGGATGAAGCTGGTGACGGGCACGTACTCGTTTTTCATCCATTGCTCTTCCTCTTCCTGCTTTTTCGTCTCGGCGGTAAGGCTGTCGAGGGCAGCCTGTCCGCTGACGGCGATGCGACCACTGTTGTCGGCCATGATGCTATCGGGTTGTTCGGCGGGTGCAATCTTGGCGTCGTCGGGGCGACCGGCGAAGGTCTGTTTCCCGTCGTATTCGTCTTCGTTGAACTGCCGACCTTCGCGCATGGCTTTGAGGCGGTCGTTCTCTTTCTGCTTGAGGGCGTCGTTGTCTTTCTTCGACTCGATGGCAAACTTGCGGGCTTTGATTTCTTCCTCGGTCATTTTCACCTTCCGGTGGAAGCCGAGGCTATAACGGTGGGTGAGGAAGAGGTGTTGGTGGTCGTTACGGTTCCAGTTGCGTTCGAGCACGGTGGGTATTTCCTCGGTGGAATAGTTGTCGTCGAGGATACCTCCGTTCTCGGTGACCTTCTGGTGATAGGTGGAGCCGAGCACATGGAGCTGATAGCGGTCGCCGATATATGAGCCGTACATGGTGTAGTTGAAGTGGGATGTGCTCTGCTGCTGATAGTAGCCGCGGCCGTAGAGATAGTCGAAGAGGAAGCCTGCGCCCAGTCGTTTCCCGGCGTTGACACCGAACTTTGCGGTGAGGTGGTCTTCTCCGTTGGTCCTGTTGCCGGCGGTGTTGTAGGAGAGGTTGGTGAAGGGCGAGAGCGTATTGGTGAAGTGAAACTCCTCGATGGGTTTCACGACGAAGTCGTAGGGTTGAGTGAAGGGAAAGTCTTCGAGGTCGTCGCGGTCGATGAAGATGCGGTTGATGCGCGGTGCTCCGAGATTGCCGGTGGTGTTGTATTCGCCTCGGAGTCCGGTGGTGAAGATGCTGTTCATATACATGTGGGAGAGTGTATCGGGCTCTGCCTCGATGCGGTCGCCGAACAGCGGGTCGATGGTCCACACCTTGAGCCCGATGGGAATCTCCTTGTCGGTGCCGAGCGAGTCGGGCGCGACCTCTCCCCTTGAGCGGCCGTCGCGTTGGGACAAACGACCGCCGGTATCGGTCTCGTTGGTGGCGATGCGAACCTGGGCAAAAGAGATGTTTGCGACCAGGACGATGCTAAGGGTGAGCAACAGGCGTTTCATGGCTTGTGTATCATGCGGATGCAACATTCTGCCATCTTGATGACCATGGCAACGAGAATGATGATGGTGCCGATGGTCTCGTTGGCAGCAAAATAGACAATGATACCCACGAGTGCCAATGCCATGAACGAAATGTTGAGGACATTGCGCAACTTCAGCATCTTGTCGTTTTTTTGTTCGTTTCTATGTCTTCTGTAGTTGAAATTATCTTCCATGTTGAAAAAAACTGAATACTAATTGCGGCCGTTAAGCAGTTGCGTGATGTCGTTGAAGATTTGGTCTTTCCGGTCGATGGTCTTCCGGCGGAACTTTCCGGTCAATGGTGCCAGCTTGTTTTTCCTTTTGTTCAGGGCGCGGTCGTCGGTAATCCATGTCTCGGCAGTGGCCTTGATGCCGTCAGACCTGTTTTCCTCGTAGACGTAGTTGATGCGTTCGAGCGTCATCTTCAGATGCTCGTTGCTACAATTGGCAATGATGGTGTAGTTGAACTCGGTCTGGTCGAGCATGATGGTATTCTTCCTGAACTGCAGCCACTCGGAATATCGTGCGGCAACGACGTGTTCCTTCTTGTTGAAAAGGGAGATGCCGCTTTCCTCTTTCTGCAAGTCTTCCTTAGCCTGTTTGTCGAGGAAGGCATAGACCGTGTTGAAGATGTCTTCTGCGCTCTTCCCCGGCACGTCGAGGTCGAGGGTGAACACCACCTTCCCGTCAACCAGTGGCACGGCTCCGGCCAGATAGCGCGAATCGACGGTGTTCTTCTCCCGCGAGGCTCGGGCAGGTGCCGGTGTGGCGGTGACTACGGGTTTCTCGTTGACCACGGTCGGAGTGAGTTGTTGGGTGGGTTGCTGCACTTGCAGACTGGGCTGGCTTTGTTGTTTTTGTTGATTCAGCTTTGCCTCCTTAGCCGCCTTTTTAGCCGCTTTCTTCGCTTCTTTCACGGCACGCTTGGCCTCAGCTTCAGCTTTCTTGGCCTGTTCCAGCTTCTCGGCGGCGGTGAGAGGGCGTTCCCATTCGCTTTGCGCCATTGCGCAAATGGGCAACAACGCGAAAATTAATATTATAATATTTTTCATATTCATATCATGTTTTGTTTTCGTTTGCAAAGGTACAAAAAAAAATCGATATAAGTGAGAGAAAATGCAAATTTCTTCGCTCATTATTTATTGTTAATCTTACACCACTCTCGCATGTCAGTAATCAGCAGGAGTTGTCCAGCCCTCAACGATAATAGGGAAAAGGGTGTCCGTTCGGTTTTTGTACGGTTTTGTAACATTGTAACATTGTAACATTGTAACAATAAGGTCGTTCCAATATGCGGTGAGGGTGAGCAATGTTTGAAATTATTATTTTTGAGGGTTAAATAATTACGAAATATAATAATATAATTTTTATTATAATATATAATATTTTATATTATATATTATAATAACTTATTAGTATGCATACGCGTTTGGTGTATGTAGATGGGGCTTATTGTTACATGTTACAATGTTACAATGTTACAAAAAATGTCTCTTTTCGCGTTTGTAAACCTGTTGTTCATTCTTGGCAAACGCCGTGAATAAAGGGGAAGAACGCGGCGTTTATTTTTTTTAACGCGAAAAGACGGTTTTGTTAACAGATTTTTTGCACTGCACGAGGGGTGATTTTTGGAGGTAGAGGAAGAATGTCGTAACTTTGCAGCAACAATGCGAGTCGACACGCAAGGGGGGTATTAAAACAAACTATTTACAAACTTTAAAAGGGAGAGTTAAGAAAATGGGCAAGAAGGGTATTTATCGGCAACTAATGAAGCGTTTTGAGCTGGTTTTGCAAAATGATGATTTCGTCGCGATATTGGGCGGCTTGCAGGAAGTCTAAGTCGGCAGCGGCCTGTTTCATGAGTGCAGTCAGGTTCTCGATGCTCTTTTCTATCTGTGCTTTCGACATGCGCCTCTCTATCGGGTCGGCTGCCATCAAAGCCTTCTCCGGCTCAACGTAAGGC
>CACYRB010000054.1:18919-19824 GCA_902776685.1 uncultured Prevotellaceae bacterium
GACTCCTTCGCCGACCTCAGCACGCCCTTGATGTTCTTCACAATCTGTTGTGGCGTGATGCCGTGTTCCTCGTTGTAGCTCATCTGGGCGGCACGCCTGCGATTGGTCTCGTCGATGGTGCGTTGCATGCTGTCGGTGATGGTGTCGGCATACATGATAGCCTTTCCGTTGACGTTTCGTGCGGCTCTTCCCACGGTCTGCGTGAGTGCGCGATGACTGCGAAGAAAACCCTCCTTGTCGGCATCGAGTATGGCCACGAGCGACACCTCGGGCAGGTCGAGTCCTTCTCGCAACAGGTTCACGCCGACCAGCACGTCGAAGAGTCCGGCGCGGAGGTCGTTCATGATTTGCACGCGGTCGAGTGTAGCCACGTCGCTATGGATGTAGTTGGCCCGCACCTCGTGGTTGAGCAGGTATTCCGTCAATTCTTCGGCCATGCGCTTGGTCAGCGTGGTCACCAATATGCGCTCGTCGCGTTGGGTGCGTTCCAGAATCTCGTTCATCAGGTCGTCAATCTGGTTCTCGCTTGGTCTTACCTCGATAACGGGGTCGAGCAGACCTGTCGGACGAATGATTTGCTCCACCACCACGCCCTCGGCCTCGTTCAGTTCAAAGTCGGCAGGCGTGGCCGACACGTAGATTACCTGGTTCACCATGTCCATGAACTCGTCGAAACGTAGCGGACGGTTGTCGAAGGCGGCAGGCAGGCGGAAGCCGTATTCCACCAGGTTCTGCTTTCGGGCTCGGTCGCCGCCATACATGGCTCCGATTTGCGGAACGCTGACGTGGCTCTCGTCGACAAATAGCAGGAAGTCGCGCGGGAAGAAGTCGAGCAGACAATAAGGTTTCTGGCCGGGTTCGCGACCGTCGAAATAGCGTGAATAGTTCTCGATGCCGCTACAATG
>CACYRB010000055.1 GCA_902776685.1 uncultured Prevotellaceae bacterium
GATGCCGACGGCAAAAAACCGACAAATAGTTTTCCTGATTTGAGAAAAAAGTTGTAGTTTTGCCGGGTAAAACTTTTGTGAAGAAAAACATCCTGAAAGAAAAACATTTATAAAACAAACATTTATTATGATGAAGAAAATCTTACTGACTATCCTAATAATCTGCACCGTTGCGACTGCATCGGCCAAGACACGAAAAACCCTGTTTGTCATCATCGACGGCATTCCCGCCACCTACATCGAGCGCCTGCAGCCTCCAACACTGATGGATATTGCCCGCCAGGGACACTACCATCGCGCCTTCTGCGGCGGCGAGCCGGGCATGTACAACGAGACGCCCACCATCTCGGCCATAGGCTATACCAACATCCTGACCGGCACCTGGGTGAACAAGCACAACGTGCGTGGCAACGACAACATAAAGGCCAACTACAACTACCCCACCATCTTCCGCATAGCCAAAGACCAGTCGCGCCCCGTCACCACAGCCATCTACTCAAGCTGGACCGACAACCGCACCATATTGCTGGGCGAGGGCCGCGACGAGACGCGCAACCTGACGGTCGACTACGTGTTCGACGGCTACGACAACGACCAGCAGCGTTTCCCCCATCAGAAGGGCGACCTGCACGTGCGGGCCATCGACGGACAGGTGTGCAAAGATGCCGCAGCATGCATCAGCCAGAACGCACCCGACCTGAACTGGCTCTACCTGTGGTACACCGACGACGCCTTCCACATCAACGGCGGCGGCGACATTGCCGACGAGGCCATCATGAACGTCGACCGGCAAATGAGCGACGTGTGGAAAGCCATACGCGAGCGCGAACAGAAGCACGACGAGGAGTGGCTCGTCATCGTCACCACCGACCACGGACGCGACCACTGGAGCCGCCACCACGGCAAGCAAAGCGAATATGAGCGCACCATCTGGATGATTACCAACCAGCGCAAGCTGAACCGGCAGTTCTTCCGCCCCACGCTCTCGCAGGTCGACATCAACCCCACCATCTGCCAGTGGATGGGCTTCGACGTGGCACAAGACGTGGCGTTCGAGCGCGACGGCATCAGCTTCATCGGCACTACCGACATCTACAACCTGAAGGCCACCGCCTACAACCAGACCGCCACGCTGACCTGGCAAAACGACGGGAAAGGCTCTACCACAGCCACGGTCTACATCGCCACGACCAACAACTTCAGCACCGGCACACCCGACCGCTGGATCAAGGTGGCCGACGTGCCCGCCCGCCAAGGAAAGATTGACATTGATCTCAAAAACTTTGAAAACTCAAAGCTCTATAAATTCGTGGTGAAGACACCATCCACCACGCTCACGCGCTGGCTCCCCCGCACGTAGAAAAGGTGAAAAAGTGAAAAGGTGAAAGAGTTAAAAACAACTTTTTCACCTTTTCACTTTTTTACCTTTTCACTTTTTCAACTTTCAGTTGTTCCGAAGAGCGTCGCCGATGTGGAGCCGGTGATGCGCACACGCACGGTCTCGCCGATGTGGTGGTCGCCCTTGTCGAACACCACCATCTTGCCCTGCTCCGTCCTTCCGCACAGCTGACTTCGGCTGCGCTTGCTGAAACCCTCCACAAGCACGTCGCGCTCCTTACCCTCATCGCGGCGGTTGGCCTCGGCCGACAGCTCGGTCTGCAGATGGATGAGCTCGTTCAGTCGGCGTATCTTCACCTCCTCGGGAACGTCGTCGGGCAGATGGCGCGAGGCATAGGTGCCGGGACGCTCAGAGTATTTGAACATGAAGGCCGAGTCGTATCCCACCTCGCGCATCAGCGACAGCGACAGCTGGTGGTCTTCCTCGGTCTCCGAGTGATAGCCCACGAAGATGTCGGTCGACAATCCGCAGTCGGGCACGATGCGCCGGATGGCTGCCACGCGGTCGAGATACCACTCGCGCGTGTACTTGCGGTTCATCAGTTTCAGTATTCGGTCCGATCCCGACTGCACAGGCAGGTGAATCTGCCGGCAGACATTCGGCTCCTCGGCAATCACGTGCAGCGTCTCGTCGCTCATATCCTTCGGATGACTCGTGGTGAAACGCACACGCATGTTCGGCACCGAGCGAGCCACAAGGCGCAGCAACTCGGGAAAGGTCACCCCCTGTCCGGCATACGAGTTCACGTTCTGTCCCAGCAGGGTGACCTCCTTGAATCCGCGCTCCTGCAGGTCGCGCACCTCGCGCACGATGCTCTCCACGTCGCGGCTGCGCTCACGGCCTCGCGTGTAGGGCACGATGCAATAATGGCAAAAATTGTTGCAGCCGCGCATGATGCTCACGTATCCGCCAATCTTCTGTCCGACAGCCATGCGCTGCGGCACCACGTCGCGATAGGTCTCGGTGGTAGAGAGCTCTATGTTGATGGCTTTGTGGCCGAGCTCGCACTGGGCGATGAGGTCGGGCAGCGACAGATAACTGTCGGGACCAGCCACAAGGTCGGCATGGTGGTGTTCGAGCAGGTCTTCCTTCACGCGCTCAGCCATGCAGCCCAGCACGCCGACGACCAGTTTCCGCTCTCCCCTTTTCCTGCGCAGGGCGTTCAGCTCCTCCAGCCGATGATAGATTTTCTGCTCGGCATTGTCGCGTACTGAGCAGGTGTTCAAAAACACCGCATCGGCCTCATCGGCCTGTTGGCACAATTCGTAGTCAGCCATCTGCATCACGCTGGCCACTACCTCAGAGTCGGCCACATTCATCTGGCAGCCGTAGGTTTCTATATATAGCTTTTTCATTTCAACCAACTAAATATTGAATTGAGTTTGCAAAATTACAAATAAAAACTAAAATTGCAAATAAATTTGCATTTTCGCTCACTTAATCGTACATTTGACTGGCGTCGAAGAGTACTCACGTTCGGAAAAATTGCAAATAAATTTGCATTTTCGCTCACTTAATCGTACCTTTGCCCACATAAAAATCAACAAAAAAGAGTTCTCCATGTTTCGTTTGCTCACGACATTCTTGCTCATGTTGCTTTCTGCCTGCCGACTTTCTGCGCAGGCCGACCGGCTTGTCGTGAACGAAATCATGGTGGGCAACATCGACAACTTCGTCAGTCCGGCTTTCAATTTCGACGGCTGGATTGAACTCTACAATCCCACCGACCGCGACATCGAGCTGGCCGGGCTCTACTTCAGCAACGACCCCGACGACCTGTTCATGTGGCATGCTCCGTTGAATATGCCGTCGGTTCCTGCCCACGGGTTCCGCGTGGTGTGGTTCGACAGCACCGACATCAAGAGCACCAATGTCAGTTTCAACCTCGACAGCGACGGCGGCCAGCTCTTCATCAGCGATGCCGACGGCACCCAACTCGTCACCTTCTACTATCCCGAGTCCATCGAGCGCTGTTCCTACGCCTGCACCGTCGATGGCGGCGACACCTGGAACTGGACCGCCAACCCCACGCCCGAGGCTACGAACACCACATCGACCTTTGCCTCGCAGCAGTTGCCGCTGCCCCAGCCCGACCAACCGTCGCAGCTGTTCACCAACCGGCTGAGCATCAGCGTGCCCATCCCCGAGGGTGTCACACTGCGCTACACCACCGACGGCTCCACGCCCACCGCGACCAACGGCTCGACCTCGACGCTCGGCACGTTCTACATTTCGAAGACCACCTCGCTGCGGTTCCGCTTTTTCCGCGAGGGATGGCTGCCCAGCCGTGTGGCGTCTCGCTCGTATATCGTGAAGGACAAAGACTATCCGGGGCCCGTGGTGGCGGTGGTGGCCGACCCGAAATTCCTGTACGACGACTCGCTCGGCGTGCTTGTCGATGGCAAGAACGGTGTGCCCGGCAATCACTTCTCGGACAAGAAAAACTGGAATCGCAACTGGGAGCGTCCTGCCAACTTCTCGTTCATCGACACCGACGGACAGATGAAGGTCAACCAGGATGTCGACCTGAAGGTGTCGGGAGCCTATAGCCGCAGTCTGATGCCCCGCCCGTTCAAGCTGAAGGGCAATAAGAAGCACGGCGGCGACAAGCAGCTGCGCCATGCCTTCTTCCGTGCCAAGCCTTATCTGCGCAACCGCACCATCGTCATGCGCAACGGCGGCAACGACAACAACACCCGTTTCAAGGACGGTGCCATGGCCACGCTCACCCAGACCTCGGGCGCCTATGTCGACCTGCAGAGCTTCGAGCCTGCCCACGAGTTTGTCAACGGCGAATATAAAGGCGTGCTCAACATGCGCGAGCCCAACAACAAGCAGTACCCCTACGGCAACTACGGCCTGTCGACCGACGACATCGAGGCCTTCGAGGTGAACATCGACAGCGGCTATGTGCAGACCGCCGGCACGGGCGAGCGCTTCGACCTGCTCTACGAACTCAGCAAGCAGGCCGACCAACCCGATGTCTACAACGAGATTCGGCAGTGTCTCGACCTCGACGAATACATCGACTACATGGCCATGTACATGTATGTGGGCACCAACGACTGGCCCCACAACAACCTCAAGGGCTTCTGCGCGAAGGATGGCGGCAAGTGGCACTTCGTGTCGTTCGACCACGACTTCGACTTCAACACCACAAACTCCTTCAACGAGTTTGCCTCGAAACAAACCTACACCTTCCAGTGGCTCTACAACCTCAACCTGCAACGCCGGCAGGAGATTCGTTTCGTCACGCTCTTCCTCAATCTGTTGAAGAACAACGACTTTCGCCGTCGGTTCATCGACAGCTACAGCGTGATGGGCGGCAGCGTGTTCAATCCCGAGCGCTGCAACGCCGTCATCGACAGCCTGGCCGCCTACATGGAGCCCATGATGCAGCTCGAGCACCGGTCGGTCATGGCCACGGCCAACGACATCAAGAGCAAGCTCAACAACCGCATGACGGCCATGATGAGCACCCTGCGCTCGTACCAGCCCATGAATCTCTACGGCACCAACCCGCAGAACGTCAGTCTCAGCAGCGACACCGAGGGTGCCGAGCTCTACATCAACGACACCCGCGTGCTCACCGGCCGCTTCAAGGGGCAGCTCTTCCCGCCCGTCAAGCTCACGGCCCTGCCGCCCGCAGGCTGGAAGCTCGCAGGCTGGCGGCTCGACTCAAGCCTCTCAGGAACGCTCATGCCCTACAACACCTCGTGGTACTACTACGACCAGGGCACGCTGCCCGACGATGACGACTGGTATATGCCCGACACCAGCCGATCCTCGTGGAAGATGGGGCGCGCCCCGCTCGGCTACGGCAAGGACAACCTCTCGACCACCCTCTCCTACGGCGGCGATGCCAACAACAAGTTTCCCGTCTATTATTTCCGCAAGGCCTTCACCATGAAGGACGACGTCACCGAGTCGACGCGGTTCATCTTCGACTACACGGTCGACGACGGTTTCATCATCTACGTCAACGGCCACGAGGCGGGACGCTACAACATGCGCACCGACGGCAGCCCCTATGCCGCCGACTTCACCAAAGGCAACCCCGACACGGGCCAGATGGAACTGCCCGCCAACCTCTTCGTCAAGGGACGAAACGTGGTCTGCGTAGAGGTGCACAACTTCTCCGAAACGTCGAGCGACATCTACTTCGCCGGAAGCATCACCTACGAGCAGTCGACCGACGACACAAGCTACTACAGTCTCGACAACACCATCGACCTGCCCACGGGAAACGTCGTCCTCACCGCCTGCTTCACGCCCCTGACCGACGAGCAGCGCAGCGAGCAGCACATCACCCCCGTGCGCATCAACGAGGTGAGCGCAGCCAACGACAGTTTCGTCAACGACTACTTCGAGTGCAACGACTGGATTGAGCTCTACAACACCACGTCGGAGGACATCAGTCTTGAGGGCATGTATCTCTCCGACGACCCCGCCGACCTGCACAAATACCAGATTAAAGCCCCCGCGTCCCAGTCCCCCTCCATCCCAGCCCACGGCCATTGTCTGGTGTGGTGCGACCGGTTGGAACCGCTCTCCGCCCTCCACGCACCTTTCAAGCTGCCCGCTGCCGGAGGCGTGCTGGCGCTCACCGCTGCCGACGACAGCTGGACCGACTACTTCGACTATCCTGCCCACACCGCCGACCAGACCGTGGGCCGCTATCCCGACGGCAGCAACAGGGTATTCCTGATGTCCATCCCCACCATCGATGCCGCCAACCGACTCAGCAGCTACGCCCGCCTGCTCTACGACAAACCCACCGGCATCAGCGCGGAGAGCACCGACATGGCAGCACTGACCGACGAGCCGATGCTCATCCATGCGGCCGACCGACTCATCGTGCGCGGCGCATCGGGAGAGAAAGCCACCCTGCGCATCTACTCCGTCGATGGTCGACTCGTCGAGCAATCCGTGCTGTCGCTCACCGACGGCTACGCCAACTACCCTACCACCCACCTGCCCACAGCACTCTACATCGCCCGCATCAGCGACCATCAGAGTCGGCAAGCCTCCTGCAAGTTTGCCGTTTATTAGGAGTAAGGAAGATTTTGCAACAGAGACCGCGATATTTTAGCAGCGGATGAACACGGAAGGACACGGAATCCTCCGTGTTTATCCGCTGCCCGTTTTACATTTTTTTACAAATCAACGATTCCTTTTAACACGAATACTGCAAAATTCTGAAATATTTTTCCCGTGGTCGCGAATTTTTCAAGCACGCGTGTGCAATGCGTTAGCCCCCCTAAAATAGGGATGAGAGATGAGGGATGAGGGATGAGTGTGCAATTCTGATTTTGCGAAAGATATATCTTTCGCTCGCGAAAGCTAAGCTTTCACCTTCCGAAAGACCGTCTTTTGCAACCCGAAAGCTTGTGTTTTGCAACCCGAAACATATATCTTTCGGAATGAAAGGGGAGTAAAAAAGGAGTGAAAGGAGAGTGAAAGCGTGGAAAAAAGGCAAAATTTTGCGCTAAAACGAAGATTTTTCTCAACAAAAACCGTTAACATTTCCGTCTCCGTTTTAAGACAAATTAACACAAAAAATAAGACATAATAACACAAGAACATAATAAGACATATTAACATAAGAACATGATAAGACATAATAACTAATAACATAATAGCATAAGAACAGATTATTCCTCCCACGGCCAGCTATGCATTATGAATTATGAATTATGCATTATGAATTAAAAAAATCCGACCATAAGTTTGGCTGTTTGGACGAAAAGCACTATTTTTGCAGATGTTAAGAAAAAACGCCCCTCGGACATGTCTGTCGTTGACGTTGATTACGGCGACAACACCCGAGCGGCATACATTGTTTATATCTATAAAATAGTACTATGGTAAACAGATTTATCCTGAACGAAGTTTCCTACTTCGGCCCGGGTGCCCGCAAAGAGCTTCCCGGCGTGGTGGCGCGTCTTGGTTTCAAGAAAGCGCTTGTAGTAACCGACAAAGGCCTCATGCAGTTTGGCGTGGCAAAGATGGTGCTCGACGTGATGGACGAGGCCGGCATTGCCTACGAAATCTTCGACGACGTGAAGCCCAATCCTACCGTGACTAATGTGAAATGCGGCATCGAGGCCTGCAAGAAGGCTCAGGCCGACTTCATCGTGGCTATCGGTGGCGGCTCGTCGATGGACACCGCCAAAGGCATCGGCATCGTGGTCAACAATCCCGAGTTCAGCGACATCATCTCGCTCGAGGGTGTGGCCGACACGAAGAAGAAGTCGCTGCCCATCATCGCCCTGCCCACCACAGCCGGCACGGCAGCCGAGACCACCATCAACTACGTCATCATCGACGAAGCGCGACAGGCCAAGATGGTGTGCGTCGACCCGAACGACATCCCCTGCGTGGCCATCGTCGACGCCGAGCTCATGTACTCGCTGCCCAAGGGCCTCACCGCCGCAACAGGCATGGACGCCATGACGCATGCCATCGAAGGTCTCATCACCAAAGCCGCATGGGAACTCTCCGACATGTTCGAGATAAAAGCCATCGAGATGATTTACCGCTACCTGCCCGTAGCCGTCGACGAGCCCACCAACCCCGAAGGCCGCAACGGCATGGCCGTGGCACAGTATGTCGCAGGCATGGCCTTCTCCAACGTAGGTCTGGGCGTCGACCACGGCATGGCTCATCCGCTCTCCGCACTCTTCGACGTGCCCCACGGCGTGGCCTGCGCCATGTTGCTGCCCACCGTCATGCGCTTCAACATGCCCGCCGCCATCGACAAGTATGCCGACATTGCCAAGGCCTGCGGCGTATGGCGCGACGGCATGAGCAAGGAAGAGGCTGCCGAAGCCGCCTGCAAGGCCATCGAAGACCTCAGCGCACGCGTAGGCACCAACAAGCGGCTCACCGACCTCGGCATCACCGAGCAGGACATTCCCGCCCTGGCCGAGCAAGCCATCAACGACGTCTGCACACCGGGCAACCCGCGCCCCGTCACCAAGCAAGACATCATCGACCTGTATCACAAGATACTGTAACAAGATAACGAATAATTGATAATGGGTAATTGACAATTATCCATTATCAATTATTATAAGTTAGTCTTTAGATGCGCAAAGAAATCATACGCTTCGTCATCGTAGGCGTGGCAGCCACGGCCATACACTACGCCATCTACTACCTGCTGCTGCCACACCTCGACAAGAACATTGCCTACACCACAGGCTACCTCATCAGCTTCCTGTGCAACTTCTTCATGTCGTCGTACTTCACCTTCAAGGTCAGTCCCTCGTGGCGACGACTCCTGCGCTTTGCCGGAAGCCATGTGGCCAACTACGTCCTGCAGATGGTGCTGCTCAACCTGTTCTGCTGGATGGGCATACCCGAGAAGTGGGCTCCGCTGCCCGTCTATGCCATCGCCGTACCGGTGAACTTCCTGCTCGTGCGCCTCGCACTCATGGCAAAAAGAAAAGGTGAATAATTTTTTACCTTTTCAACTTTTTTCATTACCTTTGCACGTTGAAATTTCACATCATTATTGGTATATGGAGCAGAAACTCTTGATTTATAATACGTTGACGCGTCAGAAAGAGCGTTTTCAACCGCTCAATGCGCCCAACGTGGGTATGTATGTCTGCGGTCCTACCGTCTATGGCGACCCCCATCTGGGACATGCCCGCCCCGCCATCACCTTCGACATTCTTTTCCGCTATCTGAAGCATCTGGGCTACAAGGTGCGCTACGTGCGCAACATTACCGACGTGGGCCACCTGGAGCACGATGCCGACGAGGGCGACGACAAGATTGCCAAAAAGGCACGACTGGAACAGCTGGAGCCGATGGAGATTGCACAGCACTACACACGCCGATACCATCAGGCGATGGACGCGCTGGGCGTGCTGCCGCCATCGATAGAGCCCCACGCCACTGCCCACATCATCGAGCAGGAAGAACTGGTCAAGCAAATCATGGACAACGGCTTTGCCTACGAGTCGAACGGCAGCATCTATTTCGACATCGAGGCCTACAACAAGAAACACCACTACGGCATTCTCTCGGGCCGCTCGCTGGAGAACATCAAAGACGAGAGTCGCTCGCTGGCCGGTGTGGGCGAAAAGCACAACCAAGCCGACTTTGCCCTGTGGAAGAAGGCACAGCCCGAGCACATCATGCGCTGGCCAAGTCCGTGGAGCGACGGCTTCCCGGGCTGGCACTGCGAGTGTACGGCCATGGGAAGGAAATACCTGGGCAGCCAGTTCGACATTCACGGCGGCGGGCTCGACCTTGTGTTCCCCCACCACGAGTGCGAGATTGCCCAGGCCGTAGCCGCCCAGGGCGAGCCGATGGTGAAATACTGGATGCACAACAACATGATTACCATCAACGGCAAGAAGATGGGCAAGTCGTACAACAACTTCATCACGCTTGAGCAGTTCTTCACGGGCGACCACCCGCTGCTCTCGCAGGCGTTCTCGCCCATGACCATCCGCTTCTTCATCCTCTCCGCCCACTACCGCTCCACGGTCGACTTCAGCGACGAGGCACTCATCGCCTCGCAGAAGGGTCTGGAGAAACTGATGAACGCCATCGGCGACCTCGACCGCATCGTGCCCTCTGACAGCTGCGACGCCGAGACCGAGCGCGTGGTGAAAGGGCTGCGCCAACGCTGCTACGACGCCATGAACGACGACCTCGCCACCCAGCTCGTCATTGCCGCGCTGTTTGAGGCCTGCACCGTCGTCAACCGCCTTGTCGACCACAAGGGCACCATCTGCGCCGACTGTCTCGACGAGCTGCGCGACACCATGCATCTCTTCGCCATCGACCTGCTGGGCCTGCACCCCGAACACTCGGCTGGCAACGACGCACGCGAAAAGGCTTTCGGAGCCGTGGTCGACATGGTGCTCGACCTGCGCGCAAAGGCCAAGGCCGCAAAAGACTGGGCCACCAGCGACCACATCCGCGACGAGCTGGCCCGACTCGGATTCGAAGTGAAAGACACCAAAGACGGTGCTGTCTGGAAACTATAAAGTGACAACAGAATTATGGAATGGATTATTGCATCGATTATCATCGGATGTATTGCCGGTTTCCTCGCCGGTAAAATCATGAAGGGCGAGGGCTACGGCTGCCTGCTCAACACCGTGCTCGGCATCATCGGCGGCATCATCGGCAGCAAGGCGCTCGACATCTTCGATATTGAGTGGGGCGGACTTGTCGGACAAGTGGGTACGGCAGTCATCGGTGCCGTGCTCGTGCTGTGGATAGCAGCACTGTTTAAGAAGTGAAAAGCCCCATTTGCATGTAGGGGAAGGCGCTTCGCTAATGAGTAATGAATAATGAGTAATTAATGCCATTAGCATGTAGGGACGCGGCGTGCCGCGTTACAAATAAACAAATCGTGCCGCGTTAAAATAAACTGTTTCGATATTTTATTTTATAAGATAAACAACATGGATGAGAAAATTGAAATCAAAGAACTGAAAGAGGTTGTAGTCAGGTTCAGCGGCGACTCCGGCGATGGAATGCAGCTGGCCGGCAACATTTTTTCCACCATCTCGGCCACCGTCGGCAACGGCATCTCGACGTTTCCCGACTATCCCGCCGACATTCGCGCCCCGCAAGGTTCGCTGACCGGCGTGAGCGGTTTTCAGGTACACATCAGCGAGGGCGTGGCCCTCACGCCCGGCGACAAGTGCGACGTGCTCGTGGCGATGAACGCCGCAGCGCTGAAAACCCAGTACCGCTATGCCAAGCCGGGCGCAACCATCATCATCGACACCGATTCGTTCGGACCCAACGACCTGAAGAAAGCCCAGATCGAGAGTCCCGACTATCTGGCCGAGCTGGGCATCGACCCCGACCACGTGGTCAGCTGTCCCATGACACAGATGGTGAAAGACTGTCTGGCCGACACCGACCTCGACAACAAGGTGAAGCTCAAGAGCCGCAACATGTTCGCCCTCGGTCTGGTGTGCTGGCTCTTCAACCGCGACCTGTCGCTGGTCGACAACTTCCTGCGCGAGAAGTTTGCCAAGAAGCCGACCGTCGCAGAGAGCAACATCCGCGTGGTGCGGGCAGGCTACGACTATGGTCACAACGTGCACGCCTCCGTGCCCAACACCTACCGCATCGAGTCGACCCATAAGGTGCCGGGCCGCTATATGGACATCACCGGCAACAAAGCCACAGCCTACGGCCTGATGGCCGCAGCCGAGAAAGCCGGCTTGCAGCTCTTCCTCGGCTCCTACCCCATCACCCCCGCCACCGACATCCTGCACGAGCTGTCGAAACACAAGTCGATGGGCGTCATCACCGTGCAGTGCGAAGACGAGATTGCCGGTTGCGCCTCGGCCATCGGTGCATCGTTTGCCGGAGCCCTCGCCGCCACCTCCACCTCTGGACCGGGCATCTGCCTGAAGAGCGAAGCCATGAACCTCGCCGTCATCGACGAGCTGCCGCTTGTGGTCATCGACGTCCAGCGCGGCGGACCCTCCACCGGACTGCCCACCAAGAGCGAACAGACCGACCTGCTGCAAGCCCTCTACGGCCGCAACGGCGAGAGCCCCATGCCCGTCATCGCAGCCACCAGCCCCACCGACTGCTTCGACAAAGCCTACGCCGCCGCAAAGATAGCCCTCGAGCACCTCACACCCGTCGTGCTCCTCACCGACGCCTTCATTGCCAACGGCTCGTCGGCATGGCGACTGCCCGAGATGGCACAGCTGCCCGACATCCAGCCCCACTACGTCACCCCCGACATGCGCGACAGCTACACACCCTACCAGCGCGACCCCGAGACCGGCGCACGCTACTGGGCCATCCCCGGACAAGAAGGCTTCCAGCACATCCTCGGCGGACTGGAGAAAGACGGTCGCACCGGCGCCATCTCGACCAATCCCGAGAACCACGACACGATGGTGCGCCTGCGCCAGCAGAAAGTCGACCGCATCCCCGTCCCCGACCTCGACGTGCTGGGCGACGCCGACGATGCCGACCTGCTCATCGTAGGCTTTGGCTCCACCTTCGGCCACCTGCACTCGGCCATGGACATCCTGCGCCAGCAAGGCAAGAAGGTAGCCCTCGCACAGTTCAGCTACATCAACCCCCTGCCCAAGAACACGGCCGACGTGCTGCTGCGCTACAAGAAGGTGGTTGTGGCCGAACAAAACCTCGGACAACTCGCGGCCTACCTTCGCGCCAAGGTGCCCGGCTTCACACCGATGCAGTTCAACGAAGTGCAAGGTCAGCCCTTCGCCGTCGAACGCCTCGTCGCAGCCTTTGCCCCCCTTTCTGCCCCCGAGGGGGCTACTATAGTTCCTTAGACCACTGATGTACGACTATCAGACCGCAGACCCCATTCTGTATAAGTTGTTGCACGAGTATGCTACTCACAACAGAAACCATCCAACCGAAGCCGAAGCGCT
Organism: uncultured Prevotellaceae bacterium; assembly: GCA_902776685.1. GTDB lineage: Bacteria > Bacteroidota > Bacteroidia > Bacteroidales > Bacteroidaceae > Prevotella. The sequence goes on from CACYRB010000055.1 coordinate 12,808, forward strand.
GCTGTGGAACTATCTTCGGGCTGATGCCTTGGGAGTCACTTTCAAACGGCAACACGTCGTTGGTGAGTATATTGCCGACTTTATATGCCTTTCCACGAAGCTCATCATAGAACTTGACGGAAGGTATCACAGCCTGCCAGAGCAGAAAATCAGCGACCAAGAGCGGACGCTATGGCTGCAAAGCAACGGTTACAGGGTGATAAGGTTTACAAATGAGGAACTTTTTAATGATATAAAAAAAACAATAGAAACCATAGAAGATAATTTATATGAATAGCGTCGAACAAACCAACGTAGCCCCCTCGGGGGCTGAAGGGGGGGCCTACAGTGCCTCTGATTTCAAGAAAGGGCAGCCGCGGTGGTGCCCTGGGTGTGGTGACCACTTCTTCCTCGCCTCGCTCCATAAGGCCATGGCCGAGATTGGCGTACCGCCCCACCAGACCGCCGTCATCTCCGGTATCGGCTGTTCCAGCCGTCTGCCCTATTATGTCAACACTTATGCCATGCAGACCATCCACGGTCGTGCCGCCGCCATCGCCACAGGCGTGAAGGTGGCCAACCCCGACCTTACCGTATGGCAGATCAGCGGCGACGGCGACGGCCTCGCCATCGGCGGCAACCACTTCATCCATGCCATACGCCGCAACATCGACATCAACATCATCCTGCTCAACAACCGCATCTACGGACTCACCAAGGGCCAGTACTCGCCCACCAGCCCCCGCGGATTCGTGTCGAAGTCAAGCCCCTACGGCACCGTCGAAGACCCGTTCCGCCCCGCCGAGCTCTGCTTCGGAGCCCGCGGCCGCTTTTTCGCCCGTGCCGTAGCCACCGACGCCCCCGGCACCGTTGACATTCTCAAGGCCGCACAAGCCCACAAAGGAGCCGCCGTGTGCGAGATTCTGCAAAACTGCGTCATCTTCAACGACGGCTGTCACGACGCTGTCTACAAGAAAGAAGAACGACAGAAGAACGCCATCTACGTGCGCCACGGCGAGAAGCTCACCTTCGGACCCGACAACCAGTACGGCCTCGTGCAGGAAGGCTTCGGCCTCAAGGTCGTCACCATCGGACAAGACGGCTACACCCTCGACGACGTTCTCACCCACGACGCCCACTGCGAGGACAACACCCTGCAGCTGAAGCTCGCTATGATGTCGCCTGAAGACGGGTTCCCCATCGCCCTCGGCGTCATCCGCGACGTCGACGCACCTACCTACGACGCCGCCGTCCACCAGCAGCTTGCCGACGTCTCCGCACAGAAGAAATACCACAACTTCGCCGAGCTGCTCCAGACCAACGACACCTGGGAAGTCGTCTAAGCCTCCCCTTACCCCCCTAAATTAGGGGGTTGGGGGTCTTAGCCCCACATAAAAAACCATCGTCCTCCGTTCCCGAGAACTTTCCACGAGACCACTCTCCGGAACGGAGGACTTTCTATTTCCTAAAACCAAACACCCCAACACCCCCTTCAATGCCATGAAATAGCGGTCGACACAGAAGACGACATTTTACATCCTGTCAAAACATAAACTTTTGGAAAGTTATATGGCCCATATAGGTCGGTTATATGGCCCATATAGGTGAGTTATATGGCCCATATAACTTTCCGGAACATAAGAGTTTCCTCCAGAGAAGGCCGACGCGCAGCCGCAAACTCAGAATCTCCAAACCACTTGCAGGTCGATGTCGGTCTTCGACGACCGGTCTATCTGCTGATAGGAGGAAGAGATATGGTCGCGGTCGAAATAATCGGTACAGCCAATTTTTGCGATGCAGGTGAGTCGCTTATTGCGGTCGACCACGCCACGCAGCATCAAGGCATAGCGCAGGCCTTTGCCGTAGTAGGAAGGAAACGAGTACTCATAGCGCAGACCGGGCTCATAGACGTAGAGACGCGAGTCGTAGTCGTGGGTATTGAAATAGCCGAACAGCAACGTGGCATGAAGCCGATGATATTGATAGCCCACACGCGTGGAGAGCATATAGCCGAGGCTTGCCTCGTCTTGGCTCACATGGACGAGGTCGGCTTGTGTCAGTACCTGCCAACTGCGATATTGCCAACCGGCAGAAAGGCGTGCCCGCTGCTCGGTGCGCCACTCAAGGGCGGTGTTGTCGGCATTGTTGTGCTCGCGCATCCGTAGCCGGTAGCGGGCATGAGCCGTCCAGTGGCGACGCTGCCACGTGGCTTCCACAAGGTTGTCCCACGAACGGGCACCGGCCTTTATCTGGTACTGATCCCAGGGATGATGGGCGAAATCGGTATAGGCCACGAACGAGAGTGTGCGCCGCGGCCGCCATGTGGCACCAAGGTAGATGCCACTCTCGTTCTGTACGCGGCTACCGTCGGCAAAACTCTGGGCAAAAAGCGAATAGTAGCGGTAGCTGTAGAATCGTTGCAAGAGCATGAGCGAAAGGTTGTCGGCAGCCTGCCATGTGACGGTGTTGAGCGTGGCCACGGCCCGGCAGTCGCCCGTAGCCGTTTCGCCGGCAATCTGCACGCGGTGGGAGCGGTAGCCATAGTTGACGCTGGCGTTCCAGAACCGGTCGCCCTGCGGATAGTGCTGGCGATAGCGCTGGCGCGTGTCGGGCTGCAGCAGTCGGTTGAACGAAGTGTAGAAAGCCGTAGCGCCGAGAGTAAAGCCGCCGCGCGTGAAGTTGATATGCCCGCCGCCGATGGTCTGCGCCGTGTTTTCCTTGTAGTTCATCTCGTTCTGCGTGCGGTGATAGCCGTCGGTGCGGATGGTGCTCACAGCCTCGCTGTTCTTCACACGTGTGGCATCGATTTTCCGATACGACAAGAATCCCGTCACGTCGAGCCCCTTTGCCAGCGTCACGGTCGAGGCGATGCCCTGCAGATAGTTGGCCGAGGATCGCGAGGAGTGTGGTCGGATGGTGTTGGTTGAGCGACCGAGCGTAGAGAGCGTGGCGGCCTTCCCCAGTCCGAAGTCGTTGTTCATAGTGAGTCCCATGCCGAAGCGCAGCCGGTAGCGACCTGCCACAAGCTGCTTCAGCCGACCCATTTTTGCCAGTGCAAGGTAGAACGAATAGTGGTCGTAGCCCATGCGGTTACGTCCGGCGAAAAACGGTTCTCCGGCATCCTGTGCGCCGACGAGACCCGCCCGCAAGTACTGTCCTGCCGTGAAAGTGTAACGCATCCAGTGACGATAGCGATAGCCCAGATAGCCGTTGCGGTCGCCGTGTCGTTCGTAGAGAGGAATGCGCACGGCGGTGGCCAACTCGCTCTTGCTCCACCGCAGCAGTTCCTTCACCGAGGGAAATCGCTGCTGTTTGGGCGGCTCGCTGATGTAGGTGCAACGCAGGAGCAACCTGCGCGTCGTAGGGTCGAGCGACGTAATCATGGCCAGCTCGCCCACGGTCTGCATGGATCCATATTTGTAGAGATACTCGCACAGTTCCTCTATCTGCTCGTCGCTGAGGAAGGGCAGCTGCTCAAGGTCGTCGCGCGTGGCGGTGTTCAGGTTGAAGGGATTGGCTGCGAGCTCATTGACTACGTCGAGCAGTTCTTCTGCCATCTGGCTCTCTTCGTCGGTGGATTCGCCCCAGCCCTCGCCCGGGAAGGGGAGGAGAAACGGGTCGTAGAGGATGGTATCGTTTGCGACTTCCCTTTCGTCTGTCTGGGTGGGGAGTGCGGTTTGTGCCGACAGCGGGGTGAGGGCGGTCAGCAGCAGAAGGATGTGTATTATCGACCTGGTAATCATAAACGATTGCAAAAATAACACAATTTAGCGCAAAAAACGAGTGTTTTTCTTTGGTTTTGCGATGGCGTGAGGAAAAAAAGCGTAATTTTGCAGGCAATATGAGACATTGGTGGCTGATTGTTGTGCTGTTGCTGCTTGTCGGCTGGCAGCCTTTGCGGGCTCAAGTGGACGAGGTGCCTGCGCCGGAGGAGCGCGAGGTGGATGTTGACGTGCCGACGTTTGTGCCGATGGTGAAGACGGGGCGGGCACTGGTGGAGGGCGACAGCATTCTCTACGCTGAGCTGAATCCGGTCTATGTGTATCCGGAGCCGGTGTTCAAGTCGGCAAAGGAGCGGCAAGCCTACAACCGTCTGGTGGCAAACGTGAAGAAGGTGCTGCCGATGGCGAAGGAGGTGAACAGGATTATCATTGAGACTTACGAGGTGCTGCAGTCGCTGCCCGACAAGCGGGCGAAGGACAACCACATGAAGCTGGTGGAGCAGAACATCAGGAAGGAGTATACGCCACGCATGAAGAAACTGACGTACCAGCAGGGTAAACTGCTGATAAAGCTGGTTTACCGCGAGTGCGACTCGTCGTCGTATCAGCTGATACAGACGTTCATGGGGCCTATCCGTGCGGGCTTCTGGCAGGCGTTTGCCTGGACGTTCGGCGCGAGCCTGACGAAGAAGTATGACGCAGAGGGTGTGGACCGCCTGACGGAGCGTGTGGTGCTGATGGTGGAATCGGGGCAGCTGTGAACGGAACCACACAGCAGAACCACAGACCCACCCCCTGCCCCTCCCTAAAAAGGAGGGGAGCAGTTAGTTCTCTTTTCGGATATGCGATTAGAAAAACTATATGCTCCCCTCCTTTTTAGGG
>CACYRB010000056.1:0-15081 GCA_902776685.1 uncultured Prevotellaceae bacterium
CACATAAACATGATTAAGGGCGACACCCACGTGCCACCCCTAATCTACAAAAAATATTCAAGTATAAAAATATAATTCTCTTTACGTCTATTCCCAGAGGTCCTCAGGTTTGTCCAGCTCCTCCGCGTCAAAAAAGTTCTTCTTGGCAAAGTCGAGGTCGTCATCGTTGCCGCCGCCTCCGCCGCCTCCGATGCCTGGATTATCTCCTTCAGTATTACCATCTATGGAACCTGCCATCATTTGGAATGGCATCATCGACATCAATTCAGTTCTTGGTTCAATATATTTTTTCATTTCTGTTATCCTCCTACTTTATTTGATGATGAATTTCTTGCCATTCATGATGTAGATGCCTTTTTGGGATGAAGGATGAGAGAAGAATGATGCAGGATCGTCAGCAACCTTCCGGCCTTGCATGTCGTAGACACCTTCGTTCAACGCGGCACGCCGCGTCCCTACATTCGTATCGGCACCTTCTATGGTAGAGATTCCAGTTGTTGTGTCGTCTTCGCAATTCAGTTCCATGCTGACTTTAGCATATTCCACTCCTTCAGGCAGGGTGAAGTAACCACGATAACCTTTCAGCATAGACTTCGGGTTCTTTGTAGTGCCCTTGGCATAGACGAACTTATTGCCTGTACCAATGTAGATGATACTCTTGTCTTCCTCTCCTGCTGCCGTAGCATCGGGAAGCAATGCAGTAGGAGCAAAGAAACCGTGATATGCATATCCGTCTTTCTCAACACTTCCGGCAGTTGCGCTGATGGTCACATTGCTCAGTGGAACGACAGCACCAGCTTGTACAGTCTGAGTCGGGAACACAATGTAGGGTGTGCCGGCTTCCATCATGTTTTCTGTGCTAACCTTCGAGAACTTCAGGTGTGTTCCTTTGCTGTCAGACTCAACACCAGTAAAGGCCTGCAGGTCGTAGCCCTCGCCAAATAGTTTTTGACGGTTTGCATCGTTGAGACCGAACGGCAGACAGATGGCATTCCAGCAACCTGCAACCAATGAACGATACAGGTTTACCGTAACGGTCTTATCCGCATTCTCAGTAATTGTGTTGTTGTCATAGAAATTAGCCGCGTCAATACCTGTACGGTTCTCGTACATGGTAATGGCATCGATTTGGGCATTGCGGTAAATCTGTACGGGTTTTTCATTTGTTGAAGTATAGCATGAAAATAGCTTTGGGCTGTTAGAACTGTTAAACCTGAGTGTATTATGATCGTTATGCTCTCCATCAAAAACAATAATGGCATTACTATTTTCATCTATAGTAATTGAAGCATTACAATTGATATCCGATTCAGTTTTAGTTTTCATATAATTATTACTACCATTTTCGCTCGTAGCAGCATAGATATACCCATGTGCGTTTTCTTCACCACTTTCAGTATATAGTAACCATCTGTTTTCGTTACCTGTTTGTAAAGTAAAAATAGCAACATTATCAATAGGGGTGATAGTATCTCCATCTCTTTCAACACTTACTGAAGTGCGGTTATTTGTTTGTTGTGTTGTACTCATTGCTTGTGTATAATCATCAACAGTAGAGGCAATAATAATCTTATCACCATCGGCGAGGGTGTTGGCGTCGGTAACGAGATAATAATCATCACCTGTTGAGCTTGTAGCTGCGGTATACTTCGTGTAGGTTTGCGAAACAACCTTTCCTGCCATTTGTCCTTCACCGACAGTTATTACTGCGATGGCTTTCACGGTTGTGGTGGCAGAGAGTGTGATGGCTGAACCTGTGTATTGTGTACTTTCTATTGTCGGGTCCGTGCCATCGGTGGTGTAGTAGATGGTGGCGTCAGCGGGTGAAGCGGTCATCGTAACGTCAAACGTATTGGCAAACAACGTGGCAGGCTCGTTGATGGTGACAACAGGATTTACGACGGTGTATGTTGCTGTCGCCGTTGTTCCTGTGAGGGTTCTCTCTCCGTATGTCATGGTATGGTATGCCGATATTGTCAGTGTACCAATCATTTCATCGGTAATTGTTATTTCATTAAAGCTGTTTGTATTTTTGTTTTGTTCATCACCTCCATTGATGGTGTAATAAAGCTTATTGGCAGAGCCTTGGCCATTACCCGGTTCAATCTTAATCTTGTCGCCCACCTTAACAGTCGCTCCGGTTGCAGGAGTGAATGTTGGTGCTGCTGGTGCAGCAACCACTTGCAGGGTATAAGTGGCAGAACCAGACTTGTAGTCATCATTGCCTGCAAACGAGGCTGTGATGGTGGTTGTGCCTGTTGCAACAAGTGTTACGGTGGTACCCTCAATAGTGGCTACATCAGTGTTACTACTGGTGTAGGTGATGGGAGATAGCTCGTTGGGATTTGTCAGTGCTTGTAAAGTATAGGATTCACCTATTACAGCAAGTTCTTCAGAATTTGCAAATGACAATTCTGCTTCAGCTTTTGTATTCCCACTTATTGTAGTACAATAGTTTGAATATGAAGTGTTCCCATAATTAACAATAATCTTTTGTATAACAGTGCTTCCATTTTTAGGAACAATATATCCTTGTGTAACATTTTTATCGGTGAGGTCTAATATTTGTGAAGTATTATCTGTTCCTTCAACAATGTAAGAAATAGTTCCAGAACCAGAATAATCAGAAGCACTTAAACCAACAGCCTTAGCGGCAGAGCATGTAATCTGAATGTTTGTAATTGGTGCAGGACAATTTGGAGTTTTAATAGAACATGATTTCCCAGTGTTAATCTGCATACCTTGACTTTTATAGGCTTTAATAGTCCACATACCACCATCTTTGGCTGTGTAATTGTATGCTTTTCCATATTGTCCCCAGGATGTAGAGGAGCTAAGATCGTTTTCTTCTGAATATTTAAGGGTGTATGTTCCAGAAACGCCAGTTCCTATTGCATATAAAGCATAAAGGGTAACATCGTTAGATCCCATTGTGCCATTTCCAGATTCAGATGTGATGATTGTAGGTTTCGTGTCAGTCGGTTCTGTGATGGGTGTATTAGCAACCCAACCTAAGAAGGTATATATGTCATCGCCAGATTCGATAGTAGCTTGAGCAGTGGGGAAAGTGAAGGTTCCACCTTCTGCAATATCTTTAGGATATCCTTCTACATGTGTACCATTTATATAAAAATCTAATGAGTGGGTTGGGGTTGGACCTTCGTCTCTGTTGAAAGTAATTTCTACCTTTGAGGATGTACCTGTAGCGTTCCCAACTTTAATCTTGAAAAAACCATTGCCAACTGTTGTACTGGATGATGGATTTTCTGAAGTGCCATAATAGGTGGTAAAACTCCCTGCGGAAGATGTTACAGCTACATTGGTAATAGTTCCAAGATCGGTGGAGTTATAAATGTATCCGTTATTCTTCTGCCATTGCATATTATTGCCTTGCTTCATTATTTGATTTGAAGTCCATTTTACTTCAAAAGTTTTTGTTGGATTTGTAGTGCAAATGGCATTTGTTGTCTTTTCGTTGTTGTTGGCAGTATAGCTGGTTGTATTAAAATCATTTGCATCAATGGTTAGCGTGTAGGTAATACTAACTCCCCAAACATGAAGATTTCCTAACATTATGGAGAGGAATGTCAGGAACATGAATTTAGTAAAGTGTTTCATAATTTATTTATCTCTTTTTTATTATTTTCCCGATGACGTGGTTGGTTACTTGAAGTTATTTCATTTTCAAGGTGCAAAATTAGACAAATTATATAGAATGACAAAATATTTCGCCAACAAATTTTGTTTTTTCGACAGAATGACATAAGGACGTTTTTTGACAAAGAGACAAAGAGACATATTTTTCGACAGAATGACATAAGGACGTGGGCTGCGCCCAGATATTACAGGTATTATGTTAGTATGTCTTTATGTCATTCTGTCGAAGAGAAGGGTATGTCGTTCTGTTTATAGCTTGATATAGATGCGGCGGCGGTAGAGGATGTAGCCGACGAGCCAGCAGACGAGGACGTAGAACAGGGCGAAGACGAGCGACTGTAGCTCGGGCATCGTGAAGAGCCAGCGTGCGAAGGTGACGACGAAGCCGTTGACGCCGATATGGCTAAATGTGATGGCGAGGAGTCCGCTGAGCACGAAGAGGGCGAGCGGGTTGACGCCAAAGACGAGGAAGAATTTTCTTAGTGGAGAGTGGAGAGTGGAGAGTGGAGAGCTGGTGAGCAGGGCGAGGCACAGGGCAGCGAAGCCGCACGAGAGGAGGGTGTAGCTGGGCGACCAGATGATTTTGTTGAGTGGCAGCCAGAACTGCAGCAGGTAGCCGAGCAGGGTGAGGATGGCGCCGATGGGGTATAGGGCAGCCCCGGCCTCTGCCCCCGAGGGGGGTGCGGATGTTTTGTTCTTGGCGGGGGTGAGGCTGTCGATGAGCGTTTTCCCGCAGTAGAAGCCGATGAGGGTGTGGGCGATGGCGGGGATGGTGCTGAGCAGTCCTTCGGGGTCGATGGGGTTGCCGTGGTAGAGGTGTCCGTAGCCGAAGAGCTCGAGGTCTATGCGACCTACGATGTTCTGGTTGATGTCGGGCACGTAGCCGTTGCCAGTGAGGAGGATGATGGTGTAGCCGACGAGCAGGATGACGACGGTGGGCAGGGTGTACTTGTGCTTGACGCCGATGGCGAAGAGTCCGGCGGCGAGGTAGCAGAGGGCTATGCGTTGCAGCACGCCGAAGTAGCGCAGGGTGGAGAAGTCCCACTGGGTGCCGTTCCACCACTTGCCATACCATCGCATGGCCATGCCGATGAGGTAGAGCAGCAGGGCGCGGCGGACAATCTTCCACACGGTCTGGCGGTTCCACGCAAAGTTGTACTTGCGCAGGGAGATGTAGGTGGAGACGCCCATGATGAAGAGGAAGAAGGGGAAGACGAGGTCGGTGGGTGTCATGCCGTTCCACTCGGCGTGTTCGAGGATGGCGAACGAGTGTTCGAGTCCGTTGTTGACGAGGATCATGGCTGCGACGGTCATTCCGCGCAGTAGGTCGATGGAGATTATTCGTTTGTTTGACATAATAACAGAGTTATAGACACATTAACATAATAACATGTTTTTTCTTATAAGACACATTAACATAAGAACATATTTTTTCTTGTAAGACACATTAACATAATAACAGAGTTATAGACATATTAACATAATAACATGTTTTTTCTTATAAGACACATTAACATAAGAACATATTTTTTCTTGTAAGACACATTAACATAAGAACATATTTTTTCTTGTAAGACACATTAACATAATAACAGTTATAGACATATTAACATAATAACATGTTTTTTCTTGTAAGACATATTAACACAATAACATATTTTCTACTTGGACTTAACAAAATAACGTGATCATTAACGAAATAGTGTATTCATTCGAAGCGTTTGCGGTAGATGCGGAATTTTCGCTTAAATTGCAGGGTCTCGGAACCGAAGTTTATGAGTAGGCCGTCGTCGATACCTGTGGCGGTGAGGTAGTTTACCAACTGTACCTCGTGTGCCATGTGCAGGGCATTGACGGCTTTTAGTTCAATAATCAATCTGTTTTCTACAATGATATCTGCATAGAAATCTCCTACTAGGGTGCCGTCATAGTAGACTTTGATGGGTTTCTCCACTTCGTAGGCCAGACCGTTTTTCTCCAGCTCTACAAGCATCGCGTTTTTGTATACCGACTCGATGTAGCCAGGTCCTAACTGTCGTTGGATGTTTGCAGAGCAGCTCATTATCATTTTTATTAGTTCCTCAATATCCATCATGTCTGTTCTTCTGTTATTGGGGTGTAATATGTTCTTTTGTTAATATGTCTCTATTGTCAGGATAATATGTTCTTATGTTAATATGTCTTTTTTCATCTGTTCATCTGTCTTTTACCGAGGGGCGGGTGCAAAGGTAATAATAATTCATAATTCATAATTCATTATTCATAATTATTTTTTACTTTTGCAGTCGCAAATAAAAAAAGTGAGAAATTAAAAAAATGAAAAAGCAAAAACCAAAGACTTTTCAACCTTTTAGCTTTTCAACTTTTCAACTTTTCAACTTTTAAAGTTATGCAGTATTTAGGTGAGATGATATCGCTGGGTGTTGCCTGTCTGTGGACGGTGTCGGCGTTGTCGGCCGAGGTTGCGACCCGTCGGCTGGGCATCTTTGTGATGAACGTGTGGCGCATGGCGCTGGCGTTTGTCTTGTCGGTAGGTCTGATGCTGATGTTCACGGGTACGATGGGTCTGGGCTATGCTTCGGCCGAGACGTGGCTGTGGCTGTTGGCCTCGGGCGTGGTGGGCTATTTCTTCGGCGACTGGTGCCTGTTCAACAGCTACCTGACGATAGGCTCGCGCTACGGGCAGCTGCTGATGACGCTTGCGCCCATGTTCACGGCGCTCTCGGCCTGGGTGCTCATCGGGCAGACGCTGTCGTGGTCGGCTCTGTTGGCTATGTCGGTGACGATGGCGGGCATTGCCATCAGCCTCCTCCAGCCCCTCCAAAAGGAGGGGTGCCCAGACGAGCAGCCTGGTCGCTTCTCCCCTCCCTTCGGAGGGGCTGGGGGAGGCAAGGGCATTCTCTTTGGTATAGGTGCTGCGCTGGGGCAGGGCTTGGGCTTGGTGCTGAGCAAGATAGGACTCGACCACTATGTGGCGAGTATGCCTGCCGACCTGCTGCCTGCGGTGGAGAATTTTCTGCCGTTCAGCGCGAACAGTGTGCGCTGCATAGCGGGTTTCGTGTGTTTCACGTCGTGGTATCTGATTCGACGGAAGTCGTACAGGGCCGACCACCACACGTTTACCGACAGCTTCCAGAACCGGCGCGGACTGACGGCGTTGTTGTTCACCGTGCTCTCGGGACCGTTTCTCGGGGTGGGCTTCTCGCTGATGGCGGTGCAGCACACGGCCGCCGGCATTGCCTCGACGCTGATGGCGACGACGCCGATACTGATACTATGGCCGTCGTACTACCTGTTTGGGCAGCGCATCACGTGGCGCAACGTGCTGGGTGCGGTCATCTCCGTGGCGGGCGTGTCGCTGTTCTTCCTGCTCTGAAGTGTCAACCCCAAACTGTCTTTTGCCCTTTCAGGGCGTTCTTTACGGGCACAACCTACCCAGGGTGTTACCCTGGGCTATTAGCTTGCTGGCCCTTCTGGCCGTTTTTACCGGACAGCAACTCAAAATAAATACCATCCTGCCATAAAGTCTAACGACCGATTTGTGTTAAATCGGCGTTTCCGATTTAACATTTCAAAAATAGCCGTTTTTCTCTCTTTCAACTCCCCAAAAGTAGCTTTTCGCTTCTCGTTTTTTGCCTTTCATTTCCGAAAGATATATGTTTCGCCTTGCAAAAGACCGTCTTTCGGGGTGCAAAAGACGGTCTTTCGGAGGGTGAAAGCTAAGCTTTCGCAAGCGAGAGATATATCTTTCGGAGAGGATGAGGGATGAAAGATGAGAGATGATGGTTTGTAACATGTTGACTATCTGTGAGTTATATGGTACTATCGAGAATCGGCTATTTTAATGTCGGTGGACTGTTGTGCCACCGGCAGATTTTCAAGCCGACAGAAACGTTAAAAACGCAGTCGAAAAACCACGCGTTTTTAACATTTTGGGCTTAAAATGACGGAAAATTTAAGAAAAATTAATACGTCTACGCCGATAAATCGGAAGCAAGCGGTGGGTCTATGTCAAGAAAATTATGTAACTTTGCAATCCTAATATCATAATGGTTGTATCATGGATATAGAAAAAGTTATCGAACAGATTTCCCGTCGCGACGGTCTGTCGCAGACGCTGGGCATGGAGTTTATCTCGACTCCCGAGCCCGACACGTGCATGGCCCGCATGAAGGTCGATGAGCGCAACCGTCAGGCATTCGGTTTCCTGAGTGGCGGTGCGACGCTGGCACTGGCCGAGAACCTGGCAGGCATCGCGTCGCTGGCGCTGTGTCCGGGCAAGATTGCCGTGGGCATCAACGTGACGGGCAGTCATGTGAAGGCCGTGCTCGAGGGCGACACGGTGACGGCGCGGGCGCGACTGCTGCACAAGGGCACCACGCTGCACCAGTGGCACATTGAGCTGACGAACGGCGAGGGAGAGTTGATCTCGACTGTGGCTGTGACGAATTATATTATGAAGGGGAGCGAGGAAAGTAAGAAATAATAATGAACACTAACAGTTTTGCATACTATCGCCTGCCCTTTGCGCAGGAATATCATTATATCTCGCAACCGGGAAGTGCACACCGCTTGGACAGCTATGCGCAGCTTGGCTCTGTGCAGGGTTTTGTCTTTGCCCCGTTCAGCATCGACCAAGACTGTCCGTTGGTGGTGATTGAAGGCGAAGCCCGCAGCGAAAGCCTGCCCCCGACTGCCCCCCATGGAACGATGAGGGACGAAGCCTGCCCCCATGGAACGGTGAGGGATGAGGGACTAGGGATGAGCGTCAACAGGTCTTACGCCATCGACTTTGCCAATTTCCATTCTCGACTGACGACGGGAGAGTTTTCAAAGATTGTGCTGGCTCGTCGGGAGACGCTGCATACTGGCTGCTCTTACGACGAGGCGTCAGCGAAAGCTCTGTTCTTCTCGGCGTGCCAGAGCTATCCACGCATGTTTATCGCACTGGTGTCGACTCCGCAGACGGGCACATGGCTGATGGCCACGCCCGAGCCGCTGCTCGAAAAGACTGCCGAAGGCTACCACACGGTGGCGCTGGCCGGTACGCAGCACATGGGCAATGGCGACTGGGACGAGAAACAGGTGGCCTGGAACGAGAAAAACATCATGGAGCAGCGCTATGTGGCCACCTATATCACGAAGTGTCTGGAGCAGTTCTCCGACCAGATGTCGATTGAAGGTCCGCACACGGTGCGAGCCGGTGCGCTGGCCCATCTGCGAACCGATTTCCGTTTCACGCTGGCCGACGACAACCGCATGGGCGAGCTCATTGCTGCGCTGCATCCCACGCCGGCCGTCTGCGGACTGCCCAAGGAGGCCGCGCGGCAGTTTATCCTGCAGAACGAGTCGGCCCCGCGCCGATACTATAGCGGCTTCACCGGTCCGTTGGCCCTCGGCGGCGATACCCATCTCTACGTCACCCTGCGTTGCATGGAGCTGTGCGAAGGCGAGTGCGTGCTCTATGCCGGCGGCGGACTGTTGCCCGACAGTCAGATGGAACAGGAGTGGGACGAGACGGTGGCGAAGATGGGGACCATGAGATTATTAATTCATGTTTCGCAAGCTTTGCTTGCTGGGAGTTAATGGGAGTTAGCCGATTGTGTCGGCGGAAGTTAGCAGGAGTTAGCGGACGATAGTGCTCGCGATAGGAAAAACTAATGTCTGTTAACTCCACAGGTCGAAGACCTGTTAACTTCAGATAACTCCTGTTAACTACTAACATGCAAAAGTTGTGTTATTAATTGAGATAGAATGTTCAGTAATAAAGAAAATGTAAACATACTGACGGCGCTGCTGTCGGACTACGGCGTACAGCATGCAGTGGTCTGCCCCGGGAGCCGGAACGCGCCCATCGTTCACAACCTGAACGAGTGTGCAGGCATTGCGTGTCATCCTGTGACCGACGAGCGCAGTGCCGGATTCTATGCGCTGGGCATGGCGCAAAACAATATTCGCCCTGTGGCCGTGTGTGTCACCTCGGGCACGGCACTGCTCAATCTGCTGCCTGCCGTGGCTGAAGCCTGCTATCAGCATGTGCGCCTGATTGTAATCTCGGCCGACCGACCGCCGCAGTGGATTGGTCAGCAGGACGGTCAGACCATTCCGCAGCAGGATGCTCTCGGCAGGTTCGTGAAGAAAGCCGTTACCCTGCCCGAGCCCCACGACGATGAAGAGCGGTGGTACTGCAACCGACTGGTGAACGAGGCACTGGTTGCCTGCATCAGCCACGGCGGCGGACCGGTGCACATTAACGTACCCATCTCGGAACCGCTCTATGAGTTCACGGTGGCACAGCTGCCCGAGGAGCGGTCGATATGGACAAGGTATCGCAACGATTTGTGGAGTGACGAGGTGCGTTACATTCGCGACCGACTGAAAGAGGCGCAGCGACCGCTTATCGTGATGGGGCAGATGGAGATAACCGACATGGCCAGCATAGGCAAGACCACACCGAACAGGAACGGATTTGTGCTGTGCGAACCTTTGTCGCAGGAGATGTCTTACGGACTCGACGAGCTGATGGCTGCCGTAGAAGGCGATGAGCGTTTCGTGCCCGACTTTGTGCTGTACATCGGCGGGCATATCGTCAGCAAACGGCTCAAGCAGTTTCTGCGAAAGGCCGAGCGTGCAGAGATGTGGCAGATTAGTATCGACGGCGAGTTGCACGACACGTTTATGCACGTCAGCTATATTGTTGAGGGGGAGCCGGCTTCAAGAGACGAAATTATTGAGTTTCCTGACGGTACAGAGGGCGACTACTTCCGGCTTTGGGCCGATGCCTATGAACGGGTGAAACGACAGTTGCGAGAGCAGCCGCTGGCATATTCGGCCGATGCTGTGGTCCGCCATTTTGAACAGGAGTTGGATAAACGCGAGCCCGAAGAATTCTATATCCGTCACTATGCCAACAGCACGGCGGTGCGCCTGGGCTGTCGCTATGCAAAGCGGTACATTTGGTGCAACCGTGGCGTGAACGGCATCGAGGGATCGCTCTCCACGGCTGCCGGATGCTCGTTGATGGAACCAGAGGCCATAACATTCTGTGTCATTGGCGACCTGAGTTTCTTCTACGACAGCAATGCACTGTGGAACGCCGAGCTGAAGGGCAACCTGCGCATCCTGTTGCTGAACGACGGTGGGGGAGCAATATTCAAAAAATTCCACGGACTGCAACAGAGTGCAGCACGTGGAATGATTGTAGGCGAGCATCAGACCAGTGCGGTGGACACTTGTCGTCAACACCGCGTGGGCTATCGACAGGCCCGCAACATGCAGGAAGCAGAAGAGGGCATCGACTGGCTGTTGCAGTCGGAGAGCAACCGCCCGATGTTGCTCGAGGTGATGCTTTAGCTTATTTCAAGATGCGGTACTTCCCGATGACGGGCAACTCCTTGGCCTTGCCGTTGGCGGCATTGATGATGCCGATGATGGCCAGCACGAGGAACACAATGCCCAGCAGCGAGAAGAGCGTGGCAATGAACATGAGTTTCCACGAAATGGCCATGAGGATGTTCACGAAGATGATGTAGACCACATAGAAGGCGATGCTGGCAATGCACAGCAGCAATCCCTGGTTGGCATGGAAGCGTGCAAACTTCGACTGGCTGGCTCCGAAGATGGGAACAAGCACAAGAATGCCCAGATAGGCCAGGATGGCCATCACTTTGTTCTGCTCGATGTCTTGCGGGTCGAACTGGTTGGTGGTGTCGGCGGTGTTGGTGACGCTCGACAGCTTCTCTTCAAAGCTTTGCTGATTCTGATTCTCCATAATTTTATTTTTTAAAGGGTTTAGCTTTTTTATTTCTTGATAAATTCCACGCGGCGGTTCTTGGCGCGACAAGTCTAATTCGGATGAAACATATTTTTTGCAAATGTAAGATTTTGTTTTAATTTGTGCAAATTTTTACCGATTATTTTAAAGACGAAAGCAGAAAAACTGTACTTTTGCAATCGGAAAATTATTTTCATGAAGGAAAGAACAATGAAAAAACGAGAATGGAAGCCCATCAGGGCATTTGAGGAGATACTCTTCGAAGAGTACAACGGCATTGCAAAGATAACCATCAACCGGCCGCGCTACCGCAATGCGTTCACGCCGAAGACGACGCTGGAACTTTCGCAGGCGTTTGCCATGTGCCGAGAGCTGCAGCGCATTCGGGTGGTGTTGCTCACCGGTGCGGGCGACAAGGCATTCTGTTCGGGTGGCGACATGCACGTGAAAGGTCGCGGAGGCTATATCGACGACGAAGGTGTGCCCCGTCTGTCGGTGCTCGATGTGCAGATGCAGATACGTCGGCTGCCGAAGCCAGTCATTGCGATGGTGAACGGTTATGCCATCGGCGGCGGACATGTGCTGCACCTGGTGTGCGACCTGTCCATTGCGTCGGAGAATGCCATCTTCGGACAGACCGGTCCGAAGGTGGGGTCGTTTGATGCAGGCTTCGGCGCTTCGTATATGGCACGCTGCATCGGACAGAAGAAAACGCGCGAGATATGGTTCCTCTGTCGGCAATACTCGGCACAGGAGGCCCTGCAGATGGGACTCGTGAACAAGGTTGTGCCGTTGGAACAGCTTGAAGACGAATGTGTCAGCTGGGCAGAGGAGATGAAAGAACGGTCGCCGTTGGCTCTGCGCATGATAAAGGCCGGTCTTAATGCCGAGCTCGACGGGCAGGCGGGTATTCAACAGTTGGCTGGCGATGCCACCATGCTCTACTATTTCCTTGACGAGGCTCAGGAGGGTGGGCGTGCCTTCCTCGAAAAGCGGAAGCCCGATTTCGACCAATATCCGCAGTTGCCATGAAGATTGAAGTGAAGGAACGGGTGTTCCACTTTAAGCAACCGGCAGGAACATCGCGCGGGGTGTATATCGAGCGGAAGAGTTGGTTTGTTGAGGTGACCGACGGTGACCGTAGAGGCATCGGCGAATGTGCCCCGTTGCCCGACCTGAGCTGCGATGCCCGCCTGGATTATGCCGAGGTGCTGCGTCGTTTCTGCAACGATGTGGAACGGTCGGGCAAGATCGAACGTGATGCCATGCGCGACTTCCCCTCGATGCTCTTCGGCTTGGAAACCGCCATGCTGGATGTACGGCAAGAACCGGCTTCCATTCCCATCAACGGACTTGTGTGGATGGGCACATACGAAGAGATGTATGCGCGGGTGAAGGAGAAACTCGATGCCGGTTTCCGTTGTGTGAAACTGAAAATAGGAGCCATCGACTGGCAGGAGGAACTGGAGCTGATCAGGTTTGTACGCCAGAACTTCAGTCGTGACGAGGTAGAACTGCGCGTCGATGCCAACGGCGGTTTCCCCGTCGGCGTGGCTTTGGAACGGCTCAAGCAGTTGTCCGACTATGACATTCACTCCATTGAGCAGCCTATCCGCCAAGGACAATGGGACGAGATGGGCCGACTTTGTGAGCTTTCTCCGCTTCCGATAGCGCTCGACGAAGAGCTTATCGGCGTGAATACTATAGAGAAGAAACAGCAGCTGCTCGACTATATCCATCCTCAGTTCATCGTCTTGAAGCCCTCGTTGCACGGTGGCATCAATGGCACGCGGGAGTGGATAGCATTGGCACAAGAGCGGGCCATCGGCTCTTGGATAACTTCGGCACTGGAAAGCAACGTCGGGCTTTATGCCATTGCACACCTTGCCCTCGAGGTGTACGGACCTGATATCACTTTTCCGCAAGGATTGGGAACAGGTCAGCTGTTCACCGACAATATTCCGATGCCGATTGAGATTAAACGTGACCGATTAATCATTCATTAAAATCATTCATGACCCTTGAAGAGTTTTTAGCCGCATGGCATAATGATGAGCCGACGATGCTGGTGCACACCAGTGGGTCTACGGGAAAGCCGAAACCGATGTGGGCAGAGAAACATCGGATGGAGGCCAGTGCCCGCATGACTCTCGACTTCCTCGGGTTGAAGGCAGGCGATACGGCTTTGTTGTGCCTGCCGCTCGACTATATTGCCGGAAAGATGATGGTGGTGCGATCGCTGGTGGGAGGGTTGAAACTGGTTTCGGTTGAGCCATCCGGGCATCCGCTCGCCGAGTTGCCATTTGGCGATGGGGCGGAACAACAGATTGATTTTGCTGCGATGGTGCCTTTGCAGGTGTATAACTCGTTGAGCGAGGAGAAAGAGCGTGAGCGGCTCATCGCCATCAGGCATCTCATCATTGGAGGAGGCGCCATCGACGAGCGGCTTGAAAACACGTTGCGCGACTTTCCGAATGCCGTCTGGAGTACCTACGGCATGACCGAAACGCTTTCGCATATAGCCTTGCGCCGACTGAATGGCAGGGAAGCGTCGGCATGGTACACGCCGATGGCAGGTGTCAGCGTGTCAGTCGATGATGAAAACTGTCTGATTATCGATGCACCGCTGCTGCACGGTGGTGTGCTTCAGACCAACGACATTGCCGAAATGTCGGCCGACGGTCGGTTCCGCATCCTGGGCCGACGTGACAACGTGGTGTGCTCGGGAGGATTGAAAATTCAAATAGAAGAAGTGGAGCGACTCCTTGCGCCACATCTGCACGATGCCTTTCTCATTACGAAACGTAAAGACGAACGACTGGGCGAAGCCATGATTTTGTTGACCGAAAGCCGCGAACTGGATACCGTGAAGAATATCTGTCTGCAAGAGTTGCCGCGTCATTGGCAACCTCGTTCGTTTCAGTCGGTCGATAAAATCCCGATGACCGAAACCGGAAAACCCAAAAGAAATATAAATAGTTGAAAGTTGAAAATTCTCAATTTTCAACTTTCAACTTTCAACTATCAATTTTCAACAATGTAATTATCTCGGACCGCCGAAGCCTCCGCCACCGGGACGGCCACCGCCACCGAATCCGCCGGGACCTCCACCGCCGGGACGACCATAACCACCGGGTCGGCCGCCTTCTGGTCCGCCTTCGCCTGGTCCGCGGTTGCCCATACCCTGACGTGCAGCTTTGCCACCGAAGGCATTGAACCGATAGATGACGTGCAGCATGGCATAAGAGGTGATGGCGTTATACTCGGTGTCGGTGCGCGAGTATGCGTTTATCGCGCGGCTGAAGTTCGACTGCTGGTGCAGGATGTCGTAGAGCTGGAGCGAGACGATGAGTGACCGGCCCTTGAGGAAGCTCTGCGAGAGCTGTGCATTCCAGATGAGTTCGTTGGTGTTCATCGATTTCTCGTTATATCCGCGCCGACTGTTCATGTGCATGTCGGTGGTCAGGCTCATTCCCCAGGGGGCAGTGGTGATGATGCGTCCGCCGTAGGAGAAATTCCAAACATCGAGCTTGCTCTGACTTTGCAGCTTGTTGCGTGAGTGACGGAATTCAAAAGATCCGTCGGTTTCAACTTCAAGACTCCAGTTGTTTTGAAACGTCGGACGGCAACTGAGTATGAGGTGTTCTCTG
>CACYRB010000056.1:15104-32434 GCA_902776685.1 uncultured Prevotellaceae bacterium
CTGTAGAACCACGGTCGAGGTTTAAGTAGCCTACGGAGTTTTCGTAGTCGTAAGTTGTGAATGAACTGACATTCCAATGACCGAGGGTGTCGATTGACTGGTTGTAGGTCAACTGTGTGCGAATGTTCCAGTTTCCGTTGATGTTTTCGGGACGGGAGGTCTGACCGCCGGTTTTCTCGTCGTAGGTTATCATTGGAGAGATGGAGTTGCGCGTCGTAGAGTAGTTGATGCTTCCCTGCAAGAAGCGGAAGTGCTTCTGCCAATAGTTGTTGTAGAAGAGCGAGAAGTTGTTGGTGAACGAGGGTTTCAGTCCGGGGTTACCCTTGGTGATGTGCAGGGGGTCGCTGTCGTCGGTAATGTCGAGCAGGTTGGTGATGCTGGGCTGCGAGGTGTTGCCGCGGTAGTTTATTTCGAGTCGGCTCTGCTTGTGAAAGCGATAACGATAGCGCAGCGTCGGCGTGATGTTGGTCACGTGGCGCACGGTGTCGGTGTGTACGCCCTGATAGTCTTGCACGAACTTGGTCATCTGTGGCTGAACATGCACACCCACGTTGAAGTTGTATTTCTCGCGAATCATGCGGAACATGACTTCAATGTTGTGAATGTAGTTGGAGTATTCCGAGTAGCGGCTTTGCTTCTCGTCGTAATAGTCTTGGTATGGATTTTCGAGTCGGCTCAGATAGCTGTCCCAGCCGCGATAGCTTGGCGAAAGCCCGGCGAAGAAGTTTTCGCCGAGGTTGGAGAAGCTATAGGTGTTGCGCTCGTTTTTTGAGAGGCTGTAGTTGAACTGGTAGCTCAGCTGGAGGAAAGTGTTTTTCCACAGCGGCTCGCTGTAGGTGGTCTGTATGCTGTAGCTATAGTTCTTCGACGGGGTCATGTTGTAGCGGTTGGTCTGATAGGTCGAGTCGTTGCCAAACTGGTCTTTCACCTGATAGAGGTGTACGTTGTTGGTGGAGAGGCTGTTGCCCTTCGAGCGGTTGTAGTTCATTTCTCCGCGCAGGGTGACGTTACGGCCTTTCGAGTTCAGCTTGCGGTTGAGTTGCAGTGAACCGCCGAAGCGTTTTGATTCGCTGTAGCTGATGGAGCCCCTTCGGCGACTGTTGACGACGACGCCGTTTTGAGCCATCTGGTCGAGTGCATCCTGGCTGAGCGGGTCGGTGGAGTATTCAAAGGGGTCGCTACCGTAGCTGGCCGACTGGTTGGTGCTGCGGCTGTCGTTTTTCGAGAAGCTCATCGTGGGGCGGAAATTGATGTTGGTCATTGTGTCGGGTTTCCACTCGAGTTTCATCTGTGCGTTCCACGAGTCGCTGCGCGAGTTGTTCTGGCTGAGGCTGTTCGAGAACGAACCGATGGTTGACACGAAGTTTTCGCTCGACGATTTTGTGCGGGCGTCGCTGTCGGAGTGGTTCCATCGCACGCTTCCGTTCAGTTCCAGTTTGTCTTTCCGTGTTTCGGGGTCCTTCTTGTCGTAGTTGAAGTTCACGCCCACCATCTTCGACGAGTTCAGACCGTTGCGTCCTCGTCCGAAGCCGCCGCCTCGTCCGCCGCCGTAGCCCATGTCGTTGACGTTGTTGGCACTGCCGAATCCCATCAGTCGAAGGTCGTCCTTCATGTATCCTGCCATGGTGCGTGCCGAATATCGGCTGTGGGTACCGATGCCGAGGTCGCTGTTGCTCATGAATCCCCGGTTCATGCCGCGCTTGA
The DNA here is from genome assembly GCA_902776685.1 of uncultured Prevotellaceae bacterium. Lineage (GTDB taxonomy): Bacteria > Bacteroidota > Bacteroidia > Bacteroidales > Bacteroidaceae > Prevotella. The sequence goes on from CACYRB010000056.1 coordinate 16,809, forward strand.
TGCCGAAGTCGAGGGTAGCCGTCTCGTTACCGTCGTCGATGCCGGTGATGCGCGAGAGGTCGCTTTTCTCGTCATAGACCTTGATGTTCTCAATGATAGAGGTGGGCAGGTTTTTCATGGCTGTCTTGGTGTCGCCCGTCATGAATTCCTTGCCGTCGACCTTGATTTTCTTTATCTGCTTGCCATTGATGGTCACGGTGCCGTCGTCGGAGACCTGTGCGCCGGGAAGCAGTCGCACCAGTTCCTCTGCCACCGAGCCTTCGGGCACTTTGTAGGCCGCCGAGTTGTAGACCAGTGTGTCGTCGCGTGCGATGACCTTCACGGCCAATGCCGTCACGCTGGCCTCTTTGAGCATGATGGCGTCGGCACCCATGATGATGTCGCCCAGGCTGACGTCTTTGTCTTCGCTGATGGTGACATTCTTGAACATGGCGGTGTAGCCCACGCTGGTGAACTTGAGGATGAACTTACCGTTCTCCGGGGCTGCTATGCTGAACTGGCCCTCGTCGTTGGCCAACACGCCACCGACGTAGGTGCTGTCTTTGTCAGTCTTCAACAGCTGCACCGTGGTCTGCACCATCGGTTCCTTCGTGTCGCGGTCGTAGAGTGTACCGGTAATTTTTCGTTCTTGTGAGAAGGCTGCTGCCGAGACAAGCGTCAGCAGAGCGAATAGAAAAAATTTCTTCATCTTGTTGTCGGATATATAAAAATGTTGTCCTTTAATCAGAAAAAAATGTGGGGCATACTAATTGGTTAGACGCAAAACTGCCTCAAGCGTTTAATCGCCACGAAGAAAAAACCGCATTTTTTTGTTGGCTTTTCCTTAGAAAATGCTTACTTTTGCATTGTGAAACAGGAAATTATCATATCGGAAAATCTTGAGCGCGACGTGGCCGAGGCCGTTGGCCGTTGTCCGCACGACCGCCTTTTCGTGTTGGCCGACACCACCACGCACCGCCATTGCTGGCCGTTGCTGGCCGGCTTGGAGTGCCTTCGTGAGGCACAGCTCATCACCATCAGTCCCACCGACGGACACAAGAATCTTGAGAGCCTTTCCCACGTGTGGCAGGCACTGCAAGAGGGTGGGGCCACGCGCCACTCGCTGTTGCTCAACCTCGGCGGCGGCATGGTGACCGACCTCGGCGGCTTTGCGGCAGCCACGTTCAAGCGTGGCATTGCGTTTATCAACATTCCCACCACGCTGCTGGCCCAGGTCGATGCCTCGGTGGGCGGCAAGACCGGCATCAACTTCGGCGGTTTGAAAAACGAGATTGGTGCGTTCTGCGACGCGCGAACCGTGATACTGAACACGCGTTTCCTCGAAACGCTCGACGACGAGAACCTGCGATCGGGCTATGCCGAGATGCTGAAGCACGGACTGATATCGACCCCGCAGATGTGGGCCGAGCTGGTGGGCTTCGACCTTGCCGAGCCCGACCTTGCACAGTTGCGGCAGATGATAGCTCGGTCGGTGGCTGTGAAGGAACGCATCGTCGAGGAAGACCCGCGCGAGCAGGGGCTGCGCAAGGCGCTCAACCTGGGACATACCATCGGCCATGCCTTCGAGTCGTGGAGCCTTAAACCTCATTCCTCTTCCCTGTTGCACGGCTATGCGGTGGCTTTCGGTCTGGTGTGCGAGCTCTACCTGAGTGCCGTGAAGTCAGGCTTCCCCACCGACGTGCTGCGTCAGACCACCTCGTTCATCCGCGAGTATTACGGCACGCTTGGCATTACCTGCGACGACTATCCCGAGCTGTTCGACCTGATGACGCACGACAAGAAGAACACTGCCGGCACCATCAACTTCACGTTGCTGGGCGGCATCGGCGACATACGCATCAACCAGACTGCCACGCGCGAGGAAATCTACGAGTCGATGGACTTTCTGCGCGAAGGGTAAGGCCGACGATGACCATGTTCATAAAAAATGCGATTGTAAGCAAAACGGCGATTTTGCTTACAATCGCATTTTTCAAAGTGGCTCAAAACTGAAAAATTTTCCACCAAACCCTTCCGCGGACTCAAATAACGCAATTTTGAGCCACTTTTCAAAAATCGCCTAACCCATTATCGCCCAGTCGGTTAACCAATTCCTCATCCCTCATCTCTCGTCCTTCATCCCTGAAACATATATGTTTCGCTCGCGAAAGCTAAGCTTTCACCTTCCAAAAGACCGTGTTTTGCATCCCAAAAGACGGTCTTTTGCAACCCGAAACATATATCTTTCGCAATTCAGACTTTTCAACTTTTCGACTTTTCAACCTTTCAACTTTTGAAAGATATATGTTTCACTCGCGTAGAATGAAAAAAAATCTGACAGAAAATGAAATGTCAGTTTTTAAGCAAAACGGCTCAAAAACTGACAAATCGTAAATTCGCTTGTTTTTAGAGTGACTGGTTCTTGATTGCGTCGACGAACGCCTTGGTCACGTGGAATGAGTTTTCGGCAATGCGTCCCCAGAAATCGTGATACTGCGAGGCGTCGGTGTCGCGCAGCGGGATGTCGCTCACCACGCGGAACGAGATGAACGGCACCTTGTAGATGTGGCACGTCTGTGCGATGGCGGCACTCTCCATGTCGACCGCGATGGCATCGGGGAACAGACTGACGATGCTGCGCATCTTTTCCTTCGAGTCGACAAACCAGTCGCCCGTGACGATGAGGCCCGGGTGAATCGTCGGAAAGTCGGGCGAGGCAATTTGCTGCACCTTGCTCAGCAGGAAGGGCTCGGGCTTGTAGCGGACCGGCATGCCCTGCACCTGACCATAGACCGTCGTGTCGTCGATGGCCGTGCCGCAATACACGTCGTGGTAGCACACCTCGGCACCCACCACCACGTCTTGCACCTGAATGTCGTCGCCGTTGCCGCCGGCACATCCCGACGAGATGATGACGTCGGGCTTCCACGTGCGAATCATCTCGGCCGCACCCACAGCAGCGTTCACCTTGCCGATGCCACACTTCTGCACCAGCACGTCGCCGTCGTTAAAAACTTTCTGGAGTTGCTCCAGCTCCTTGTCCATTGCTACAATAATTCCAATCTTCATATTTCTTTCGTAATCATATAGTTTGTCATGTATTCGGCAAAGTTACGAAAAAAAACGAACCCGCAAAAAGAAAAGAAAGGTTTATTTTCTTTGATGGGATATTTTTTCGTATCTTTGCAGACGAATTTAAGGTAATTCGCTCTTTTGCGACAAATCAAAACAAAGCTGATGAACATAAACATTGCCAAACTGAGTGTGCTAGCCGCTATGCTCCTTGTGGGCGGCTCGATTCTTGCACAACAAAAAAATACACAGAACTGTGTGGCACCGCCGTTCCTGAAGAAGGGCGACAAGGTGGCGCTCATCTCGCCGGCCTATTCCACCGCAATGGAAAACGTGTGGAACACCGCCGAAGTACTACGCGGATGGGGCTTGGAGCCCGTCGTAGGGCCGAACGTCGGAAAGACCGATGCCGGCAAGTATGCCGGTACGCTGGAAGAGCGCATGTCCGACCTGCGCTGGGCTTTGAACGCCCCCGACATCAAGGCCATCATCTGCAACCGTGGCGGCTATGGAGCTATTCACATGGTCGACCAGCTGTCGCTCGGCGAACTGTCGGCTCATCCGAAGTGGCTGGTGGGATTCAGCGACATCACCACGCTGCACGCCATGTTGCGCTGCGCCGGAGTGATGAGTGTCCACGGCACCATGAGCTCGTTTCTGGCAAAAGGCGGAACTGACACGTCGAGCACGCTTTTGCGCGACTTGTTGATGGGGAAAGTGCCACGCTATGAGGTTCCTGCACATCCGCAAAACCGGCAGGGAAAAGGGCGAGGCATACTCGTGGGCGGAAACCTCTGCACGTTTGCTCCCCTGATGGGCAGCTCGGCCGACGCACTGGCTGAGGGCGACATCATCCTCTTCGTCGAGGAGGTGGGCGAGTCGTTCCACAACCTCGACCGGCTGTTCAACATGCTGCGCCTGCAAGGTGTATTGAAACGTTGCAAGGGTGTGGTGCTGGGCGAGTTTACCGGTTGTAAGGCCGACTTGAGCTACGAAAGCGTGGAGGCTATGGTCAGTCGCTATTTGTCAGACTACGACATTCCCGTGCTCTGTGGATTTCCAGCCGGACACGGTGACATCAACCTGCCGCTTGTGATGGGTGCTCCCGTGGTGCTCGACGTGCGCAGCAACGGCGCCACGCTCTCGTTCGACATCGAAGGAAAACAGCAGAAGGTGAACACAGCCGATGCCACGGCCATGCAGACCGAAGAGTGAAGATTGAATTAGATAAAGTGTCAATAATATTATAACAACGATGAATTTTTTGAAGAAATATTGGATAGATGCGGCAATATTGGTATTGTTCGCTGCTATTTCGTTTGCTTATTTCATGCCCGCCGACTTGGAAGGGCGCATCCTTTATCAGCACGACACGTCGGCCGGACGCGGTGCGGGGCAGGAGCAGTTGGAGTATTATCAGCGTACGGGCGAGCGCACCCGCTGGAGCAATTCCACGTTCAGCGGTATGCCCACCTATCAGACGGCACCGTCGTACACCAGCACCGACGCGCTGGGCACGGCCATGCAGGCCTACCACCTGTGGCTGCCTGAAAATGTGTGGTTTGTGTTTGCCTATCTGTTGGGCTTCTACATCCTGCTGCGGGCGTTCGACTTCCGCCGTGAGCTGGCTGCGCTGGGGGCGCTGATATGGGCGTTCTCAAGCTATTTCTTCATCATCATTGCCGCCGGACACATCTGGAAGGTGTGGGCGCTGGCCTACCTGCCGCCGATGATTGCCGGTATTGTGCTGGCCTATCGGGGTAAATATCTGTGGGGATTCATCGTGACGGCGGTCTTTGCCGCTTTCGAGGTGAAGGCCAACCATGTGCAGATGACCTACTACTATCTGTTCATCATTCTTTTCATGATAGTCGCCTACCTCGTTGAGGCCATTCGCGAGAAACGTCTGGCACACTTCTGCAAGGCCACGGCGGTCTGCATCGCTGCGGCTGCGGTGGGCATCTGCATCAATCTGTCGAGCCTTTACCACACGTGGCAGTATGGCCAGGAATCGATGCGCGGAAAGAGTGAACTGGTGAAGAAAAACGTAGAGAACCAAACCAACAGCGGCCTCGACCGCGACTATATCACGCAATGGTCGTATGGCATCGACGAGACATGGACGCTGCTCATCCCGAATGCGAAGGGTGGGGCAAGCATACCCATGTCGAAAGACAAGACGGCGATGGCAAAGGCCGACCCGCAACTGTCGCAGTTCTACGAGTATTTCCCTGAATACTGGGGCACGCAGCCCGGTACGAGCGGCCCGGTCTATGTAGGTGCGTTCGTGATGTTCCTTTTCGTCTTGTCGCTCTTCATCGTGAAGGGTCCCATGAAGTGGGCGCTGCTCGCGGTGACCATATTGTCGGTTATGCTCTCGTGGGGAAAGAACTTCATGGGTCTGACCGACTTCTTCATCGACCATGTGCCTATGTACGCCAAGTTCCGCACGGTGGCGTCGATACTCGTCATTGCCGAGTTCACCATTCCGTTGCTGGCTGTGATGGGCCTGAAGAAAATCGTCGACGAGCCCGAGGTGCTCAAGCAGAAAATGAAATATGTCTATGTCAGCTTCGCTGTGACGGCTGGCTTTGCGGCGTTGTTTGCCTTGATGCCGGGTCTGTTCTTCGACTTCATCTCGCAAGGCGACATTCAGACCGCGCAGCAGATAGAACAACTGGTCAGCGAAAACAATCCCGAGGCCACAGGACTTGCGCAGATGCTGCTCGGCAATGTGGAGCAGATGCACAAGGCGGTTTTCACGTCCGACTGCTGGCGCACGGTGGGCATCATCGTCGTCGGATTGGCACTCCTGCTCTTGTTCAAGGCCAAGAAACTCAAGGCCCAGTACATGGTGGCAGGCATCTTCGTGCTCTGTCTGCTCGACATGTGGATGGTGAACAAGCGCTATCTCAACGACTCGATGTTTGTCGAGAAGAGTGTGCGCGAGCTGCCGCAGCAGAAGACAGCCACCGACGAGCAGATTCTCAAGGATCAGAGTCTCAACTATCGCGTGCTCAACTTGGCAGGCAACACGTTCAATGAGAACGAGACTTCGTTCTATCACAAGTCTATCGGAGGTTATCATGCCGCCAAGCTTCGTCGCTATCAGGAACTCATCGATGCCCACATCGCTCCCGAGATGCAGCGCATGATGCCTGCCATCGCACAGGCTCAGGGCGACATGACGCAAGTGGCAGGCGATAGTATCTGGCCGGTGCTCAATGCGCTCAATGCCAAATATTTCATCATGCCTTTGCAGGGCGGGCAGACTGTGCCGATTACCAATACATACGCCTACGGCAATGCCTGGTTTGTCGACCGCCTGACCTATGTAGACAATGCCAATGCCGAGCTCGACGCACTGTCGAAGCTTAACCTGCGCCATGAGGCTGTGGCCGACCAGCGATTCAAGGATGTGCTGAAGAGTGCCGTTGAGCAAGGACAAAATGCTCTCGTCACGCTGAAGACCTATCAGCCCAACGAGCTGACCTACGAGGTTGAGAGCGACAAGGGAGGTGTGATCGTCTTCTCCGAGATTTATTATCCCGGCTGGACCGCCACCGTCGACGGTCAACCGGCTGAGTTGGGTCGCGTAGACTACGTGCTTCGTGCGCTGAACGTGACGGCAGGAAAGCACAACGTGGTACTGACGTTTAAACCGGCATCTGTGCGTAACACCGAGACCGTGGCCTATATCTCCTATGCCGTGCTCCTTCTCGCTATCGCTGTCGGCGTGATACTGGGAAGAAGAAAACGGGTTTCTTAGTTTATAGTTTTCAGTTGATAACGGGAACGAATAAATGGTAAATTGTTAAATTGTAAATTAGAAAGATGTATCAATACAATTATCCCCATCCGGCCATAACAGCCGACTGTGTTGTCTTTGCTGGTCATGGCGAGAAGGCTCAGGTGTTGTTGATAAAGCGCAAATTCGACCCATGCAAGGGCATGTGGGCTTTCCCCGGCGGTTTTATGAATATCGACGAGACTGCTGATGCTGCTGCCGTCAGGGAGCTTTATGAGGAAACCGGACTGAAGCTGACCGATGTGCATCAGATAGGAGCATTTTCGCGAGTTGACCGTGACCCGCGCGAGCGCGTGGTCAACATTGCCTACTATACCGAGATAGCCGCTCCGATACCAGCCACTGGCGGCGACGATGCAGCCGAGGCCCGATGGTTCCCGCTCGCCGACTTGCCACCGTTAGCCTTCGACCATGCCGAAATCTTAGCACGTGCCATCTATATATGGAATTTAGAACGCAAGTAGATATTGTCCGGCCGCATTTCCAGATAGAGCCTTGCGAGCGGATGTTGTTCGTGGGGTCTTGCTTTGCCGACGAGATGGGGCGCCGTTTTGCGGAAGAGAAGTTCCGCGCGACGGTCAATCCCTTTGGCGTGATGTATAATCCGGCGAGCATCCTGCACACGATAGAGCGGTTGGACGAAGCATTCGAGACGGTTGTGCTGACGCTTGGCACGAATCATGTCTATATTCTAAAAGAGTCGGGTGAGATTGTCGACAATTGCGCGAAACGCCCACAGCAACTCTTTGAAGAGCGTGAACTGAGTATTGACGAGTGTGCCGACTATCTGCAGAAAGCTATTTACGTGTTGCGCCGTCACAATCCGCAAGTGAACATCGTGTTGACGGTGAGCCCTATCCGCTATCGCAAATATGGCTATCATGGCAGCCAACTCTCAAAGGCAACATTGCTGCTGGCAGTAGAAAAAGTAGGTGAAAACTATTTCCCTGCCTACGAGATACTGAACGACGAACTGCGCGACTACCGCTTCTACAAACCCGACATGCTGCACCCCTCGGATCAGGCAGTGGAATATATCTATGAGCGTTTTGCCGAGACCTATTTCTCTCGTGCGACCAAGGATTTCCTAAAAGAGTGGACACCGCTGAAGGCAGCCTTGCAACACCGCCCGTTCGATGCCGAGAGTGAAGCCTATCAGGAGTTTTGCTCTAAAATAAAGTTAAGGCTCGAAGCACTGTCAAAAAAATATTCTGACCTTGCAATAGATAACCTATAGAAGACATTATGAGACAATTTCGGCAAACGTCTTCGTGCATCCTTCTGGCAGTATTTCTGTCGATGATAATGATGCAGGTTTCCCATGTTCACCGCGATATGGGCGCCGACGAAGTGTGTACCGACTGTCTTCATCACGTCAACCACGACAGCCATTTATCAACAGCCTCTTTTTCAATAGACAACTGCGTACTGTGCCAGTTTGCAGGCGTTCCTTATCTCTTTGCCGTTGCACTGTCACTGGTTGTCTTTGTCCGTATAGAGCGGATGGGCGTACCGTTTGGCACGGCCAATTGTTTAACATTATTATTCATCCTTCACAGCCCCCGCGCACCGCCATGTGCTTTGCTGCCTAATGTGGCTTGAAGAGAAAATTACAACATGTTAAACAAAAACTAACAAAAAATGAAATACATTATTTCAGTTCTGGCATGGGTGTGTCTGTGTGCACCCGTGTCGGCACAACACGTGACGGGGTCCGATTGGGACACGCACGAACACGCAGATACCTGTATAGAAATCAACGAGGTGGTCGTGACCGGACTGACGGGAACGACGAAGATGAAAAACTCGCCGTCGCCCATCAGCGTCATCAACTTCACCGAGTTGCGGCGGCAGACCTCTACAAATATCATCGATGCCATAGCCCACAAGCCCGGCCTGTCGCAGATAACCACCGGCAGTGGCATCTCCAAACCCGTCATTCGCGGCCTGGGCTTCAACCGCGTGGTGGTCGTCAACGACGGCATCCGTCAGGAAGGCCAGCAGTGGGGCGACGAGCACGGCATCGAACTCGACGGCGAGCATGTGAACTCCGTGGAAATCCTCAAAGGTCCCGCATCCCTGCGCTATGGCAGCGACGCCATGGCCGGCGTCATCATCTTCCACGACGCCCCCATGCCCAGCGAAGACGGCATACGGACTACACTCACCACAGGCTATCAGACCAACAACGGACTGTTCAACTATTCCCTCTTCACCCAAGGGCGGCAGCAGCAGCTCTTCTGGAATGCACGGTGGAGCCAGCGCATGGCCCACGCCTATAAGAACAAGTACGACGGCTACGTCTATGGCTCACAGTTCCGCGAAGACGCACTGTCGGGCCTGCTCGGATGGAAGCATCGTCTGGGACAGACCGTGCTGCGCCTTTCCGCCTTCCACACCACGCCCGGCATCGTTGAAGGCGAGCGCGACGAGGCCACCGGAGCCTTCCTCCTGCCCTACGACGGCTACAAGCCGAAGACCTACGGCCATCCCGCCACCTATCAGCAGATTCACCACTACAAGGCCGTGCTCGACAACACGTTGCAGCTCGGCCCCGGCACGCTCAAGACACTCCTGGGCTATCAGCAAAACCGACGACAGGAATACGAAGAGAGGGAGCGAGCACTCGACCTGCACCTTCACACCCTGAACTACGACCTGCACTATCATCTGCCCGTCGGCCAGAGCCTCAGAGTCGTAGCCGGACTGAACGGCATGTGGCAACAGTCGAAGAACAGGGGAGAAGAGTTCCTCATACCCGACTATCGGCTGTTCGACGTCGGGCTCTTCGCCACCACCACCTACGATGCCGGCCGTTGGCACCTGAGCGGAGGCCTGCGCATAGACCGCCGCCACCTCACCTCGTTTGCACAGGAAGACGAAGACCGCGGCCAGCTCCGTTTCCAGCCGTTCCGCCGCCACTTTACCGGAGTCACCGGCAGCCTCGGCACCATCTACAACCTCACCCGTCGCTGGAACATCCGCGTCAACCTGTCGCGAGGCTTCCGAGCCCCAAACATCAGCGAGCTCGGTTCCAACGGCGAGCACGAAGGAGCCCTGCGCTACGAGGTGGGCAACCATAATCTTCGACCAGAGTACAGCTGGCAGGGCGATCTCGGCATCGACTATTCGTCTGAGTTCATCTCGGCCCAGCTCAGTCTTTTTGCCAACCGCATCAACCACTACATCTATATTGAAGCTAACGAGAATCCTCATCCCTCATCCCTCATCTCTCATCCCGTCTTCTCCTACACGCAGGGCGATGCCTTCCTCTATGGCGGCGAGTTGAATGTGGAGATGCATCCCGTCAGCGGTCTGCACATCGACAATAGCTTCAGCTATGTCTGTGCCCGGCAGTTGCATCAGAGCCACCACTCGCGCTATCTGCCTTACACGCCTGCACCTCGATGGAATAGCGATGTGCGTTATTTCTTTCCCCTTGGACGAAAGAGTAGAATCACCCACCTGTTTGTTGCTGCAGGCTTGGAACTTAACTTCCGGCAAAACCATGTTTATGAAGCCAACGAGACCGAGACAGCCACACCTTCTTACACCTTATTTAATATAAGTGCAGGGACCGACATTAGCGTTCATGGAACGCACTGTGCCACGTTGTCTCTCGCGGTGCAGAACCTTTTCAATCGCGCCTATCAGAACCATCTCAGCCGATTGAAATATGCCGCAGTGAATCCCGTCACAGGTCGCACAGGTGTATTCAACATGGGACGAAACATTGCCATCAACCTCAGCGTAAACATGTGACAAGAAAGTAAAGGCCTATCATTTGTGAAAAATTCTCGTGAGAATTTCATGCGAAAGACCGTCTTTCGGAAGAAATTCTCACGAGAATTTTTCACAAAAGACGGTCTTACAGATTATGAAAGTTTATTCTTTCTTACTCTACTAATATTTTGCGGTTGATGGAGCAGTGCTTGCCAGTGGCTTGTACGATATAGAGGCCGCTGTCGGGCAGTATGAGTTCAACCTCTTTCCCGGTTTTCTTTGCCACGAGCAGCGAGTCGGCGGTATAGAGCGACACGCGCAGTTTTTCTTCACCCTTCACTCTGAGAATGTTGCCAATGGTCTGTATGGTGGGCTGTGCGGTAGTGGACTCGCCTATGCCGGTGGTATTTTCGGTGGCACGGGTGCCGAGGTATTCAGCATTGATGGTCTCGTGGAACACGTTGACGGTGATGCGGTAGATGCCGTCGCGGTCGATAGACCATTTGTCATCGGTTTCACGATAACGCATTTGTGTTGATTCGAGTATGGGCTCGTCTTGTACATAGGGGTGCAGGCTTTTGGGGTCCCAAGAGTCTTGTCCCATGAGCTTGAAACGCTGCGGTTGTTCGTTGGCATCGCCGAGCCCGTTGGCCAGCTGGCCGGTCCATGTGAAGACATTAGGGTCGTTGGCATCTTGAGTGAAGGGCACCATGACAAATGCGTGCCATCCGCATGAGGCTGCACCTCCGGCCATGAAGACCTCTTTCCAAGGTACGAAGAGTTCGCCCGTTACTTTCCGGCTTTGTGTATTGACCACGATACGATAGCGATTATCGGTGAAGGGCACAATCCAAGGATCCGCGGTCTTGCTGGTCGAACTGTTGTATTCAATGCCGTTGTTGATGATGTAGGACTGCACGTAGCGCGGGTTATAGTACTTTGTAGTAGCCTCGGGCGTTTCGGAGGTCATGATTTTGAGTTCGCCCTCGTTGAGTGTTCCGGCATATTTGAAGATGCCTGACGGACATTTGACGAGTTGCTGTGTGCCTCCTGGAACGGCGCTTCCGGTAATCCAGAGGTTGTCTTGTGCGGTGGCTGTGGTGGCTGTGGCAAGTAGCATGACTGCCATGAGCAAACGATATATCTTTTTCATTTACAATTTGACAATTTAGAATTTGACAATTTATTTCACGATTCCGTTATTTAACGTATTTTCTGGTGATGACGGTGCCGTCGGATTGCCGCGAGGTGGCAATGGCAAGTTGCGTGTTGTCAGAGGCTGGCCGTCCCTGAAGGTCGTAGACGGATGAGAGATTGTTACTGTCCTCCTTCATCCTAAATCCTTCATCCAGATTGATGGCTGTGGTGTTCATGCGCAGCACGATGTTGACATCGGCATCGCATGAGGTCTTTTCGACTTTGAGTGTGAGCGTCTTTGTGGCCTCGTCGTAGGTCCATAGGTTTTCAGACACCTCGATGCCGTTGACGGTGACGGCCTCGGGCTTTTCCTGTCCGTAGAACTCAATGCGGTAGGCTCTTTGCTGAGGCATGTCTGGGAAAGTGCCTGTGCGCTTTGCAATGGTCAGGCTGACCTGGTTGGCGCTGCGCTTCTGGCTGATTTCGGTGTTGGTGAAGAGCCCGTCTTGATAGCCTTCAGTGTCGTTTTCGTCTTCGTAGAAGTTGGCTTTGCCGTCTTTGCCCGGGATGACTTTCAGCACGAGCGTGTCGGGCCGGCTCTTGAGGTCGCTCATCGACGGATTGCAGGGTATGATGCTACCTGCACGATAGAAGTAGGGTATTTCTTCCTGAGTATAGCTGTCGGTGATTTCGGTGCCACCGTCGATGAGGCGATTGCGGCAAACGTCGAACCACTTACCCTCGGGCAGCCACGTCTTGCGCACGGCCAGTCCGTTGCTGCCGGCAGGTGCGGTGATGGGCGAGACGAGGATGTCGTTGCCGAAGTAGTATTCGTCTTCATAGAGATAGGCGTTGTTCTCCTCGGGCCACTCGTAGTAGAGCGGTCGGCAGATGGATACACCGGTGTCGTAGCACTCGCGTGCGGCAGTATAGATATAGGGCATAAGCGAGTAGCGTAGGTAGACGGTCTCGCGCAGCAGCGGGAAGTTGGGGAATACCCAGATGCGGCGCTCAAGCTCGGAGTGGTTGCTGGCATGGGTGCGGAAGATGGGGGTGAACACTCCGTACTGCATCCAGCGCAGGTAGAGCTCGGGGTTGTTGTTGTCGCGCGGGTTGTACTGGTGTCCGCCGAGGTCGTGTCCCCAGTAGGCAAAGCCTACGTTCGAAGCTGTGGCGGTGAAGTAGGGTTCGAAGGCGAGAGTGCCGAAGGTGGAGTGGGTGTCGCCGGAGAAACCGATGGGGTAGCGGTGGCTGCCCAGTCCGCCCCAGCGGTGATAGATGACGGCGCGGCGATCTTTGCGCTGCTGCTTCATGTCGTTATAGAAGACGTGGTTGCACCAGAAGGTCTCGCCCAGACCGTCCATGCGGGGGTTGGTGAGGTTCTGCTGCCAGTCGAGCCACCAGAAGTCGACGCCTTCCGACTCGCGCAGGCGGATGATGTTCTTAAACATGGTCTGATAGAACTTGCCGTTCTCCAGTTGCCAAGGAACATTAGTGGCCGAGGCGTCCATACCCATGTCGCGGCGGATTCGCTGGAAATTGTCTTCATAGTTGTTCACGCCGTCGGCGGGGTGGAGGTTAAGCGCCACTTTTAGGTTGTGGTCGTGCATCCAGGTGATGAGTTCCTTTCCGTCGGGAATGACGGTCTTGTCCCAGCTCCAGCCTGTCCATTTGTCGCTGCGATGCCAGTCCATGTCGAAAATCATCACGTCGAGCGGGATGTCGTTGTTGTTGATATCGTTGACGAGTTCTTTGAACTGGTCGGCGGTATATTTCTGATATTTGCTGTACCAATAGCCCATGATGTAGAGCGGGGGCATGGGGATGCGTCCGGCAACCTTGATGAAGTCGCTGAGGGCTTTCTTGTATTCGTGTCCGTAGCCGAGGAAATACCAGTCATAGGCATTGGGGTCAACGGGCTGAGCCACCCAGGGCACACCGTTGTACTCACCGTCGAAAGCAAACGACCGGCTACCGTCACCGCGTTTAGTTGAGGGCGACTCGTCGATGATGGCCCATCCGCCACGCGAGAGGATTCCGTTTTCAAGCTCGGTACGCTTGGAGTCGCCTATGCAGTTGTCAAGGGTGCGGGTTGTGCCCTTGAGGTTGAGTGCGTCGTCTTTGCCGGGATACCAGATAATCTCTCGGCCGTTCATGGTGAACGTGATACTGAGGTTGGTCGGCTTCCGTTGCGAAGGGGCAAGCTTACTGTTGAGCTTATACTTCAGCTGAAGCGCGTCGGTGGTGATGTAGAGGTAGCCGTCCTCTTCTTTGGTCGTGAAGTTCGGAACGGGCAGGTTGCGATTGATAATGGCAAACGTGGCCCGGTCTTCAAACGATTGTGTCTCACTGTACTGAATGCGAATCATTTGCGGCGTGAGTACGGTGAAACGTGCGTTGCCCGATGTGACGACTGCCTGCGGGTTGGCGACAGGATTGTTGTCGGCATTGGCTGAAAGGTGGCCGATGGCAAGCATCAGCAGAATTAGCAATTTCTTCATACGTTTTGTTTTATTATTATTGATTTAAGTTTCGCAAGCTTCGCTTGCTGGGAGTTAACAGGAGTTAGTCGACTGCGTCGACGGAAGTTAGCAGGAGTTAGCAGACGATAGTTCTCGCGATAGGAAAAACTAATGTCCGTTAACTCCACAGGTCGAAGACCTGTTAACTTCAGATAACTTCTGTTAACTACAAACATGCGAAAGTTGTGTTATTATTGATTCAATGTTTTTTCTTTTTCGTGCTGCAAAATTATTAAATTTATTCCAAAGAATAAAGACAACAAATGTTTGTATAAGAAAAAAACAGAATGTCTTTTGCTTAACATTCTGCTTTTCAATAGGTTGCCGTAAGGCGAAAAACAATTTTGTATTATATTTTTATCAAGGGAAAACCTGGTTAAATCTCCATGATTTTTTGTTCGAACAGGTCGTTGTCGACGATAGAACGGTTTTTTATGCGCGTCTTGTAGGTGTTAACCGTGTGAACCGAATAGTCGAGAAAACGGGCGATGCGTTCGCTGTCGGTGATGCCTAGTCGGATGAGGGCAAATATTCTCATTTCCGATGTCAGGGCATTTTCGCGTGACGGCTTCTTGCGGTCGCTTTCGTCGAAAAGCAGGTTGTATTGTTCAACAAAGTTGGGGAACAGCTTGAGGAATGTTTCGTCGAAGGCCGCATACATGTTTTTGCGCTCTTCGTTGAGCGTGTTTTGGCTGGTGGTGGTGCGCAGGTCTTCGTATTGTCGGGCGGCAATTTTGCGGTTGACAGTGGAGAAGAGTTTCTCGAGTTTTGCAATATACTCGGCGTTGACGTAGAACGATCGGCCGATATATTCGTTTTTAATTTTGTTGGCCTCTTTAAGCTGCTGGTTGGCGGTTTTCAGTTGCTGGTTGTGGGCTTCGATGGTGTGTCTGGCCTCTTTCAGTTTCTTGTTTTGCTTACGGCTGTAGTAGGCGCTTGCGAGCAGGGCGAGGAGTGCCAATATGGATAGAATGGTGAGGATGAGCATTTGGTTGCGCTGGTTGCGCACGTTGTTATATCGGTTCTGCGCAATGATGGGCAGAATCTCGCCAATTTCAATCTTACGCTGTCGGGCGTTGTAGAAGGTGATGTCTTCGAGAGCCTGTTGTGCATAGCGGTTGGCTCGCTCGTAGTCGCCTCGTTCGTTGATGAGCTTTGCGAGGAAGAAGAGTGCGGTTATTTCGCGTGTTGCCGACTCGTTGTCGAAGATGGCTGATCGAGCGAAGTTTATGATGGCCTGCTCTTTGTCGTCTTTGTGCAGGTAGGCCCATGCCAGCTCTGCGGCCACCATGGCTTTCTCGTGGGTGTCGGCTTTCGGATAGTTGTTCAGATAGGTGTTGAACGAACCGATGGCAGCTTCGAACTGCATGTTCTTCATTTGCTGT
>CACYRB010000057.1 GCA_902776685.1 uncultured Prevotellaceae bacterium
GAGCAGTTTTGGAAAGCACGACTACCGATACTCGTCACGGAGTTGGGGATACAGACAGAGGTCAAACGAGAGCAACTTCTGAAAGCATCGTCACTAATGCTCGTCACTTTTATTACATTTCCATCTATTTTAATTGTCTCAGGAATTTTGATTTTTGTTATATTTTCATAACCATGAGATTTTGAATCAGAAAAGGACTCATATGTCACTTCCAGTTCTTTGCCTTCGTTACTGTAAAAGAAGTTGTAATAGATGTTATAGATAGCTTCACCATCATCATTCCTCACAACTATATCATAGGCAAAAGCACTTTTGCTTGCGATGCTCATGAGCATGACAAGTAGTAATGTATTGTAAAAGTTTTTCATTTTATCATAGTAATTATAACTTGTTTAACTTTTGGTATCAGCTCACCATAATCTGTTTTATTAAAATAGGATTCAATTGTTGCATTGCCAATGAAGGTAATTGTTTGGGTCGTTATCACTTTGCTTTTATCATCTTTTGATAATAAAGCAGAGCCTTCAAAAGTCCAACAAGAACCGAAATCCTTCAAAGTGTTTTTAATAATCTCGACTTTGGAAATTCCCACAATTTTGAAAGGGAAATCTGGCCATTTAACCATATCCGACACCGTGCCATACTTTTCGATAAAAATTTCGATAGACTGGGCTAATTCTGCATCTTTTTCCATAGCATTAAAATGTTTTTTATGCCTATAGATACCCGGATTCGGCGGTTAATAAAATGTTCGCTGAAAGAAATGCGAAAGACGTGGGTACTCTACTCTCTGCCTATCCCACGGTAGGGCTCTCGCATTGCCTCGTCTCAGGATAAACAACTCGAGATAGCCCACGTCGTGAGATATTGTAGATAAGGTCCACAATAGAAATAATAAATGTGGACAGGATACAATACACCCAAAGTGGACGTTCCAGTTGCGTATCTTCAGAGACTGAATTTGCGAGATTCTACCGTTGAAGATAACGTTCGTAAACGTCCTATTACCAATAAAATTCTGACCCTCATGCCCTTGTGGGCATCTCAAGTCGATTGCAAAGATACAACTTTTTTCTTACAAAGAAAAAATTTCAGAATTATTTTTTCGCTGAAGAAGAGACAGAAGACACATTAACAGAATAACATATTTCTCCTCAACAAAAAGGCTAAGCGACAAAATAATTCTATGACACATTAACACAGGAACATATATTTCTGCTAAGACACATTAACATAAAAACATGTTTCCTTTTGTCGAGGAAAATAAGATGTTACGGTTTGACGTTTTTCAGGTGGCAGAGGAGGAGTCGGCCATCGTCGTCGCGCAGGTGCATGCCGCCACCCTCGCAGTAGCGCCACATGTTGCAGTCGGCACAGGCTCCGGTCTTTTTCCACGAACGGTCGCGGAACAGTTGGAAACGGTTTTGCCAGACATCCCAGAAATCGTCGCGGTAGATATTGCCCTGATGGTAGTTGGAACGGATGCTGCTGCAAGCCGAGATGCTTCCGTCGTTGAGCACGGAGCCTACGGTGACACCGGCCTTGCAGAAGAAGGAACCGTTGCGCACGTCGAACTCATGATGACCGAGGAATCCCTCGCAGCCGTATTCGGCTTCTATGCGGGCTTCGCGCCGGGTCTGCTTGATGAAATCCATCAGCTGGTTGAAGTGTTCGTCAGTGAGTTGCAGTTCGGGATTTTGTGCCGCGCGTCCGACAGGAAAGACGGTGATGAGCCGCCACTGGCGCACACCCTTGGCGATGAGAAATTCCTTCAACTGGGGAATCTCGTGGAAATTGTGCTCGGTGACGCAGGTGACGATGTCGAAGATGATGCGTTTCTCGGCCACGAGGGCATCGATGGCCTCGGAGGCTCTTCGGAAGCTCTCCGCGTTGCCGCGCATCCAGTTGTGGTTTTGCTCCAGTCCGTCGAGGCTCATGGCCACACTGTGCAGACCACTGTAGTATAATCGGTTGAGCCGTTCTTTGCTGAGCAGCATGCCATTGGTGACGATGCCCCAGGGGAAACCTCGGTCGTAGATGCCACGACCGGCCTCGTCGAGGTCGGCACGCAGGAGGGGCTCTCCACCCGTGACGATGACAAACACCTGATGGGGGTCGGTGTGTTGGGCGATGCCGTTGAGCACGCGGAAGAAATCTTCGCGCGGCATTTCTTTCTCTTCGGCAACGACCTTGCAGTCGCTGCCACAATGCTGACATCGGAGATTGCACCGCAGGGTACACTCCCAGAACAGCTGATTGAGCGGATGCTCTACGGCAAGGTCTTTTTGTAACCGCCGCTCTATCTCAAGTCCCAATCGCTTGCGTAGGCTTAGCATTTCTCTGAAGTTAAGAAGTGAAAAGTGATAAGTGGTTAGCACGCCGCGTCCCTACATGCTAACAATCTCTCCGTGTTCATCCGTTGCAAATCATGCACTTATTCTTCAATCTTTCTAAATTCTCTGTTCGGACCGCCATAGAGCAGTTTCTGGCGGCCCATCTCCACTTGTTTGGAAAGGTCCTTAATCTTAGCATCCTGCACTGCAACGGTTTTGCGCAAATCGTTGATTTCTGCCTCCATGCTGTTTATCTGAGCATCTTTCTGCTCAATGGTGTTCTGCATCTGCTGTGCCACCTTCTTGCTGACGCAGGAGTTTAGCCCGAGCAACGTAAGACCGGCCACAAGCAACTTGATGGAGAGTCTCGATAATTTAGTTTTCTTTGTTTTCATAACGTCGATGCTGTTGGTTTCCGCTACAAAGATAGTAAATTATTTTTTTGGCAGTGAATTATTTTATAAAAATTTTTCTTCCGCCAACGATGTAGATGCCCGGTTTTAAGGTTGAAAGGTTGAAAGGTTGAAAGGTTGAACGATTTTGTCCCATTTGCTTGTTCAACTTTTCAACGTTCAACATTTCAACTTTCCGGCCTTGCAGGTCATAGACGGATGACGGATGAGAGATGAAAGATGAGGGATTGTTACTTTCATCCTTCATCCTTAATCCTTCATCCAGAATGATGCCGGTGGGCTCGGGAATGTAGACCTTGATGTCGTCGACAAACAGGCGGGCCTCAGGCTCAAAGAGCAGGAACATTTCGTCGCCTTTTCCCGTGACGACAACCGACACGTCGCTCCACTGTCCGTTGGTCAGCGTGAAGCTACCTACCGAGCAGGCTTCGAGAGCCTGACGCGACTCGGGCTCACCCTGTGCACAGAACACCTCGACCGTTGCGCCGTCGTTGCCCCAAGGTGCTGCGCGGAAGGTCAGCATGGCCTCGCCCCGCAACGTGAAGTATGGAGTCTGGAAGTCGCCAGGCATCGAGCCGCTGCCAAAGCGGGCACACTTATAACCGCCCCATGCCATCGGTTTTCCATTGGCATAGTTCTCATAAGTCTGCCAGTTGTTGTCGGCATCGTCGTTGTCGGGACGGAACGAAGCCGTTGCCACCGTGCCGCTCCAAATGTCGCCGTTTCGGGCTGCCTTGTTGCCACCCGTGCCGTTGCAATTGTCGAAAGTCTCGTGGAAGAGCACGGTGCCAGCAGCATACTGCCAGTTTCCGCCCGAGCCGCCAGTGGTGGTCGACACGGCCTTGTAGTTGAACGACACGGTGCCGTCGGCATTCTGCGTGATGGCATGAATACCCTTGTTCATCATGCGTTTGCCGTCGGTATTGGTGTTGTAGAGTGTGGCTGCGGGGAACGAGTTGTTGGTGAGTGAGTCGTTATCCTGATAGGGATAGGGGTCGCCCGACATCTTTACGTAGTCGTAGGCATCGTAGGTCTGCCCGTCTCTCGTCACTTGAGTCAGATATTCCGTCGACCCGTCGGCCGGGACAACGGTGCAACGCTGACGGGTGGACACGCTGTTCACCTTATTGGTCTCCCAAATGGTCTTGTCGTAGTCGACATGGAGCACCAGCAGGCCCGTTCCCGGAAGGGCACTGTCGAAACCTACGCGCTGCCTGTTTTCGAGCATATAGAACTCATCTTTGTGGGCATCATTATAAATAATGTAGGCATCGCCGCCCTCGCTAAGCGGGCGCAGAGCCGTGACCGTCTGGTCGGTCGTGGTCAGTTCCTTCGGCGTGAGCCAGCCCACAAACATTTTTTCGTAGCTGGTGTAGCCGCAAGGGGTGTAGCCATTGTTCAGATAGCTGCCATAGTCCATCAGGTCCCAGCAATACATGCCGTCGGCCTTATAGCTTGTGTCATACATATCGGGCAGACCCAAGCAGTGAGAGAACTCGTGACAGAACGTGCCGATGCCGTCGAGCAAGTAGCGACCCGTGGGTGAATCGTCTTCGTCGCGCTCGGGTTGTAGCTCGGGACCGCAAGCGTAGGTGTCAATCTTGACGTTTCCGTTGTTCACCGTCAGGCTGTAGCCGCTCTTGCTGAGCTGCCACTCGTGGGGCCAGATGGTGTTGGCTGATCCGCCGTTGGCCTGCCCCAGTCCGGCATAGAGCACATAGACCTGATCGACCTCGCCGTTGCCATCCCAGTCATAGGGCGAGAAGTCGACTCCTTGCTGCACGGCATTGACCGCCTCGATTACCATTTCCTCGGGATAGGCATCGTTGCCGTCGCCACCGTTGTCGGTTCCGTAGTAGCTGTAGTCGTGAGCCAACGTGACAGGACCATAGACATCGAAATCGAGTTCAAACGTACCGCCGCTCTGCTCCTTGAAATAGTCTTTCACCGAACCGTTCACACCATCGGCATGGGTGAACCCAGGCTCGTTGAGCATGCGCTCATAGAGAGCCTTGTCGTGTCCGGCCTGGAAACTGACGGCTTTGGTCCCAAGCGAGCCCCAGCTGTTGTTTCCTGCAGGGAACTGCACAAGAATGACAAGACCTTTCTTCTTTCCTGAATAGACCTTGCCTGCTCCGCCCACACGACGGGGAGCCCTGGCACGGCGTACGTTGTCGGCCTTCGCACGACGCAGCTGTGCCTTTGCCTGCAATGCCGGCATGTCAGCCACATCGTAGGCCGACCCGTTCCACACATAGCACTGCCCGTCGGCTGTCTGCATATAGCGCAGGTGCTCGTCGCCGCAAAGCTGTGCCCGAACCTCAGTGCCGTCGGCCAATGTGATGGTGCGCCACTGGCCACGTCGGGCGGGTATGGCAAACAATACAGTTGCCGTAAACAGCAACATCAGTGAAAGCGTAATTCTTCTCATTATTCTATTTTTGATTTATTCTAATTCTTTCAAAACGTCTGCAAAAATACAACATTTCCAATGGATTAGCAAACAAATCAGTTTTTTTTAACGCACACACAAATAAAAAATCTCACGAGATTTCTGTTGGAAAGATTGTCTTTCGAAACAGAATCTCGTGAGAATTTTATGCAAACCGGTCGGTCTTTCGCCGTGCCGTTTGACGCTATGAAGTGATTACTTCACAATCTTCTTGCCGTTGACGATATAGATGCCGCGCTGCAAACTGTTCATGTTTGTGCCCATGTAGCGGCCATCGATGGTGTAGATGCGATTGTCTTTCACCTGCTTCTCAACATTCACCTGCTTGATGCCGGTGGGCTGAGGCTGCTCGGTGTAAACCACATTTACTTCGTCGAGGAAGATGCGCTTGTCGGGATAGAATGAGATGTAGTAGTCGCTACCATCGCCTTCGATTTCAAATGAATATTCTTTCCATTGTCCTTCAGTCATCTCCTCGCCTTCTTCTGTCAGAGCAACGTAGGCTTGGGTGTCGTTGTTCTCCAGATAAACTTCCAGTCCTTTTTTATCGCTGCCCCAAGGAGCAATCTTGAAGGCTACCGTAGCCTTACCCTCGAAGTTAAAGAGCGGTGAAAGCACTACAGGCGACATCTTGCTGGTACCAAAGCGCGCACATTTGTTTGCACCATAACCACTTCCATCGCTGAAGTTTTCCCAGTCAGTGGTGTGATGGATTTCCCATCCATCAAGGTCGGGATTAAACTTTGCGCTGGCTATGCTTCCGCTCCACTTGCCGTCGTTGCCGCCAGTTCCTGCGCACTTGTCGAAAGTTTCATGGAGGAGTACAGTGCCCACCTCAGGAAGTTCCTTGACCGATTTGGCCTTGAAGTTGAACGAGATGGTACCGTCAGCATTCTGGGTGATATTCTCAACACCATGGTTCAAATAATTACGTCCGTCGCTGTTTGCATTGTAGAGACGGGCAGCAGGTGTAGTATTGTTGTCAAACGCATTGTTGCCAGTAATGGGATACAAATCGGTATCGATGGTTTGTTTTATATAGTCATATATTTCAGGATCGTAGTAAGCCTTGTCGTCATCGTTATCGGCATGAACAATGGTCATGCGCTGATGATCGTTGCCGAAAATAGGGAAGTTTTCGTCGGCATATTCATCGCAGGCCTGATATACTTCATCTTCGGTCATGCTGCCGACATTATAGAATTTGACATAATAATCCCAAGCCTCATTCCAAAGGTCTTCATAAGAGGTGAAGGTATTTACGACATTGTATGCAAACTTCTCGGCATCGTAATCAACGTGCATGATAAGCAGTCCTTCATCGGGAAGTTCGGCATCAAAACCTTTCTTCTGGCGGTTTTCAAGCAAGAAATACTCGTTCTTATTGGCCTGGTTGTACATGATGTAGGCCTCGCCACCTTCATTGATTGCCTTCATGCCCGTTACGGCTTGGTCCTGGCTGTTGAGTTCAATGGGGTCGAGCCATCCGGCAATCATGCGCTCCCAGCTGGTGTAGCCTGCAGGCACAAATCCGTCGCCATTGTAGGCACCGCTGTCCATCAGGTCGAACTCGCCCATACCATAGTTACCCTGATTGTTGGTGTCGTACATGTCGGGATAGCCCAGACAGTGAGAGAACTCATGACAGAACGTACCGATACCGTTGATAGTGCCAAGGGCTGTGATTTCGTTGGCACAGGCATAGGTATCGATTTTCACACCGTCGAGTGTGAGCGCCTCGGCCGGGGCATCCTCTGTGCCATAGCCCGTCAGTTCGTACTCGTGGGGCCAAATAAGATTTGCGTCGTCGCTGTCAGCCTCGCCTTTACCGGCATAGAGCACAAACACCTGGTCGACCTCACCGTCACCGTCCCAGTCGTAGTCGTAGTCGGCAAAGTTGACTTGAGCGTCGACACCTTTGCAGGCCTCAATAATCATTTCGTTGGCTTTTGCATCATCGTTGGAACCATAATAGGCATAACCGTTTGCCAATGGCACTGGACCGACGACATCAAACTGAAGGTCGAACACGCCAAGACTCTGAGCCTTGAAATAGTCGCGTACCGAACCTTTGAAGCCTTCATTGCTGGAGAAATTTTCTTCGTTGCAGATGCGATTGTAGAGAGCCTGGTTGTGAGCAGCCTTGAACTTCGTGTCTGTGAAGTTTACCAGAATGACGAGACCTTTCTTCGTTCCATGGAAACGCTCGTTCACCTTGCGACGGCCAGTCTGCTCCGACATGTTCTTTAGCTTAGCCAGACGTGCATGGCGACTTTGTGCCACACGCTGACGACGCAGGTCGGCTTTTGCCTGCAGCTGGCCAACGTTTGCCTTCTCATAAACCAGTTTGTTCTGGCCGAGGACATACGCTTCGCCGTTGACTGCCTTCCAGAAATGGAAATGTTCGTCGCCGACAAGTTGAGCGCGCACTTCTGTGCCGTCGGCCAGCTTGATTGTTTTCCATACGCCGCGCTTTGCCGGAATGGCATTGACGGCCAACGTCGCTATCAACAGCGACAAAATCAGTGTAATTCTTTTCATATTTTTCTTTTTATAATTTTGATTATTATGTTAAAAATTAGTAGCGAAATGGTTGGCAAAGGTAGTTCTTTTTCCCGCATTGACCAAATATTTTTACAATTTTAAATACAAATGTTTGCTATTCGGATAGAAATATTGTAATTTTGCAGACCGATAAAACCAAATAATATGAAAGAAAAAGAGAAAGACATGATTCAGTTGCCCGACAACGCTTTTCGGGAACTGAACGAAGGTGAACACTACGAACCCGTGATGAAACCCGGCAAGACTTATTCAGAAGTCAATGGTTGGTCGGTGACATGGGGTGTGCTGATGGCCGTGCTGTTTTCGGCTGCTGCCGCCTATCTGGGACTGAAGGTAGGACAGGTGTTTGAAGCCGCCATTCCCATTGCCATCATTGCCGTGGGTGTGAGCACAGCTGCCAAGCGCAAGAGTGCACTGGGCGAGAACGTCATCATCCAAAGCATCGGAGCCTGCTCGGGGGCCATTGTGGCCGGCGCCATCTTCACGCTGCCTGCCATCTACATCCTGCAGTCCAAATATCCCGAAATGACGGCCGACTTTGTCAACATTTTCCTGGCTTCGGCCTTAGGCGGTGTACTCGGCATCTTGTTCCTCATCCCGTTCCGCAAGTATTTCGTAAGCGAGATGCACGGCAAGTATCCTTTCCCCGAGGCAACGGCCACAACGCAGGTGCTCGTATCGGGCGAGAAAGGCGGCAGCCAGGCCAAGCCGTTGCTTCTGGCCGGACTGGTCGGTGGTCTTTACGACTTCATCGTGTCGACCTTCGGTTGGTGGAACGAGAATTTCACAAGCCGTGCCATTCTTTACGGCGAGCAACTGGCCGACAAGGCCAAGCTGATATTCAAGATGAACACCAGTGCTGCCGTGCTCGGTCTGGGCTACATCATCGGACTGAAATATGCCTTTTACATTTGCCTCGGTTCCATGACCGTTTGGTGGATTATCGTGCCGGGTATGTCATTGCTCTTCGGCGACCAGGTGCTGAACATCGGTGGTGCCACCATCACGCAGACCGTAGGTGAGATGTCACCCGAAGTCATTTTTAAGACTTATGCCCGCTCCATCGGTATCGGTGGCATTGCCATGGCCGGCATCATCGGCATCATTCGCTCGTGGGGCATCATCAAGAACGCAGTCGGACTGGCTTCGAAAGAACTGAAGGGCGGCGCCAGCGGACAAGAAGAGCAGGTGCGCACACAACGCGACCTGTCGTTTAAGTTCATCGGCATTGCCTCTGTTGCAGCACTGTTGCTGACGTTTGTATTCTTCTGGCTTGGCGTGATGCACAATCTGCTGTTTGCCGTTGTGGCCATTCTGCTCACGGCCATCATAGCCTTCCTCTTCACCACCGTAGCAGCAAATGCCATCGCCATCGTAGGGTCAAACCCTGTCAGCGGAATGACGCTGATGACACTCATCCTGGCTTCGGTCGTGATGGCGGGTGTCGGCCTGAGTGGTTCAGGCGGTATGTTAGCTGCGCTCATCATGGGTGGTGTGGTGTGCACAGCACTCTCTATGGCTGGCTGTTTCATCACCGACCTCAAGATAGGCTACTGGCTCGGCTCCACGCCGCGCAAGCAGCAGCAATGGAAATTCCTGGGTACGCTGGTGTCGGCTGCCACGGTGGGTGGTGTGATGATGCTGCTCAACCAGACCTACGGCTTCAACCCTGACGTAGAGGGTCACCTCGTTGCACCGCAAGCCAACGCCATGGCTGCCGTGATAGAACCGATGATGAACGGAGCCGGTGCTCCCTGGCTGCTCTATGGCATCGGTGCACTGATAGCCATTGTGCTGACGTGGTGCAAGATTCCTGCGCTGGCCTTTGCGCTGGGCATGTTCATCCCGCTTGAGCTCAACCTTCCGTTGCTCGTGGGCGGTGCCATCAGCTGGTATGTCACGTCGCGCTCAAAGGATGAAACGGTGAACAAGTCGCGTGGAGAAATGGGTACGCTCATCGCCTCGGGTCTCATTGCCGGTGGCGCACTCATGGGAGTTGTCAGCGCACTGCTGAAGTTTGCTAACGTCGACATGGTTGCCAGTTCGTGGTTGGCCAACTCGTGGAGTGAGGTTGCCTCACTCGGAGCCTATCTGTTGCTCATCGGCTACGTCGTCTGGGCAACGATGAAGGCCAAGGCATAGTATTCAGAAAAAAATCCCTAGGGAATTTTCTTCAGAAGACATACATTCGGTATGTCATAGCAATTCCAACAACTTGCGGTCGGCCTCGGTCCATCGCAAGTTTTTCATTTCCTCGCGTGTGAGCCATCGGGCGTCGAGGTGCTCATAGAGTTTGAAATCGCCGTCGCCGGGTCTGCAGTCGTAGGCTTTCAGGGTGATGGAAAAATCGGGATAGTCGTGTTCCACTGTGCCGAGACACCGACCCACATAAATGTCCCAGTCCATCTCCTCCTTGATTTCGCGAAGCAGAGCCTCATGATCCGACTCTCCCTCCTTAACCTTACCCCCAGGAAACTCCCAACGCTCGGTGATATACTTCAGCCGCGAACGGGTGCGCTGAGTGCAGAGATAGCGGTCACCGTCTTTGACCACGGCTGCCACAACATCATAATGTTTCTTTTCCATAGCCGTATAATCATGATTTATGGGACAAAGATACGAAATAATTGATAATTAACAACTGATAATTGATAATTATTTATTACTTTTGCAAAAATTTCAAGACTATGGCTATTGTTATCGGAATCGATGTCGGCATCAGCACGACTAAAATAGTGGGTGTGGAGAGCGACGGAAAGGTTATCTCGCCGATTCGCATCAAGGCTACCGACCCTGTGGCATCGCTCTATGGGGCATTTGGAAAATATCTCTACGACAACCACATCGTTCTGGAAGATGTTGAACAGGTGATGCTCACGGGTGTAGGTAGTGCTTATATCAACAAGCCCATATACGGCCTGCCCACAGGAAAGGCCGAGGAGTTTATTGCCGACGGTCTTGGCGCCCGCCACGACATCAATCTTGAACGCATGATGGTGGTATCGATGGGAACGGGCACGAGCATCATCAAATGCGACGGCGATGACATCCGCCACATCGGCGGCATCGGTGTTGGCGGCGGAACGCTGCAAGGTCTTTCGCGACTGCTGCTACAGACCGACGACATCAAGCAAGTTGCAACATTGGCCGAGTCGGGAAACATTGCAAACATCAACGTGCTCATCGGCGACATCAGTGCCGAGCCGCTGCCCGGACTTCCGATGGATGCCATCGCCTCGCTGTGGGGAAATGCTAAGAGCAATGCAGCCCCCGAAGACATTGCCATCGGACTCATTTGGATGGTCGTACAGAGCATCTGCTCTGCCTCCATTCTCTCTTCGCTCGGCAGCGGAATAAAAGATTTTGTCATGATTGGGCACCTCTCACAACTACCTCAGTGCCAGCGTGTCTTCTCCGCAACAGAAAAACTTTACAACGTGCACTTCCATGTTCCGAAGCACGCCGAGTTCTGTACCGCCATCGGTGCCGCCCTCAGCTACAAAAACAAGAAATAGCTGCCGCCGTTGCTTTCGGCATATTTCTGTAAAAGCATCTGTATGTATTCTGCATTTTGGCAAACGCGGTCGCGGTTGCCGTCGTAGCCGTTGATGAGCACAACAAGTCGGTGGGTATCAAGTGTAATCTTCGTACGTTCGTTGTCGCTGGTGGGTGTGCCTACCCCACCCTCGTTGTCGCGATAGACAGGCAACCCAGCGATGTTAATCAATCCGCGACCGATACCCTCATAGGGCTCACCCTCGCGTCCGATGCCGAGCGCGAGCGTGTCGCCCACAAACTTATCGGCATCAAACCCACCGATGCTGTAGCCATAGCGTATGCTTGCCAGGTTAATCAAGTCGACCAGCGTGTCGACCTTGTAGAGTTCCTTCCCTTGAAGCATCCGGCGGATGAGCGCCTCCGAAGCCGGGCGATAGCGCGACGGGTCTTTCCCACATTTTTTATAGATACGTCGCGTAGCTGCTATGCTCGGAATATCCTTCAGCGTTTCTGTTGTCAAAGTTGCCCTGAATTCCTCCTCCAGGGCATGTATCTCTTTCCATAGTCCTTCGCTGTAAGAAGTATTCACTACATCGGCCTCTACGCAAGCACCTACAAACTCGGGGCAGACGTCTTTAATCTCTTTGCTTACTATAATATTCACAGCCGTACCTTAATCACTGAATTTCCGACTTTCACGATATATGTACCTTCCCTTAGTCCCGTCACGGCAACCGTTTCTGAGCCAGCAACTGCAACAGTCTCAAGCGTACCGTCCACGCGATAGATGTCAACACGTTCGCCGGGTGCAGTGCCCTTCACATGAAGCACCCCATCCATACCATAGGCTTTTACCCCATTCTCGGATAGGGACATGGCACCGATAGCCGTTGAGCCAGTTTTCTCGAATGAAATATTGATTCTGGCATCATGGTTGATGGCAGGAGTGGTGAACCATCCCTCCGCATCCAACTGTGCCGTAACGTCATCCTCATCAAACATCACTGTGTTGACATGCCATCCTTCAGCTGCAACGAACTGAAACGTTTGAGGCTGGCCCGCCCTGACATGCTGACTGATGCTTCCGCTTTCTGCATACTGAATCGTCAGCAGATAGTTTTGCACGACAAACTGTGCAACGACAGACACATCCTCCTGAACATCGCCTATGACATAGAACCCATTGACAATCTGTGCAGTAATGTCTTTACCGTTCAATTTGACCGAACTTAGCATATAGCCCTGTGCGGCGGTAAATTTTAATACGACGTCACTGCCTTTCTCCACCGTTGTAGTTTGCTGACCATAGCCATTGACCGTCACCGTCCCGCCTGCGGATGTCTCCGTCTGTACCGTCACGTCAGTCTCCGACGCGCCTATCTCCTCTATCCAGACAAAATCCTTCCAACCCTCGGTCGACTTATACTTGTCAATGGTACCCTTGGGCACATAGAGCGTTGCATTGAAGAATGTATTGTCGGAGAATGTCGTACAATATTCTCCTGATGTACGACCTGTGATTACAAACGGATTCTCTATGTAGGAAACGACTGTAGACAACTTATCACAGCGACTAAATACACCTTCAAGATTATTGCTACCTCCGCCAATACTTGTAACACTGGCTGGAATGGTCACCGATGTCAGGTTTTGATTAGTACAAAAGGCACCAAACCCAAGCGTCTTAAGGCCATCGGGCAATATGACATCTATAAGTCCACAAGCCGCGAAAGCATAGTTCCCAATATTAACCAGCCCACCCTCGAAGGTCACTGCAGTTAGTTTTGTACATCCATCGAAAGCGGCGTATCCAATATCAGTAACACTACCAGGTATCAATACGCTCTCAATGCTTTCACAATTCCGAAAAACTCCCTCCCCTATCGCATCCAACTGATTAGGAATGTTGATTATGCTTAATTTCTTACAATTATAAAATGCCTCTTTATCAATTGTAACCACACTGTTTGGCATATCAACTGATGACAAATTATAGCAGTTGAAAAAAGACCATTCCCCAATGCTTGTTAC
This sequence comes from uncultured Prevotellaceae bacterium, assembly GCA_902776685.1. Classification (GTDB taxonomy): domain Bacteria; phylum Bacteroidota; class Bacteroidia; order Bacteroidales; family Bacteroidaceae; genus Prevotella. The sequence continues at coordinate 13,293 of CACYRB010000057.1, forward strand.
GCTATTCGGTATTGAAACAGTCGACAGGTCACGATTACCCTCAAAGGCAAAATCTCCGATTCTCGTTACCTTTCGTGTCCTGTTCATATAGGTCACGGTTTCAGGTATCACCACATTGCCCCTATAGCTGTCTGTGTTGACGGCTTTCCGTGTCACCTCAAGTTCCTTTCCGTCGTTGATATAATTGTAGTAGATGGTTACACGCTGCTCATTCTCAACGGAAATATCGTATGCAGAAACGTTTATAGGGAAGATTGCTGCAACTATCATCAGCAGCAATAACGACTTCAGACCATTGATTTTACACTTTTCCATAGCAAGCCACTTTATATGTTATAGGCCACAAAAATAGACATTTTTTTATGAATACCAACCTTTTTCAATAATTTTTTTTAATTTTGCACGTAAATACACGTTAACGTTATAATACGTAACAGCTATGGACAAGACACAACAGATGCAACAGCTGATTGAGCGGCTGAACCAGGCATCGGAAGCCTACTATAACGGACAGGGCGAGCTGATGACCGACTACGAGTGGGATGCGCTTTTCGACGAGCTCAAGCGGTTGGAAGACGAAACGGGCACCGTGCTGCCCGACAGTCCCACAGCGAAGGTTTCAGAAGACCACATCGCCGGACAGAAAGAGGTGCACGAGTTTCCTGCACTCTCGCTGGCCAAGACCAAGCAGGTGACCGATGTGGAGAAGTGGGCTGAGGGCCGCCCCATCTGGATTTCGTGGAAGCTCGACGGTCTGACGCTTGTCGTCACCTACGACGGCGGCCGACTGACAAAGGTTGTCACACGAGGCAACGGTCGCATCGGCACCAACATCACCCATCTGGCTAAAGCCATCAGCGGAATCCCGCAGACCATCCCGGAGCAGGGTCACGTCGTCATTCGCGGCGAGGCCGTCATCAGCTATGCCGACTTCGACCGTTTCCTGTTGGAGAGCGGCGAAGACTATGCCAATCCGCGCAACCTGGCATCGGGCTCGCTCACGCTGAAAGACATCGACGAGGTGCGCCGTAGAAACATCCAGTGGATACCGTTCACGCTGGTGGCAGCCCCTTCCATCCTTTCTTGGGGCTCGCGCATGGACTTCATTGCCCGGCAAGGCATGACCACCGTCGCACACCGACTTGTAGAACACCCTACCTACGAAAACCTTGAACAAGCCATCGACTCGTGGAATCCCGAGCAGTGTCCCTACCCCGTCGACGGACTCGTTGTAGTGTACGACGATACCGCCTATGCCGCGACCGGCAGCATCACCGGCCATCACGCCACACGCGCCGGACTGGCCTTCAAGTGGCGCGACGAGGCTGCCGAGACCGAGCTCATCGAGGTGGAGTGGTCGTGTGCAGCCAGCACCATCTCGCCCGTCGCCATCTTCCAGCCCGTAGAGCTCGAGGGCACCACCGTCAAGCGGGCCTCGCTTTGCAACATCAGCGAGTGTGAACGGCTCGGCATTGGCGGCAAGGGCACACGTCTGCAAGTCATCAAGGCAAATAAGATTATTCCCAAAGTCATCAAGGTAGACCAGACCGTCGGCACGCTCGACATTCCTGCCCAGTGTCCCGTCTGCCAACATCCCACCGAGATAGTGGTCAGCGAGGCCAGCAGCACCCGCACCCTGCACTGCACCAACCCCGCCTGTCCGGCCAAGCAGTTGAAGAAACTGGCCCGCTTCGTCTCGAAAGAGGGCGTCAACATCGACGGCATCTCCGAGCAGACCCTCGCACGGTTTGTCAACCTCGGTTGGATTCAACAGTATGCCGACATTTTCCGTCTTCACGAGCATGTGCAGGAGATGGCCGCACTCGAAGGCTTCGGCCAGAAGTCGGCTGCCAACATCATAGCCTCTGTCGACCATGCCCGTGAGGTCGATGCCCAGCAATTGCTCTATGCGCTCTCCATCCCACTCTGTGGGCGCGACGTGTGCAAGCGACTGCTTTCAGCCTATCCGTTCGACGAGCTCATCCGTCAGGCTGCCGATGCTCCGGCACCCGATTTCTTTGCCCACATCGACGGCATCGGACCCGAGAAGTCGGCCTCGTTTGTTGCATGGATGAAGGACGAGACCAACCAGCGCCAGCTCAGTCAGCTGCTCGACCAGATTACCGTTACCCAGCAGTCTGCAGCTCCGACGGGAAAATCCTGCGAGGGGCTCACCTTCGTCATCACGGGCGACGTACACCACTTCAAGAATCGCAACGATCTGAAAGCCTACATCGAGAGTCAGGGCGGACACGTGGCAGGCAGCGTCAGCGGCTCCACGTCGTTCCTCATCAACAACGACGCCGCGTCCACCTCGTCAAAGAACAAGAAGGCCCAGCAGCTGGGCATCCCCATCATCACCGAGGACGAGTTTGTGGAACGGTTCAAAGCCGAGGCTACCGCCGACCTTTCCTCAGACTCTCCACAAAAGCCGACAACACCCCCTTCCCCGAAAGGAAGGGAGAATCAAGGAATAATCGAGGGCAGCTTGTTTTAGCTGCCCTCGTTTTTTGTAAACTTATACATCTTGCGACTGTCCGGATCGCCTATCCATGTAAAGATATAGAAAGGCCGTGCAAACTTGTCGGCACCTTCGCCATGAAAGTACATCTGACTGAAACACACACACACCAGCCTTATTTCCTTTTCCTCCTTTTCAATCCTCCACGTCCCCTTACCCTTACGACGAGCCATATCGGGTGTATCATGATGAAAAGCAGAAAATTCACAATACAAACTGTCATAGCTAAGCGTCCCGTCTGCGCGAAACTCAATGCACCCACCTTGGTCAGAGTACCACACACCGACAAGGTCTTCTTCCGTTCCAACCGGAAGGTTAAAATCCTCAGACTTCACGGCAACAATGCCAGCACCAATAATAACAACTATTAAGAATGCTCCAGCCACGAGTGCCACTCCCATTATGCTCAGCAGACAACCTGAGCCCAAGCCAAACAGAATACATCCTTTCTTTTTCACAATAATAATATGTCTGATGATTTTAAAAAACTTTATTTATTACATTGATAACGGATAAGCGGTTTATATATTGTGCTTAAATTAAGAAACAAAAAAATCAAAAACGATACCGTTAAAAAATTATTGGTGTCTGGTAAAAAAGGCCTGAAGGGCCGGCAAGCTAATAGCCCAGGGTAACACCCTGGGTAAATTGTGCCAGTAAAGAACGCCCTATAAGGGCAAAAGACTGAAAATCAACACTTTTGCCCTTTCAGGGCGCAATCTTAAACATCCCGACAACCCAAGGCGATGCCTTGGGCTATTGGCTTGCTGGCCCTTCAGGCCGCAAACAAGCCTCTTTGTTTATAATTATTTACTAACACCTATAAACACTGGGATATCAAAGAGGATGAAGATTTTTTACCGGACA
>CACYRB010000058.1 GCA_902776685.1 uncultured Prevotellaceae bacterium
GATAGAATCATAATATCAATTCCCAATAGGTTTATTCTACAAATATGCCTTTATGTCTGAGCAACGAAAATGTTGCTCAGACATTTGCATTAAAGTATGACAAAGTTTTTCTTATTACTAAAAAAGTGCTGGATTAGTGAGAGCAATTCAAACTTGTTTGAGAATTGCCGAACGTGAAGCGATTGGGCTAATGCCAAATCGCTCATTAGTTCACTGCCAATCCTTTCAGGGTTATAAACCTATCAAGGGTATTCCTGTCACACTTGCATATCTTCGCTATTTTTCTTTTAGAAGTGCCGTTCTTCAGAAGTTTTTTGATAAGGACTTCCTTGCCCGATAGCTTATACTTGTCTGGACTACTCTTTTTTCCTTTTGGACGACCAAGCACCACTCCCTCTGCCTTCTTCCTCGCCAAAGCCTCTTTGGTACGCTGGCTGATAAGGTTACGCTCTATCTCTGCTGAAAGCCCAAAGGCAAAGGCAAGGACTTTGCTTTGAATATCGTCACCCAGACGATAGTTGTCTTTGATAGTCCAAACGCGGCACTCCTTGGTCATACAGATATTCAGTATCTCCATAATCATAAAGAGGTTCCTGCCCAGACGTGACAACTCACTACAGATGATAATATCATCCCTATGGACTTTTTTCAAGAGTTTACCCAACTGTCGTTTGGAATAATTCTTCGTGCCACTGATAGTTTCTTCTATCCAGTCGTTAATTACTATGTTCTGCTTCTCACAGAACTTGTTAATCTCAAAGCGTTGGTTCTCAACCGTCTGCTTGTCGCTGCTTACTCTGATGTAACCGTAAACCATAAACATTAAGAATTTTAAATATACATTCTATATATATATAACGGTCAAGAGAGTAGCACCTATTTCAAGTGTTTTTTACTGCCTTGTCGTGATATTTATCTTTTCAAGATTGATGACAGAAATAGGAAACCCACTGATTATCAACGGCTACGTCAAAGTTCAGTGGGTTAATTGTTCCCAAATTGTATTACACGAGCTATGATGGGTATTAATGACGGGGTGAGATGATAAGCATTAGTCTGACATCCTGCAAATGAAGTGTGCTACTACCCCGTCGGGGGCTGGCCTTAAATTTTGACTAATGAAGGGGTTAGCTGAACTGTCGCTTAACCCGTCGACCACATTAATCCTTGAAAATTATTTTTTATTCTTTCCAGTTCCTGCCAGCCACAGACCACAGAAGGTGAGCAGGCCGTTGAGCATCAGCAACTCATAACCGAAATGGTAGCCGGTTGTTGATGCTATTGTTTTGTCAAGGAGGAAGCATAGCAGTGGCGAGGCGACGCAGATGTAGGGTACGAGGCGATCGGCGGTCTGTCGTATGGTGAAGAGGCCAAAGGCGAAGAGACCGAGCAGCGGACCGTAGGTGTAGCCGCACATGACGTAGATGGCATCGATGATGCTTGTGGAGTTGAATAGCCGGAACAACAGGATGAACACGACGAAGACCACCGCCACGCCTATGTGGGCACGCTTGCGCAACCGCTCGTCGTCGGCCCGCTCGCGAATGTCGACGCAATAGCTCGTGGTGAGCGAGGTGAGGGCCGAGTCGGCCGAGGAGAACGAGGCAGCGACAATGCCCACGACGAACAGCACGACCACTGCCTGTCCCAGTCGGCCCGTGGCAGCATACATGGGCAGCAGCTCGTCGCCCGACGCGGGCAACGACAGTCCCTGACGGGCAGCCAGCTGTGCCAACAGGATGCCCAGGCACATGAAGAGCAGATTGGCCGGCGCAAAGGCGAAGCCGTAGGTGCACATGTCTTTCTGTGCATCGCGCAGCGTGTGGCACGTCATGTTCTTCTGCATCATGTCCTGGTCAAGGCCGGTCATCACAATGGTGATGAACATACCGCTGAAAAACTGTTTCCAGAAGTTTTGCTTTGTCACCCAGTCGTCGAACACGAACATGCGGCTGCGGGCATCGCTCTTGATGGCTGTCACCGCATCGGAAAGTGAATAGTCGAGCGCTCCCATCACCTTATATATAATAAGAATGAGGGCCAAGAACATGCAGACGGTCTGGAACGTGTCGGTCCACACAAGCGTCTTGATGCCGCCACGACGGGTGTAGAGCCAGATGAGGCTCACCATCAGCGGTACGGTCAGCCAAAATGGTATGCCCATAGCGTCGAGCACAAAGCGTTGCAGGATGATGCAGACCACGAAGAAACGTACGGCGGCACCCGTCATCTTCGACAAGAGGAAGAACGAGGCTCCGGTCTTATAACTGCGACGGCCCAACCGGTTGAGCAGATAGGTGTAGATGGTGGTGAGGTTGAGCCGGTAGTAGACGGGCAGCAAGACGAACGCCACAACGAAATAGCCCACGATGAAGCCCAGACAGGTCTGCATATAGGTCATGTCGGTGCGCAGCACCATGCCGGGCACGCTCACAAACGTCACGCCCGAGATGCTCGCGCCCACCATGCCGAACGCCACCATGTACCACGGTGCCCGACGGTTGGCACGATAGAACGCATCGTTGGTGGACTTGCGCCCTGCCGTCAGCCGGCTCAGCACAAGCAGTACACAGAAATAGGCCAGTACAACTATCAGTATCGTCATCTGCGACTACGGCTCTGAACTGAAGGGCCTATTTGAATTTTGCCGAACGGATGATGGGCATCACGCAGTCCTCATAGGCATGGGCGTCGGCTTGGTCGTATCTGATGATGCCGAAGATGCAAGCACCGTCTTTGCCTATCAAGGTGAAGAAGTTATTGACGGTGCAGTAGTCTTCGTCGCCATCGTAGGTGCGCAGGATGACGAGGTTGCCGTCGATGACAGGCTCGTCGCAGGTCTCTTCGAGGGCCTTGCGCGACGCCTTGAAGTTCGCAGCATATTCGCCAATCTGGTTGGGAGTGGGACCGCCCGTCGAGTAGTTCACGTTGATCTGCGCCGACGAGGTGTACTCGTCGCCGTCTTCGTGCTGCACCAGTCGCTCCGTCCGTAACATGAGATACTCGTCGCCAAGGTCCATGTCCGACTTCTGAAATTCCTTGGGACAGCTGATGGTAAAGTAGGGGGTCGCGAAGACTTGGAAGTCCTCGGGAAGCACATCGGCCATCAGTTTTTCACAGGAGGTCTCGGCTGCACGACACTCATTCGCACCTGTTATCAATAGAACAGCGGCGACAACAGCGGCAAAGCTCAAAAAAAATCGTTTCATAAATATTCGTTGTTTATGTTTACACTTTTTCTGTGTGCAAATTTACACAATTTACGTCAAAACAGACCGCTCAGAACGAAAAAAGCAACCCTGAGCCACGCATTTTTATTTGTAAGTTGCCGCTTTCGGCCTCGATAATCGAAAAAACTTCGGGCAAGTGGGCGGTAATTGGAAAAAAATGGCTAAATTTGCATTCGGATAAAATAACTTAATTATAAACCCAACAACTGATTATGAAACAGAAGAGATTTATCCTCCAAGAGAACGAATTGCCAACACAATGGTACAACATTCAGGCCGACATGCCCAACAAGCCGCTGCCGCCCATTCATCCCGCTACGCGCGAGCCGCTGGGATGGGAAGACCTGGCACACATCTTCCCCACAGAATGTTGCAAACAGGAATTAGACACGGAACACGCATGGATTGACATTCCCGAGGAGGTACAGGAGAAATATAAATACTATCGCTCGACACCGCTCGTGCGAGCCTATGCGCTGGAAGAGGCACTCGGCACTCCGGCACACATCTATTTCAAGAACGAATCGGTGAACCCGCTGGGCTCTCACAAGATAAACTCTGCCCTACCTCAGTGCTACTATGCCAAGCAGGAAGGCACCACCAACGTAACCACCGAGACGGGTGCCGGACAGTGGGGCGCCGCCCTGTCGTATGCCGCAAAGGTGTACGGACTGGAGTGTGCCGTCTATCAGGTGAAAATCTCGATGCAGCAAAAGCCCTACCGGTCGAGCATCATGCGCACCTTCGGCGCAACAGTGGAAGGATCGCCCTCGATGTCGACACGCGCAGGAAAGGACATCATCAGCCGCGACCCGCACCACATGGGTTCGCTCGGCACGGCCATCTCGGAAGCCGTGGAGCTGGCCACCACCACACCCAACTGTAAGTACACGCTGGGCTCGGTGCTCAACCATGTAGCCCTGCACCAGTCTATCATCGGACTGGAGGCTGAGAAACAGATGGAGATGGCAGGCGAATATCCCGACACCGTGATTGCCTGCTTCGGCGGAGGCTCAAACTTCGGCGGTATAGCCTTCCCGTTCATGCGCCACAACCTATCAGGTGAACGCCACACCGAGTTCATCGCCGCTGAGCCGGAGAGCTGTCCCAAGCTGACACGCGGACGCTTTGAATACGACTTTGGCGACGAGGCGGGCTACACGCCGCTGCTGCCGATGTACACGCTCGGCCATAACTTCCGACCTGCCAACATCCACGCCGGCGGACTGCGCTATCACGGTGCAGGCATGATTGTCTCGCAGCTCATCAAGGACGGACTGATGCACGGCGTCGACATTCCGCAGCTTGAGACCTTCGAGGCCGGCATGCTCTTCGCACGTACCGAGGGAATCATTCCCGCGCCGGAGTCGAGCCATGCCATCGCCGCCACCATTCGCGAGGCGAAGAAATGTAAGGAGACAGGCGAGGAGAAGGTCATCCTGTTCAACCTCAGCGGACACGGACTCATCGACATGACGGCCTACGAGCAATACCTCAACGGCGACCTGCTGAACTACAAAATCAGCGACGAGGAGATTGAGAACAACCTGAAGAAAGGTTGATGCCTACCCCCACCCCTCCCAAAGGGAAGGGAGACCAGACGGAAAGGGGAAAAAGGGGAAAAAGGTGAAAAGGTAAAAAGGTGAAAAAGTGAAAAGATAAAAGATAAAAGATAAAAGATTGCCATATAAAAATAGAAATGCCTGTCTGGGCATTTCCTTTTTTCGTTGCAGAACTGAAACCTCTGATCAGGGTTTCCAGGCCTTTATCACATTCTCGCGAGGCAATGACTCGACGGCATTCTCGATATTGTCGGGCAGATTGCAGAAGAAATCGATGCCCGTGAGCCGCTCAAGCTCGTCGATGTTGACAACATACTTGCTGAGGTCGGTGTCGTAGTTCACCTTGTGCTCTACCCAAAAGCCGAGGGCTTTGTAGCCGCCATTGACATTGTCTTTGTTCTTGCAGAGCACAGCCATGAAGAAATATTTTGGCACAGGAATCTTATTGCGGCCACTGCCGATGGTGCGCAGAATGTTGTTCTTGTGGTCGATGGTACCGCCCTTGCACACATAAAGCGTGTCGCGGAAGTTGCTCGTGTTCCATTCGCGAAGCCGACCTTCCATCTCAAGCCATACCCCGCCATTAAACCCGTTCACCTGCGGTTGCATGTTGGTCATGTAGAATGTCTGCTCGTTGGCCCGGGCATTGTAGTTATATCCCCGGTCGGCCGATGCCATGATATGACCATGGTCGTAGCCCGAGTTCCAATAGGGGTCGTCGGTGAAATGATACTGTGCGGCAAGGTCGGCATCGTTGGGATACTCAGCAAAAGGCAGTCCGGAGTTGTCTCTCGGCTTGCGCGAGGTGGCACTCTTGTTGCTGTTCTTGTTGTGCCATCTGAAGCACGACCAGCGCTGTGCACGCAGGGTACCCTCTCCGTCCCAGCCTGTGGGATGCAGGTCGGTGTCCCACTCCACGCTGTAGTTCACGCCAAACGATGCCTGATGGATGATGACGATGTTGTTGCTGCCACCCTTCAGATGCGGATATTCCAGTCGCGCATAGGCTGCATTGGCACGGCTGTCGTTGCGGTTGGAATTGGTCGAGATGCGCTCGCCGGGATCATTGGGACCGTCGGTGTCGTCGCTGCCACCACAAGCGACAAGCGTCAAGGCCAGAGACAAGAGGAAAAACAGTTTCTTTTGCATAGCTAATGATGAGGCATTAATAATTTGTAAAGCGATGAATGAACAGAAAATGCGTCCGGCCGCATATGCAACTACGTCCGAACGCATTTTCTTTCTTTCATACAATATCTCTGTTTAAAAAGAAGAATCCTGATGTAAAGGTAAGTCCCTTTCAGTAGAAATCTTCTCTCGCACGTCTTTATGCTTACTTCTTGATTTTGCCGTAGCGGCTCATGAAGCGGTCAACGCGACCGGCAGTGTCGACGAGCGTGCTCTTACCCGTATAGAACGGATGCGAGGTGTTAGAGATTTCGACTTTTACCACAGGGTAAGTTTCACCTTCAAATTCCACTGTATCGTTTGTCTTTGCTGTGGACCTTGTAAGGAACATATCGCCGTTGGACATATCCTTAAATACGACGGGGCGATAGTTTTCGGGATGGATACCTTTTTTCATTTTCTTTTAAATGTTATTATAATTACTATTCAATAAACAATATTTATGGGGTGCAAAATTACAAAGAATTTCGCACCCCACCAAATATTTCTAAAAGTTTTTTATTTTCTGCCCTCTGTTTCATGCGTTTAAGAGGCACAGCACCGTCTTAACGGCGACGGGCTGCCGGACGTGTGCCAATCTGCTGGTTGCCTACCTCAGCATAGGTCGGAGTCTTGATGCCGGGAACCTTAAAGTAGGCTGTTAATTGCCCGTAAAGTAGTACTGACTGTCCAAGCAGAGTGGGATTGTCCTTCAGGTTCAACTTCGTACGAAATTCAATAAGATCACCACTGGGCAACTGCACAGGCATACACTTTGCAGGATCGGTCTCACTGGCCGAGGCGGCAATCAGAATGTTAGTCTGAGAAGCATCATTAGCTGTGAATTTGCTATCTGTTTCATAGGCTTGTCCACTGACGTAGCCTACGATATATCCACGCACCCATGCCTTATCGGCACTACCCAATGCAATGGCTGCAGAGACGGTGAGCGGGCTGGCATAAGAGCCGGCATCGGTTGAAGGCGGCGGTGTTGTGCCACCAGACTCGCCGTTGATTGATACGAGCCAGTTCTCGCCACTCTTAAACTCGGGAGTATTGCCCTTATAGTTTGTAAACTTTCCGCAAATGACAACCTCGTCGCCTACCTTGATTTGTGTGTCGCCTGCCTTCCACGAAGCTTTGTTGAAGTACTTGCAACCATAAACGATGAACTCGCCACTGGTCGTACCGTCCTCAGAAATCTTGAAGGTCGCGGTTCCATGCTCTGCATCGAACGGGTAAGTGATGGAAGAAATCTTGCCTTTCACATAGTATTCTTGAGAAGATACTGCATCGGAACCCAGTTTAGCGGCCTCGTTGTAGGCTGCTACCGGGTTGAAGGGGTCGGCAGCAGTACCGGTACCCTTAGCTTCGCCAGCGGGAGTCGTGCCAGGTTTGTTGCCACTTTCCTTCGTACCAATCTTAGCATAAGAGGTGTTCTTGAGTCCAGGCACACGGAAATAGGTGTCGATGTCACCATAGAGCAGCACTTCCTGCTTCAAGTTGCCAGGATTATCTTTCAGGTTGACTCCAGTGCGGATTGCTCCGACAGGCAGCTGTACAGGCATACAGTTGGCAACCGTTGTCTCGCTGGGTGATGCAGCAATGAGCACGTTGGTCTGCGAAGCCTCGCCTTCGGCTGAGAAGGTAGCCGTCTCGTCCAAAGCCTGACCACCGACATAGCCCACGATGTAACCCTTCACGAAGACACCCGTCTTGCTGGCCACGCTGATAGCCGCAGGCACATCATACGGATCGCTCTCCGTTCCTGTACCTGTTCCAGCAGAGGGTGTTGTACCACCACCGCCGCCTTCACCGGCCTGGCCTTCCTTCACGACGACGTTGCGTACCTCCCATGTAGAGGCATTCTGAGTGTTGCAACCAAAGAAGAAGGCTACGCGAACCTTGTCTTTACCCAAGAATGCGGCAGGAATATTCTGGCTGTATGTTGACCAGTTGTTCCAGTCTTTGCCTTCGGTAAGTGTACCAGTGATATCGGTCCACTGCGTCGTAGCAGGGTCTTCGGTGTAGTTATCTGTGATAAGTACTTTGTTGGACGTACCTGCTGCTACATAACGCAAGATGTACTCAAACTCAAGATAAGCACCCGTAGAGTTGGTGAGGTCGAACTCGGGAGAAATCAGATAACTTTCCGATTCCACCTTAGGAACATCGTTTGAGATGTGTCCAGTACCTTTCATGTAGCCATGAGAGTCGAGCACCCAAGGTTGTCCCTTGGTTTCCTTCGTAATGAAATTGCCGTCGCTGTTACTGAACGGTGCACTCAGGTAGGTACCGGCAGGAAGTTCCTCGTTTCCGCCGCCATTGGTGGTACCAGGCATGTCGTAGGGCATGGGCACATCGTCACAGCTTGTAAATGTAAATGCTGCAATGCCTATTGCAAGCATGGATAATAATACCTTTTTCATAGTCTGATATTTTTTTATTTTTATTCTTCGTTTATTGTAATGTCACTGGTTTTACGAATCATAATCTGCCACGTGTTGCTATAGCGCGAGGCGATGCCGACGATGGTGCAGGGCACCTTCTGACCGGTAGAGGGGTCGAACGGCAGTTTCATGGCTGCAAAGTCGGCATAGGAAGATGTGCGGACGATGGTGTTCGACAGTCCGTCGAGATCCTGAGCATAGTAGTTGGAGCCTGAGCCGGCACCGTCGATGAGCGTCTTCGTGCCGTCGGCATCCTTGAAGGTCACGTTCTTCAGCACGACGAGCTTACCACAGTTGGCTGCGATGTCGCCCTTAATGCTGTTGAAATCGACTGGCAGGATAGCCGAGGGGTCGATGCTGCCCACAAGTTTGAAGTGCTGCATCCAGATGCTCTCAGCCATACGACCGATACCGCCGTTATAGGGCGCGCCTATCTGCGGCTGGCTGCCATAGGCTCCTACGTGGAGACCTTTCAGGTCGATGATGATCTGCTGTCCTTCGGCCAGATAGCCGCACAGACCGGCTTTGTTGATGCCCACGATGATAGCACCAGTAGCATCCTGAACGGCCACCTGCTTGTAGATGTTGCCGCCGATGTCGTTGCCTGTGACATAGGCCTTAATCTTCACGTCGTCCTTCACCTCCACACAGGCACTACCCGAGAAGGCATTGCTGTATTTCGATTTCAGCTGTGCGATGGTGATGATATTGTCCTCGGTGATATTGTTGTTACCGTAGGGCGAACCTCCGGGGAAGTTCGGCTCCGTCCAGTCGTTCTTATCGAGGTCGAAGAAGTTGTTTTCGCCATCCATGCACGAAGAGAGGAACATCGTGCAGAGGGCAGCCATGAGAAAATATTTAATACTTTTCATATTGTTACACATTTATCATTAGAATAGATAGGTAATCATAAACATTCCATTGAGCCCATTGGCATAGAACTTCTTAGGATTGAGCTGGAACTTGTAGGCGCGCATGTCTTCTTCGTCGACCGATTTGCGGTCCTTACGGTTCTGCTCCATACCACCAGTGACGATGTTGTCGCTGTTGAGCAGGTTGTTGAGCATAAGGTTGAAGCGCAGTTGTCCGTGACGTTTCAGATAGATGCTCTTGCTGATGCTGGCGTCGAGCATGAATCCGCCGTGTCCCTTAGCCTGAGCGTAGCGGTTAAGCACCTCGTTGCCGGCATTGTCGGTTGTGATGTTCTCGTTCTTGTAGCGCGTTACCGGTGTGTAGTAGAGATAGATGCGGTCGTAGTAGTTGCCGATGAGGTCGACATACCAACCGTTCTTGCGATAGCCGAAATCCACACTTGCTGCGCTGAGCGGTGTACCACCTTCGCGCATGCCCTTGTTCAGCAGGATATCTTGTTTGTAGACGCCGTCTTGCGAACGCATATAGACGATGTTGGCATCGTTGTCGTATTTGGCTTCGGCAATGGTTCCGAGCACTTTCACGTTGAACTCGGTGTTAATCTTGAAGTTCAGACCAGCCTCCAAACCGTAGAACTGCTTTTTAATTCCGGTGATAGAGGCATAGGTGAACGAGTTTTCAGCATCGTCGTAATACATGCTATACTCGGCGACATCGCCCAGATGGCTGTAGTAGGCGCTGATGTTGGCATGGAGCCAAGTGGTTTGCAGCTGATAGCCGAGCTCGGCACTGAACACTTTCTCCGATTTCAGTCCGAGGGCGAAGTTGTTGTTGATCTGCGGTGCCGAGAAGGCTACGCGGGCAACAGGAGCCTTGCGCTCCCATCCCAGTCCGAGTGAGATGGCATGTCCGCGTCCGAGGTTGAGCGACGAACCGAACTTCACGCCGCCGTCGACGAACTCGGCCAGTTTGCTCCGACCGTAAGAGTTCTCAATGGCTAAGCCATTGCGCATCTTACCTTCACGCTGTAGGGTGTTGTAGGCCATGCGACCCGACAACGAGTAGTGCAGCGGACCGAAGTTCTCGGCATAGGTTGCCCAGAGGCCGGCTTTCTTGGCGTAGATGTTATAGTCGTAGGCAAAGCGGTCGCCTACGTTGATTTCCTGATTGGGTTTGTTCACGTCGTACTGTGCACGAGGGTCGCTTTCGAGATAGGTTCCCACGAGATAGGTGTTCACGTTGCGGAACGATGTGGCACCGAGCTTGTCCTCAAGCGTCTGATAGTGCATACCTTTGTTGGTCGAGAGGATGAGTCCTGAGGTGAACACCTTGTTATTGTCTATCTGCTTGCGCAGTGTGGAAGCCAGATTGACAGTCAGCTGGTCGTCGTGGTAGGCCTGCAGGTAGTACATGGCGTCCATGCCCTGTGCCGAAGCGGCGCGGTTGGCAAAGTAAAGTCGGTCCCAGTTGATTTGGCGGTTGGCCTTAGCTGCGGTCAGGTAGTCGACCGATGCCTGCCATGCTGCCAGATTGCTCTCGCCTCTGTTCTTCGTGTCTTCAGGGTCCCACACGTTGTAGTTGTAGCTTGGCATGAGGCTGTAGTAGTCGGCAGCGGGGTTGGTGCCGTTGTTGTAGCGCAGTGCCGATGAGCTGTATGTGGCATACTTTCCGAAGAGCGTTGTGGTGAGTTTTGCAGTCTCGTCAATCTTCCAGTCCCATGTGAACATGGCTGACGGTGCGAAGTCCTTGATGACACGTGCGTTGCGCTTCTTACCGTTCTGGTAGCCCCAGTTGGGGTTGTAGTAGCGGCTGTTGGCCAACCAGTACATTTCGTCGGTCGATGCGGCCTGTGCTGCACGCTCGGTGGGATTTCCCCATGTGACAAGCGAGATGGAGTGCTGCGGATTGATGATTTTCTCTGCGCCGAGGAAATAAGAGAGCGAGTTGTAGAACGTTCCCTCGATGTAGGCGGTTTCGGTGTTTGCCCATCGATAAGAGAGACCGACCGAGAATGCCCATCCTTTATTGGTCACGCCCGAATTGAAGGCATACTGTCCGCGAACGGTGTAGCTTCGGTTGGCGCCGGCTATCGAGAGGCGATGGCCTGTGGGCATGCTGCTGGGCCGGAAGTTGTAGTTGTTTGAACCACCCATGCCCGGCATGCTGAAAGAGTTGTCCTCGAAGGGCAGGGAACTCTCCATGCTACGCGTCTGATTGTTCAGACCGCCTACGAGCGAGTATCTGAACTCGCCACGCTCAGCATCGTTCACGGGATTACCATTGATGTAGATGTCGCTGTACTTCGAGTTGAAGGCGCGGAACTTGAACCTCGCGGCACTGAACCGATAGCCTACCTCGCTTGCATACACGTTGCTGTTGGAGCCGAGGATGGTCGTTTCCTGCGACACATTGTCGTCTTCTCCAAGCTGCGACTCTGAGAATGTGAAGGCCGACTCGTCTACCGCGACGGCTTTTTGCCCCTGCTTCTCATCGGTCTGCGCAAATGCGCAAGCCGAGCAGCATAAGGCTATCACTGCTAATTTGAGCTTTTTCTGCATACTTAATAGATTATTTATTTTGTTTTCAAATTCTCGGTATTGTAATCTGTGTGCAAAGATAGTGTAAAAAATCGAGGACACAAAAGAAAAATAAGATTTTATTTTCTAATATTGAAAAATTACATTAACTTTGCAAAATCAAACTTGCAACTATTAAGCTTAAACAATAATGAAAAGACATTTTCTGATTATCGCAGCCATGTTGCTCGGTGCCATGGCAGCACAGGCACAGGAGAAACAGTATTCTGCCTATGCCGTAGGATTCTACAATTTGGAAAACCTGTTCGACACCTGCCACGACGAGGGCAAGAACGACTACGAGTATCTGCCCGAAGGGACAAACAAGTGGACGGGTCTGAAGTATTCCAACAAACTCCACAACATGGCCTATGCGCTGTCCGACCTGGGCACCGACGTGCTGCCCGGCGTGGGCTGCGCCGTCATCGGCGTGAGCGAGGTCGAGAATGCCAAGGCGCTCACCGACCTCTGTGCCCAGCCCGAGCTTGCCGCACGCGGCTACACGTTTGCCCACATCGAGGGTCCCGACAAGCGCGGCGTCGACTGTGCCTTGCTCTACAACCCCTCGCTGTTCACCGTTCGCGACATGAAGCTCGTGCCCTATCGCTACGAGAAGCAGGAAGACATCGACAACGACCGCCAGACGCGCGGCTTCCTCACCGTGAGCGGCACCCTGGCCGACGAGCACGTCACTGTCATCGTGTGCCACTGGCCCAGCCGCTTTGCCGGTTCGGAGTATCGCGAACTGGCAGGACGTCAGGTGAAGGTCGTGAAAGACTCACTGCTGCGCGACGACCCACAGTGCAAAATCTTCATCATGGGCGACATGAACGACGACCCCACCAACCGCAGTATGGTGAAAGAGCTCGGCGCCAAGGGTGATATAAATAAGGTAGAGGCAGGCGACATGTACAACCCCTGGTACAACATTCTGGTCAAGGAAGGCAGGGGCACGCTGCGCTACAACGGGTCGTGGAACCTGTTCGACCAGATTGTCATGACACCCAACCTGCTCAATCCTAAAGGCTCCAACAACTTCAGCGAACTGAAGTTCTGGAAGCATCAGATATTCAAGCGCGACTATCTGCTGCAGACCGAAGGCAAATACAAGGGCAACCCCAAGCGCACCCATGCCGGCGGCGTGTGGCTCAACGGCTACAGCGACCACCTGCCCGTCGTGGTCTATCTGTTGAAAGAAAAACTATAAAAAACTGAAAGGTTGAAAGGTGATGCGAACAATACGATTGTCCAGCCTTTCAACCTTTCAACCTTTCAACCTTTCAACATTAAAAAAAGTGATTCCCGTAGAACGCCATCCCTTCCCGCCCTTTCTTCCCGACGGTTGCCGCCTGCTCATGCTCGGCAGTTTTCCGCCGGCCGAGAAACGATGGGCCATGCGGTTCTACTACCCCAACTTCACCAACGACATGTGGCGCATCTTCGGACTGTGCTACTTCAACGACAAGCTCCACTTCGTCGACGAGGCCCGCAAGACATTCCGCGAGGCCGAGCTGCGCCGCTTCCTCACCGCACAGGGCATCGGACTCTACGACACCGCCACCGCCGTGCGACGGTTGAAGAACACCGCCTCCGACAAAGACCTCGAAGTGGTCGAGCCCACCGACGTCGCCGCCATGCTGCGGCAGCTGCCCCAGTGCACAGCCATCGTCACCACCGGCCAGAAGGCCACCGACACCCTCTGCCAGCAGTTCAACATCGCCGCACAACCCGCCGTGGGCACCCATGTCGAGTTTACGTTCGAGGGCCGCACCCTCCGTCTCTACCGCATGCCCAGCTCCTCGCGCGCCTACCCCATGGCCGTAGAGCGCAAAGCCGACTACTACCGCCCCATGCTCGTCGCTGCGCTAAAGAAAAAGTAAAAAAGTAAAAAGGTAAAAAGGTAAAAAAGAAAACCCAAAAACAAAAAGAATATGCCAAAAGACAAAATCACCATCATCGGTATTGCCGGGGGCACAGGCTCGGGCAAGACCACCGTCGTCAAGAAAATCGTCGAGGCCCTGCCGCCCCATTTCGTGGCCGTCGTGCCCCTCGACTCCTACTACAACGACACCTCCCACATGACCGAGGAGGAGCGCCACGCCATCAACTTCGACCACCCCGACGCCTTCGACTGGAAGCTCTTGAACAAACAGCTCAACCAGCTGCGCGAGGGACAGGCCATTGAGCAGCCCACCTATTCTTATATACTCTGCAACCGACTGCCCGAGACCGTGCACGTAGAGCCGAAGCCCGTCATCATCATCGAGGGCATCATGACGCTCATCAACAAGAAGCTGCGCGACATCATGGACCTCAAAATCTTCGTCGACACCGACCCCGACGAGCGCCTCATCCGCAACATCCAGCGCGACACCATCGACCGCGGACGCACCGTCTCCATGGTCGTCGACCGATACCTCAACGTGCTCAAGCCCATGCACGAGCAGTTCATCGAGCCCACAAAGCGCTACGCCGACCTCATCATCCCGCAGGGTGGCGAGAACCTCAAGGGCATCGGCATCCTATGCAAATACATCGAAGGCCTCGTGCCCCACGCCTACACGTCATCCCCGGAAGACGTAGCCCCCTAAACTAGGGGGTTGGGGGTCTTAAAACCAGCGGCCTTACTGTCTTGCTATTGAGCGTAGCGAAAAAACAGCAATAGTGAAAAAATCTTAACAGCGGTGGCGAAACATATACCTTTCGCCACCGTAATTGTTAAAACGCCATTCACGTTTTAACACTTCCTTTAGCCCCCTAAATTAGGGGGTTGGGGGTCGCCTATCGTCCCTTTCACTCCCCTTCCATCCCCCTTTTACTTCCCAAACATATATGTTTCACTTCCCAAAGACCGTCTTTTGGCATGCAAAACACGGTCTTTCACCACCCGAAAGACCGTCTTTCACCACCCGAAACATATATCTTTCGGAAACAAAGCCCAAATCACCAAGAACCAGACATTCTGCAACCCATTGAAACACAGTAATTTACAAAATACCCTCCAGAACGCCCGTTTTTCATGTCGGCGGACTCTCGGCCCACCAGCTCGATTTCAGGCCGTCAGCGATGTTAAAATCGGCAGCCGCCGACACCGATTTTTTAACACTTTCCCAAACACCACCCGCACAAACCGTCAGCCAGCCCATGAAATGGCGCAACAATCCACTGCAATAGCATTTTTTTTTTGCAAAAATGTCACAAATTCTAATTCTTTTCTTTACTTTTGCGCATTGAAGTGTAATTTTTATAACTACAAAATTCATCATATGTTATTAAATAACTCAACCTCTATGATTAAAAAGATTTTCGCCATCATGGCTTTCCTGCTCACGATTGCCACGCAGTCGTGGGCCAACGGTGAGAAACAGTGGCACGTCGTCGCCGACAACAATCAAGCCGTGCCGGTCAGCAACGTTGCATACCTCGTTGCAGCCGACGACGGCAAGTTCCTGAACATCGTGCTCAACGACGAAACCGTCATCGCCAACGTAAGCAACATCACTTTCGAAGAGCGAAACACCACCGCCATTGCGCTTCCCGACAACGACGGCGCAGCCGGGCTCACCGCCTCGCGCTCGCTCAACTTCTCCATGCTGCCGGCAGGTACACCCATCGAGCTCTACACCACCGACGGACGACTCTTGCGCCGTACCACCGCAGCCACCCTATCCATCGCCGACCTGCAGCGCGGCAGCTACCTCATCAAAGTAAACAAGACCACTATCAAACTCCAGAAAAAATCGTGAACAGCTACCTAATGAAGTATGACCGACAGTTCACAATCCGCGAGCGAACTGACGAAGCTGGATGTCAGCGAAAATCCTAATCAGATAGAACTCGATTGCAGTGAAAACTATCTGAAAGAGCTTAATATCAGCAAGAATCCAGAACTACACATACTCTGTTGTGAAGAAAACAACATTACCGCACTCGACATAAGTGCAAACCCATATCTCGTTGAAGTCTATAAATATAAATATGGTATCCCAGACCTAACGACGACATATATTAGTCTAACATATCAGCCTGATGAAGATAAAGATGAAAACGGGACAACGACATATAGATTATATTTTGATATGGGAGTAAATGTAACCTATAAATAATCCCTAAAGGTGTTGACTAAACAACATCGGGCGAAGTTCCTTTCCGGAAACTCCGCCCGATATGTTTTTTCTGCACGCAAGGGCGAACGCTGCAACATAGCGATAGGTAAGCCCCCGACCCCTAATTTAGGGGGGGCTATATCAAAGACTATGCTTTCTGCTCGATGCCGCGCAGCACGCCGACAGCCTCGGCCACGCTGTGAACCTCGGAGACGTGCATCAGCCGACGGCCACGCACCTCCTTCAACTGACAGCGGCGCAGGTTGCGGGCGGCATAGTCGAGCACCTGTCCGAACTGCGGGCTCTGATAGTAGGGGCTGTCGGCTGCCGAGACAAACTGCATAATCATCAGTCCCTGACGTAGCACTATCTTCTCGCAGCCGAGCCGCTTGCCCACGCGCCGCAACGTCACCACCTGCATCAGCTCTTCGCCCTCGTGAGGCACCTTGCCGAAACGGTCTATCAGCCTGCGGCGATAGGCCTCAAGGTCGCGGTCGTCTTCAATGTTGTCGAGCTCGCGGTAGAGCAGCACGCGCTCGCTCGACGTGGGCACGTAGTCGTCGGGAAAGTACATTTCGAGGTCGCTCTCCACCGTGCAGTCGCTGACGAAAGCGGCCTCCCCCAGCCCCTCCAAAGGGAGGGGAGCCCAGTCGGGCTGCGCGTTAGCATCCCCCCTCCCTTTGGAGGGGCTG
>CACYRB010000059.1:0-15773 GCA_902776685.1 uncultured Prevotellaceae bacterium
TGTTGCAAAAACAAAGGTAACAAAAAAGGCTGAAACCCAAACGAGGGCTTCAGCCTAAATTTTTTTATTGCTAAAAAAATTTTAGCGGACAGCAATAATCAATATTATAGGTGTCAGGCAAAACGGGTTGAACCAATAATACGGAAAACGGGATGTATCAGCAGGTCTGACACATCCCGTTTGAGGATAATGGTGTGGTCGGCAGGGGTTCCTGCTGACTTCGCTTTTTTATTCGCCCTTGATAGCGGCTACGCCGGGGAGCGTCTTGCCCTCGATGGCTTCGAGCATGGCGCCACCACCGGTGCTGACATAGCTGACCTTATCGGCCAGACCGAACTTGTTGACAGCAGCAACCGAGTCGCCACCGCCTACGAGCGAGTAGC
The DNA here is from genome assembly GCA_902776685.1 of uncultured Prevotellaceae bacterium. GTDB lineage: Bacteria > Bacteroidota > Bacteroidia > Bacteroidales > Bacteroidaceae > Prevotella. Next base: position 384 of record CACYRB010000059.1, read on the forward strand.
AGCCGTTCTCCTGTGTGGCCTGTGCCACATAACGGGCAATCTCGCCTGTGCCATGAGCAAAGTTCTCAAACTCGAACACGCCCACCGGACCGTTCCAGAGGATGGTCTTCGAGTCGAGGATGATCTTCTTCCAGTTCTCCAGCGACTTCTCACCGGCGTCCATACCTTCCCATCCGTCGGGGATGTTGAAGATGTCGACAGGCTTGCGCTCGGCATCGTTAGAGAACTCGTTGGCTGCAACGGTCTCAACAGAGAGGCTGAGGTTCACGCCTTTCTCCTTGGCAGCAGCCATCACGTTGAGTGCCTCGGGCATGAGGTCGTCCTCGTGGAGCGACTCGCCGATATGACCGCCCTGAGCCTTGATGAAGGTGAAGCCCATGCCGCCACCGATAATCAGGTTGTCGACCTTATCGAGCAGGTTCTTGATGACAGCGAGCTTCGAGCTGACTTTCGAGCCGCCGATGATGGCGGTGAACGGATGCTGGGCATTCTTCAGCACGTTGTCGATAGCCGTCACTTCCTTCTCCATGAGGAAGCCGAGCATCTTGGCGTCGGCATCGAAATAGTCGGCGATGACAGCCGTAGAGGCGTGTTTGCGGTGAGCCGTACCGAAGGCGTCGTTCACGTAAACGTCGGCATAAGAGGCGAGCTTCTTGGCAAACGCCTTCTGGCTTTCCTTCATGGCCTTCTTTGCCTCGTCAAATTCGGGAGTACCTTTCTCTACGCCTACGGGTTTACCCTCTTCCTCGGGATAGAAGCGCAGGTTCTCGAGCAGCAGAGCCTCACCGGGCTTCAGGGCAGCAGCAGCCTCGTCGGCCTTGCCGCAGTCGTCGGCAAACTTCACGTCTACACCCAGACGCTCCGACACTTTTCCTACGATTTGCGACAGAGAGAGCTTGGGGTTCACCTTACCTTTGGGCTTACCCATGTGCGACATCATGATGAGCGCACCGCCGTCGGCCAGCACCTTCTTCAGGGTAGGCAGGGCACCGCGGATACGGGTGTCGTCGGTCACATTTCCGTTTTCATCCAGAGGCACGTTGAAGTCAACGCGCACGATTGCCTTCTTACCGGCAAAATTAAATTCGTTGATTGTCATAACTTTTAATTTACAATTTTACTGTTTACTGTTTACAATTTGCTTGCAAAGGTACAAAAAAATTGAGAATAAATAAATAAATAATTATAATTTAATAATTATTTCTCAAACCTTCATAATTCGTGATTATTTTGTAATTTTGCAGAAAATTTATCTATTATTCATTCATGAGACCGACAGAAATGAAAGACAGCATTCTCATACTGAGTGGCGGGATGGACTCCACCACCCTGCTCTACGACTATCAAGACCGCATCGCCCTGGCCCTTTCGTTCGACTACGGCAGCAACCATAACGCCCGCGAACTGCCTTTTGCCCGCCTGCACTGTGAGCGGTTAGGCATCGAGCACATCACGATCAACCTCGATTTCATGTCGAGACACTTTGAAAGCTCATTGCTCAGCGGAGCATCCGACATCCCCGAAGGCCACTACGAGGACGAGAACATGCGCTCCACGGTTGTTCCGTTCCGCAACGGCATCATGCTCTCCATTGCCGTGGGCATGGCTGAGAGCCGCGGGCTGAAGCATGTGATGATGGCCAATCATGGCGGCGACCACGCCATCTACCCCGACTGTCGCGCGGCCTTCGTCGACGCATTCAGTCAAGCTGCTCAGGCCGGCACCTACGACGGCATCGACCTCGTGTCGCCTTATACCGGTCTGACCAAGGGCGACATCGCGCGTCGGGGCAAGGCTCTGGGCATCGACTATGCCGAGACGTGGAGCTGCTACAAAGGCGGAGACGTTCATTGCGGCCGTTGCGGCACCTGCATCGAGCGCCGCGAAGCCCTTGCCGAAGCCGGCATAGAGGACCATACGGAATACGAGAAGTAAAGCCCCCTCCCAACCTCCCCCCGAAGGAGAGGAGAAGCTATGGCTGCGGATGAAATGTACAATCTGGCAACGGATCCATAATTTGGCAACGGATGAACACGGAGGGACACGGAATAAAATTCCGTTAGTATGTAGGGGAAGTTCTGTGTCTATCCGTGTTCATCCGTTGCTATTCTTTCATTTCATCGGCTGCTAATCTATTTCATCGGCTGCAAGATTTTCCACCAGATGTCGGGGGAGGGTGATGAGCTTGGCACGTTGATACCAGATGCGATTTGAGCCTTCTATGTGGCGCGTGGTGTGGCTGGAGATGACGTAATAGCTTGCCGAATACTCGTCCATGAGCTTGAGAAACACATTCTTTATGCGCGAACACTTCTCGTTGATGGCGTTGTCGAACGGGTTGACCAACCGGCCGACGCTCTCCTCAACCTTTTGCTTGTCCATGATTTTCGAAACGGCCATATAGTATCTCGTCAGTTCCTCGCGATAGTCGCTCAACCGTTTAAACTCTATGCCCTCGGGGTGAGCCAGGAAAAGCAGATAGACGGCCTTGTGAACCGGTTGCAGGTCGATCTCCCGATTGTCAAAGTCGACAAGCAGGAACCGATAGTCGCGCGTGATGCGCAAGCGGCTGAGCTGTCCGCGGGCCGCCTCTATGCGCAGCTCCTCGAGCAGAGGCACGCCGATGGCCTGCAGCAGCAGGTCGTTTCGTCCGGCACCTTGCAGGATGCGCACCGATTGTCTCAGCTCGGCGGCCAGCTCCTCATGGGTCTTTATGCGTTCCTCACTCATTCTTCAGGGTCTTCCATCACGTTAGAGATTTTCTTTTCCAGCCAACGCTTCCACCGCTCCACCATGGTGACGGGGTGCGGCGCAGCAGGGGGCTCGTGCGTCTCTTCGCGGTCATCTGATTCTGCGACGGCAGGCTCTGCGCTCTCGGCCATTGCAGGCTCAGGGTTCTCGGCCATTGCAGGCTCTGTGCTCTCGGCCATTGCAGGCTCAGGGTTCTCGGGCAACTCAACCACAAGCGGCGGCGTGTCGGGCTGCTCTTGCTGCGCCACATTCGTCGGCTGGGCTGCAGCCATGGGCTGGGTTGCAGGCTTATACGACGCGTACAGACGGGGAATAAGGCTGGCATAATAGGCATCGTTTTTCCTGGTTCCGTGCTCTTCGGCCCACAACTCGTTTTCCTCAAAGCCGTTGTCCATGTCGGTGGCCAGGATGATGACCTTCGCATCCTCGCCCAGCGTCGGGTCTTCTGCCGTACCCCAGATGACGTCGATATTCGGGTCGAGCTGGTCGAAGAATTCGGATATTTCAGAAAGTTCGGGCACAAAAAACGGATGCTCAGGACTGGCATAGATATTGAACAGGATGCGCTTGGCCTTGCCGATGTCGTTGCCGAAGAGTAGGGGCGAGTCGAGCGCATCGATGATGGCCCGCTCCACACGTCGGTCACCGCTGGCTCGTCCGATGGCCATGATGGCACCGCCGCCGTTGCGCATGGTTGTCTCCACGTCGCGGAAATCGAGGTTGATGCTGCCGTCCGAACTGATGGTGATGAGTTCGGAGATACCTTTCACAGCATCTTTCAAGATGCTGTCGGCTCGCTTGAAAGCATCTTTCAGCGTCACATTCGTGTCGTTATAGATGTCGCAGATGCGCTCGTTGTTCACGATGAGCATCGCGTCGACCTGCTTTCTCAACTCGTCAACACCGCGCAGCGCCTTCACAATCTTGCGTTTCTGCTCGAAGTAGAACGGGATGGTCACCACGCCCACCGTCAAGATGCCTTTGTCCTTCGCCACTTTCGCCACGACGGGAGCGGCACCCGTTCCTGTTCCGCCACCCATTCCTGCCGTGACGAACACCATCTTCGTGCCGTCGTCGAGCAGTCGCTCAATATCCTTAATGCTGCTTTCGGCCTCTTTTCTTCCTATCTCCGGCTTTGCGCCGGCACCAAGTCCCGGGCCAAACTGAATCTTCACCGGCACAGGCGACTTCGACAGAGCCGCGCTATCGGTGTTGCACACGGCAAACGTCACGCCCTCAATGCCTTCGTCATACATGTTGCGCACGGCATTCTGTCCGCCACCGCCGACACCAATCACCTTGATGATGTTCTGCGACATGTCCTCAACAGGACCGAAGTCAATCCGCGGTTTTGCAGACTTCTCTATATCAATATCTTCTATCATAACGACTGATGAATATGGAACGATAAATAAATTCTGATGGCAAAGTTACAAATAAATTTCCATACAGCCATCCTTCCGCAAGCCTTGCGGGAAAACTTTTTTCGACAGAAGGACATTAGGACGTGTTTTCCTTTTTTCGACAGAAGGACAAAAAGACATATTGTTTTCTCACCATAAAGCTATGCTTTATCGAGCAAGAACGATACGTTTACACCCAAAGAACGATACGTTTACACTCAAAGAACGATACGTTTATCGAGCAAGAATAAATCTCAAATCTCAATTAAAAAAAATGCGCCAGCCCATTATGCATTATGCATCATGAATTATGAATTATGCATTAAACATTATGCATTATGCCTTAAAATATGTTCCTGGCATTGCTCCATGAGCCATTTGGGCGTACTGGTGGCACCGCATATGCCCACTGAACGGGCATCGACGAGCCATTCGCGGTTAATCTCGTCGGGGCCTTCAATCTGATAGCTCCGGGGATTGACGCTCAGACACTGGTTGAACAGCACCCTGCCGTTAGAGCTCTTGCGTCCGCTGACGAAGAGAACAACATCGTGACGCGAGGCGAAGGCTGCTATGCTCGGTATGCGGTTGGCCACCTGACGGCAGATCGTGTCGAAGCGTCGGAAGGTGGCCTCGGGCGAGATGTGCGTCTCGATGTATTTCACGATGCGTTGAAACTCGTCGAGGCTCTTCGTGGTTTGCGAATAGAGATAGATGTCGTGGTTGAAGTCGAGGCGGCGTGCGTCGTCGATATTCTCGATGACCATGGCGTGGCCCGCCGTCTGTCCTACAAGTCCGAGCACCTCGGCATGGCCAGGTTTCCCGAAGATAACGATATTAACGGGAACGGGAACCTTCGCGTTAACAGAAGTGGATTTGCTGTCACTATTTGTGCTCAGATACTGCCGTTTGATGCGTTTTTGCAGTTGCAGCACCACGGGGCAAGTGGCGTCGATAATCTCGATGTTGTTTCTGCGGGCCGTCTCGTAGGTCTCGGGCGGTTCGCCATGCGCACGGAGCAAGACGCGCACATCGTGTAACTGCGCGAGCTGCTCGTGGTTGATGGTGACGAGCCCCAACCGTCGCAGCCGCTCACACTCTACGGCATTGTGAACGATATCGCCAAGACAGTAGAGCGTGCCGCCCTTGGCCAGTTCCTCCTCGGCTTTCTTGATGGCCGTGGTCACGCCGAAGCAAAACCCACTGCCTTCGTCAATCTCGATAAGCAAACTCATTTTTATAATTCATTATTTGCAGCAGATGAACACGGATTGACGCGGAACCTCCGTTAGCATGTAAGGGAATTTTATTCCGTGTCTCATCCGTGTTCTTCGCAAGCGAAGCGTACTAAAAAAACGGTTACATCCGTTGCCAATTATTCATTTCATCTGTTGCCATAGCGACTCCTCCCTCGGGGAGAGGTTGTGCGGGGGGCTCTATCTCTCCACCTCGATCACGACCTTGGCGTTTTCCGGGTCATTGGTAATCATGAGTATACGAGGCTTGACCTGACTCTGCGGCAGGTCTTTCTCCACGACGGTAATCTTCATCTTTGTGGTCTCGCCAGGGGCCAGCCGCGTCTTCGGCAGCGACATCTGCACACCCGTGGTGAACATCTGTATGCTCGACATGTCGAGGTCTGTGCGACCCTGATTGCTCACCTCTATCTCGGTTTTCTTTTTCTTTCCACCCTTCATCTCGGACAGCTTCACCTTACGCGTGGAAAGGACGATGCGCGGCGCAGCCTGAAGCTGACTCTCGGTCAGACTGACGAAGTTGGGCAGAAGCACGGCAGAGACGTTGATTTCCTTATCCTGCGACACCTTATCGCCCGGATAGCTGCCCAGATAGACGGAGGTCTGGGTAAGACCGTACTCGTTGAGGTTCTGCGAATCGAGCGTGATGATAGCCATGCCCGCCTTTCCGGGTTCAATCTTCGAGGGCGAGACATAGGCCTGCAGATACGACGGCAGGTGCATCACGACGGGCTGGATGGTCTCCTCGGTATTGTTCATGATATAGATTTTCTGCTGCGGACGCTCTCCACGACTGACATCATCGAACTCCACATAGTTGCGTTCGGCATCGATATCGCCCAGCTTCACGGGATAGTTTCCGGCGAAGTCGACCACCTGGTCGACGACCACACCCTTGATAATCAGCATCAGCGGTTGCTCTGCCCCCTGCGCATAGATGCCGAGGAGCTTATAGAAATGTCCCATCTGCCGTGCGTCATAGGTGACGCGAACGGGAAACGTCTTGCCTGCAGGAATGGCCGTGAGGGGATAGTCGGCCTTGGTGCAGCCGCAACTGGTCTTCACATCGGCGATGGTCAGCGGCGACGTGCCCGTGTTCATAACCTCAAATTCGGCGGTGACAGGCTGGTTGAACACCACCTGTCCGCAATCGATGACATCGGAAGTTACGGTCATCTGCTGGGCAGACGACGTGTTGAACGAGAAGTGAAAAGCGATAAATAGAGCCACAGCTCTCATGATTGTCTTCATTTGTTTCTTCTATTTATTAACGGGAATCCTAACGGAAGCCCTAAAAACTAAAAACTAAAAACTATAAACTAAAAACTAAAAAACTTTACTCCACATTAATAATCTTTGCTTTCTCGCGGGCCGAGAACTCGGGACTGTAGGCACACTCAACGGTGCACGTACCCGTTTCGTAACGACCGGCACGGTCGACATAATACTCGGTCTCGACCACATGCTTACCCTTCGACAACAGGTCGAAATAGTAGTTGGTTGAGTTGTCGCGCGGCGAACAGTAGTAGCCCCAATGATAGCCGCTGAGCTGGCCGATGGGCTCCATGCAGGCAGCACGCTTGTCGACAAGCTGAACGAAGTCGTAGTCGCGGTCGGCCTGAATGGTGATGCGCACCTTCACATGGTCGCCCACATGGAGCACATCCTTGCTGCTGACCGTCGACCACTGGCCGCCTATCTGTCTTCTGACTTCACGCGACACGGTAAGGCCGGTCGAGGCATCGGCCACCTCGGTCGAGGTCTGCATGAACTGCGCATAGACAGCCCCCCACGATGTGCCTTCCGAGGTCTTTTCCACGCTGAACGTTTGTGCGTCGACAGCCGGCACGGTGGTCTTCACATAGCCCAGTCCGGCCGTTGCCGCGGGCAGTTGCATCGGTTGTCCATCGAGTTTCAGGACTGACGGCTCGCCGCTCTGCAACTTGTCCATCTCGCCCTGCAAGAAGGCAAACACGGCATTCACGCTGTTGATGGGCGTGTCCCAGGCCTGTGTGCGCTTCTCCTGCAACAGCCAGCGCTGCATCTCGATGATGGTCTGGCGGTCGTTGGGCTGCAGGGCTTTCAGGGCCTCAATGGCAGCCACCTGCGAGGGTATGCGATAGTCGCGCCAAGAGTATAGGGCTTTCGGCGTATCGAAGTAGCGTCCCATCTCCTTCGTATAGACCGTGTACTGGCGTATGCTCTCCAGATTTTCGGCAGCCTTCTGAGCCTTGCCGAACTTGCTGAAGATGAGTGCCGAATGGGCTTTGCCGTAGATGCTGAACTCGGTGGTCTGCTTCTCGAGCAAGCCCACGAGATAGTTGATGTCGGCCTGTGCGCCCTGGCTCATCTGCCGGCCGTCCATCGCACAGATGTAGAGATAGTCGACGGCCAGCTCCGACGGACGCGGATATTTCACTTTGTGCTTCTTCTGCAACAGCTTCAGCTCCTTGATTTCATCTTTGATGTGTTTGCTGAGGTAGGCGATGCCGTCGCTGATGATCTCTTCCGTCTCGTCTTGTTTGCCGAGCATGACGTTGAGCCGGATGAGTTGCTCGCAAACCGTCGCGGTCATCCACGGACTGCCGTCCATGCCCTTCCACCACGAGAACGAGCCGTCGCCGTTCTGCAGGATCGACAGCTTCTGCAAATAGGTCTCAAGGCGATGGTTGACCATCGACTCATCGAAATAGTTGATGAGCAGGCGCTTCTGTTCGGCCTCGTTTTCGGCCTCGAGCACCCAGGGAGTCTCGTTGAGCAGCAGGTTCTTCAACGACTCGTTCTTCTGCAAGCTGCTCATCAGACTTGTTTCAGGTCCTGTCTCCTGCTGCCATTGGGTAATGGTCTGCTTGATGTTGGGCGACATGTGGAGCAGATGGTTGGCGATGCTGTTGGAATAGTAGGCTGTTGCCAGACTGACGGCATTATCGTCTCGTGCTGTTGCCATCGTGGGCAGTGCCTGGATGAGTAGCCACACGGGATGATTGGTATATTCAACCGTGAGCTTGCTGGTGGCATCGCGCACGGGAAGCATGGGCTGCAGGTCGACGGTCTCGATGCCTGGCTCGTGTTGTGTGATGGCATAGGTATTGGTGACCAGTTCCTTGTCGGGCATCACGGGCAGATAGTGTTGTTCGCCGTCGCTGTAGTCGCTGCCCACGGCCATGACGCGGCAGATGAGAAGCTGATTGGCGGCAAGCGCAGCTACATCCACGTCGAAAGTGGCACTTCCCGTCTGATTTGCTCCAATCTCGTAGGGTTGTTCCTGTTCGAGCAGCATCTTCTCGGTGGCGGCATCGAGCAGTTGCAGACGAGCTGTTCCGCTGACGCTATGGTCTGCGGTGTTGAAGATACGTGTGCTGATTTGTGCCTGGTCGCCGGCACGGACAAACCTGGGAACATTGGGCTGCACCATGACTGTCTTTTGTGCGACAGCTTCGCCGCCCAGTTGTCCGTGGTTCATATCTTTGTCGTGGGCCAGTCCCATGAACTTCCATGTAGTGACACTCTCGGGCAGGGTGAAGCGGACGGCAACATGGCCCTTGTCGTCGGTCAGCAGGTCGGGATAGAAGAAGGCTGTCTCACTCAGATTCTCACGCATCTGCACATTTTCGTCTGGTGCACTCGTCGGTTTCTCCTGTGCTTTGCCATCTTCCTGCTTTTCACTATTATCAATGGCACCTACCATCTTAGCCTTTTTCTGAGTTGCATACCCAACTACCACGACCTCATCTAATGCGGCCGACTCTTCGAGCACCATAGCCCGCGACTCCATTGGCCTCGGAGCCGCGCCCAGACCGGCTCTGAGATAGTCTATATCGTTAGAGATGTAATAGTGGCGGAAAAGAGTCTCATCGAAATGGCTGAACTCCATCGGTATTGTCCTGAGATAAGCCATACTCTTCCGGCCTGAGAGATTGATCGAGCTGATTGACATCCATCGCCAATCTGTACTGGCAAGTGTACGATGGAGCCAAGGATTGAACCACCACGAGTGAGACTTAATCATGTCGAGCGACTTGTCGTAAAGGGCTGCCAGCAGCTGAGCCTTGGCAGGCTTGCCATCAGGATAGGTGATACGCAGGGTCCACTCTTCCTGTTGTCCGGGCTTGAGCTTGTCGCGGAAGGTTGTCCAGCTGAGCAGGAGCCGTTTGTCGGGCAGCGACTTCTCTATCCGTGCCTCGTGCTCATAGACCTTTTCGTCTTTCATCCACACATAGGTAATCAGAATGCCGTCGCCATACTCGTCCTTATAGGTGAACTTTCGGGTGTTGACCGCATTGCTCTGGTCGATGCACCCGCTCTCTATTAACTTCTTGCCGGCGACGATGGTATAAAGAATATGCTGCTGTTCGTCGGAGCTGCCTATTTGAATATAGACCGGACTGCCGTCGGTCGGGAACTTGTCGGTCGACTGATAGAACCAGTCGTGCGTCTCTGTTGCGGGATGACGGTCTTGATAGGTAAAGAGAACGATATCGGCTTCAAGCGAGTCGACACCACAGACGGCTTTCAGCTTGTGCTTGCCCGACGACAGGGCACCGACCAGCTTGCCGACATTTACACTTTCGTTGGCCTTGCAAGAGAACTCCTTTCCATCATCAAAGCGATATTTCACCGTGCCTTCGATAGGCACACCGGCGTTGTTTACATAGCTGAACGTGATGGTACGCAGACTGTCGCGCAACGACTGCGACGGCAAGTTGCACGAGAAGGCTGTCGGGTGGTCGCTCAACGGCAGGCTGGTTTCGCCGCTGCGCGTCTCTCCGGCCTGGTCGGTAACCTCGGCTACGATATTGAAACGATAGTAACGTCGCGGACGAGCCTCTTCGGTCTCGGGCAACACCATCGGCACTTTCACGACGAAGCTGCCGTCGTCGGCCGTGATGAGCGAGTCGGCAAGCGTTTCCGTTGAATTATCTGCTACGCCGCGATACCACCAGAAAGCCGGTCGGCGGCTATACGTGGCTTTCACCAATGCGCCCTGTACAGGCACTCCGGCAAAGCTGCGGGCATAGCCCTTCACCTCTACCGTGTCGCCAACGGCATATTGCTTGTCCACCTTTTCGAACTCGACCTTGAACGTCGGTCGTTTGTATTCGTCAACGGTAATCTGCATCGAGCCGCTATATCTACCCGTTGCCCGAACCGAGAACGAACCCGTCAGTCCGCTTGACGGCAAGACGAAGTCGGCACTCGCCATGCCAAAGTCGTCGGTGGTCACATTTTTCCTTGTCACCTCCTTGCGGTTGGCATCATAGAGCACCAGCGTCAAGGGTTCGTTGGCGACAGCCTTGGTCTCGATAGACTTGTCATTATCGTAAGCCCAAGCCGCCACATGCACCGTCTGACCAGGCCGGTAAAGCGTGCGGTCGGTATAGATATTTACCCGTTGATGGGTGTCTTGATCGGGGTTGTATGTGAAACCATAGTTGAAAGTCCTTTCCGCCATCGCCTTGTCGGCATCGGTATAGACATAGATATGGGTGGGTTCTTCTTTTCCGTAAGTGTAGATGGTTTCGCCTCGGTCGTCACAGGTCAGCGTCTCGGACTTGACCTTTTTCCTGTATTTGAACCAATTCAGTCTGACCTTTGCCTTGGCGACAGGCTGACCGGTTACGGCATCGACCACGGCAATGCGCACACGATGCTCAGGCAACTCCTGCCAGAGGGGACGCAGATTGCTCACACGCAGCAAAACCCGCTCTTCGGCAATATTACTATTGTCGGAGTTTAGCGTCAGCAGATACACACCTGCAGGCAGACCTTCGTAGAATATTGAGTCTTCAACCTCATCGTATTCGCGCAGCGAGGCATCAAACTGTTTCACGTAGTTATAGACCGCACCAGGCACCAGTTTCTGCTTGATAATTTCGTAGTCATCCTTCACTCGCGGATTCAGTTCGGTATCGCCGTCCAGATTGAGCCGCTGAATCTTCAGGCGCAGCTCTTTCAGGTTGCACAACGACGTGATTTCTACCTTTCCCGGCTGTCCCGAGGGCAGTATCGACTTCCCGAAGACCGCATAGAAACGAGGCTGTGTCAGTTGGGCACGCGCTGCCTTCAACTGATTGATGCCCTTCCACTTGCTCCATCGGCCCAGTGCCATGTCGATATACTCAATGCGCTGACGTGTCAGCTCGGCTTTGCTGAGCTCCTGTCCGGCACCAATCAGATAATAGCGCTCGGTAGCCAGACTGCCTGCTTCCACCAAGTCGCCATATTCAGCAATGAGCCGGTCGAGACTGTCGGCTCGTTCCTTGACCGATGCTTTCAAGGCCCACGATGCCGACACACAGGCTGCACGACGATTGCCTTGTGCCTTATAATAGTCGTAAAGCCGGTCTCGGGCATCGCACTCAATGGCAATGACATGAAGGAGGTCGTGATTGAAGATTTCGCTGTCCATTCCTTTCTCCACCAGCGGGTCGTAGCCCTCGGCCTTTTCTTTCGCCAGGATGTCGAAATCGGACAAGGCAAGACTGTACCATTGCCTTACTATCTCTTCATAATTCTCGCACAATTCACTTTGACGGCTTTGATAGATATGGCCCAGCACAGCAGCATAGACAGCTTTCAGGGCACCAGTGGTCTTGCCGGCATTTTCCTCGATGCGAGCTACCGAGGCCGCCAAGGAGTCGGGGCTGACCGATGTACGAACCTGCAGGTCGACTAACTCTGCCTTCATCAAATGCCCATACTGACGTTCACGACTGGCTTTTGCCGAAATCTTCGCAAGCACCTCCATCGCATCGCGAGGCAAATCTTTCTCCTGCGCAGTTTCTACTTTCTTCCACAATGCTTCATAGCTGTCGGCATGAGAAAAAAAGGGGAAACCTAACAACAAAGCTAACGAACAAATCATAATCTTGTGCATGACAATAGCTGTTTAATGAATAATTTGTGACAAAGGTAGTGTAAAATTTCGAGTAAACGAAGAGAATGGAAAATTATTTTCATTCTTGAGTGCAAGAAATTTATTTAAATCGAAGACAATACAAAATAAAAAAACATTTTTTATGTTTATTGTCAATTATTGTGTATCTTTGCAAAGCATTAAACATTTCAACATTTCAAAATGGGAAACAGCGATACGGGCATTCAGCTCAATGAAAACCAGAAGAAAGTCATTGAAGCTACAGGCGGGCACTATCTCGTGCTGGCTCCTCCGGGATGCGGAAAGACGCAAATGCTGACCGAGCGCATTGTCTATGCGCATGAACACGGCATCGACTACGACGAGATGATTTGCCTGACGTTCACCAATCGTGCCGCACGAGGCATGACCGAACGAATAGCCCGGCGCATTGGCGACCAAAGCGCTACAGACGTGTTTGTCGGCAACGTGCACCGCTTCTGTTCTAAATTCCTGTTTGAAAACAGTATCGTTCCACCCGAATCGTCGGTCATCGACGAAGACGATGCCGTCAGCATCCTTGCCCAACAACTGGGCGAAGACGAGTACAAAGTGATGGCCAATAGCGTGCGCCGACGCGAATACGCCACAGTCTTTCACCTGGCCAACATGATGCACCAAATAAGGAACGCACACCCCAAGAACCTGCGCATCCATCCCGAATGTATCAACTACGACGACATCTTCGCCATGCGGCGCATCTGCGAGATTCAACGCATGGACTTCAACGCGGCGGCCATGCTCGACTTCTACAACGACGCCGACACCTGGCGCGAGATTTGCCGATCCGACGCCTATGACTTTGCCGCTCAGAAAGTTATCACGCCACTCTTGCGCAAGATGGCGCTGGCCAAGCACTACGAAGACTACAAACGGAAGAACCAACTACTCGACTTCGAGGACCTGCTTCTGCTCACCTACGACACGCTTGCGGCCGACAGCAACCAGGCCTACAAACGCTATAGCTGGATACAAGTAGACGAGGTGCAAGACTTGAATCCGCTGCAACTGGCCATCATCGACCTTATCACAGCCTCTCCCCAGCCCTCCTCCGAAGACAGGGAGGGAGCTTCCACCGTCATCTATCTCGGCGACGAGCAGCAGGCCATCTTCTCGTTCATGGGAGCCAAGACCGAAACGCTCAACCTGCTGAAAGACCGATGCAAGGACCACATCATGCACCTCACCCACAACTACCGTTCGCCCGACTATCTGCTTGAGGTGTACAACAAATATGCTACCGACATTCTGCGAATCGACGCGGCACTCCTGCCGAATGCCGTGCAACAGTCGCCGCGAACGGGCGACGAGCTGCGCCTGCTCTGCAGCAACACCTACGACTCGGAAGTGCGCGACGTGGCTGAAGAGGCCGGACGCATGGCAGCCTCGACAGGAGAAACCACTGCCATCATCGTGGGAGCCAATGCCGACGCCGACATCATCGCGGGCGAACTGGAGCGCATGGGCTTGTCATTTTTCAAGGTTTCAGGAGCCGACTCGTTCGCATCCACCGACATGAAACTGCTGCTGGCCCACCTGACCGTCGCTACACACGACATGAGTTTCATCGCATGGGCCCGACTGCTCAAGGGGATGCACGTCTTCGAGACCAGTGCCGCCGCACGCAACTTCGTTCGCGCCAGCATGAACCGAGCCATACTGCCTTCCGACTATCTGCGCTACGAAGGCAGCACCTACGTCCAGGAGTTTCTGCGGACAGCACAGCAAGACGAGATTGTGGTCTTCGACACCGAGACCACCGGACTCAACGTCTACGAAGACGACATCATACAGATTGCAGCCATGAAGATGCGACAGGGAAAGGTGGTCGACCACTCCGACTTCTGTCTCCACATCGACACCGACCGCCCCATTCCCACCATGCTTGGCGACACGCCCAACCCCATCATCGAAGAACGTCAGCACGCCGTCATTCAGTCGCACGACAAAGCCCTCAAGGCCTTCCTCGACTATGTAGGCCAGGCTACCCTGCTCGCCCATAATGCCGACTTCGACTACCGCATCCTCGAACACAACCTGCGCCGCTATCTGCCCGAGGTCAATCTGCGACAACGCCATCCGCGCTATTTCGACTCGCTCCGACTCGTCCGGCTGCTCGAACCTGCACAAAAGGCCTACAAGCTCAAAGCGCTGCTCGAGTCGCTCGGGCTGGAAGGCACAAACTCTCATCTGGCCGACGACGACGTGCGGGCAACGTGCAACCTTGTCAGCCATTGCATCGGCAAAGCTGCCGAAGTGGCAGAAGCACAGCGCACCTTCATGCAGGAGAAACGTGTCGTCGGACGAGTGGAGACCCTGCGACGCAACTACGCCGAGCTCTATTTCCACACACAACAACAACTCTTTACGCTCCACACTCCACTCACCGCCGAGCTTACCTACGTCTATCGGCGACTGCTCGACGATGCCGTCATCTCGCCCATTGCCAACATCAAGCGAATCGTCGGCTATCTCGACAGCGAAATCATCGACCAGCAAGCCGAGCCTGCGCTAATCGACCAGCTACAGGCCCATATCGTTGAGATAGGAACCCTGAAAGAAGCCGACCTCATCAGCTCAATCAACGGAAACGATGCCTCCTCCCCTTCGGGGGGAGGCTGGGAGGATACTTCCTCTATCATCATCTCCACCGTACACAAAGCCAAGGGACTCGAGTTCGACAACGTCATCGTCTTTGATGCCGTCGATGGTCGATATCCAAACTTCTACAGCCAGAAAATGCCCGACCTGGTGGCCGAAGATGCGCGAAAGTTCTACGTTGCCATCTCTCGAGCCCGAAAACGACTCGTCGTGGCACAAAGCCTGACACGTATCGACTACCACAACCAACCACACAAGCGCGAGATTACCCGATTTATGAAACCTATACTCAAATTCTTCGACTGACGCCGGATGACAAGCCGGCAAGACTTGAAAAAAAGGCAACGATATAGCAGTTGGCACAAAGAAAAGTCCCGAAGGGACGGCAGAATACAGGCAGGGGTGTAGCGCAGCGGAACCCCTGTATACGAGTGACCAATATAATCAAGCCCCGAAGGTGGCG
>CACYRB010000059.1:15784-32400 GCA_902776685.1 uncultured Prevotellaceae bacterium
CTTATGTCGCATCACAATTTGCAGGGGTTCCGCTACGCTACACCCCTGCCTGTGTTCTGTCAGCCTTTCAGGCTTCTATGCCAACTGCTATATCATTGCTTGAAAAAAAGGCCCGGGTGGCGACGGCGACGAAAACGACATACAGTTATCTAAAGGTAATATCTGAGCACCGTTGCAAACAACAAGAAACTGATGTATGTGCTCTCTTCCAGCGAGGGAATACTGGGATTCTTCCACTCCAGCAAAGCAGCCATGACTGCGAACAAGGCCTATCTGGAACTGCCGGAAACCTTAGACGGCAACTCACTGGCCAAGACGGCGACCTTCTCGTTCGGTCTTCCCGACGAAGAGGACCCCACGGGCATCAGTATAATGCATAATGATGAATGTATAATGCATCATGCGCCTTCAGCCGTCTACGACCTGCAGGGAAGGAAACTTGCTGACAATCCCTCATCTCTCATCTCTCATCCCTCACCCAAACGGGGCATTTATATTCACAAAGGTAAGAAAATCATTATAAAATGAAATCAGAAAGGGATAACACAATGAAAAGAAGAGAGATATATCAGAAGCCCGAAATAGAAATCGTTGTATTTCCCGACGGGCTGATGCTGGAGCTTCCCGTCAACAGTACGACAGAGGTTGACGACGAGGCTGCAAAGCAAAACCTCGACGATGAGGATTTGGTAAATGACACAAATATCGATTGGTGGAAATAATATTGAACCATATACACTTGTTATAAGAAGAAACCGTTGCGGCATCAGCCGTGACGGTTTCTTTTTGAGAATAATCTGTTCTTATGTTATTATGTCTTCACGTTAATTTATCTTAAATCGGGGACGGAAATGTTAACTAATTTTGTTGAGAAAAATCTTCGTTTTAGAGAACGAAAAGGGTGTTTTTGGGCAAAAATGAGGGGTGTTTTCAAAAAAGGTATCGTTTTTTTGTCATAAAGCATACCTTTATCGGTCATAAAGCATACCTTTATCGAGCAAAAATGATACCTTTTTTGCCGAAAAAATTGAAGGTTACGGGCTGCTTTCGTCGGTTTAAGGCGGTTATAAATTGCACACTTGCCCATCAGTAAGACCCCCAACCCCCTAATTTAGGGGGCTGACGCATTGCACACGCGTGCTTAAAAAATTCACGACCACGAGGAAATAATTTCAAAATTTTGCAGTATTCGTGTTAAATGGATCATTCGATTTGTTAAAAAACGTTTCGTTTTTTTGCCCGTGTATCTCCGTATTCATCCGCTGCAAATCATTCAACGCGGCCCATTCCAAATCTACCCGTAGCCGACCGCCGCGCATCCCTCGCTGCATAACGCGGCACGCCGCGTCCCGACATCCTAACGGCGTTAATTATTCATTATTCATTACTCATTACTCATTGCTATGTTAAGCTGTGCAACCATTGAGGATTAGAATTTGGTGGACTCGTAATAGCGCAGGGAGCCAAGGTGAAGTTCGGGATGAAGGATGATGATGAACTCACGCAGCAGGAGGTCAGGACGGAAGGACGACTCTTCAAAATAGGGTCGCTGAAGGGTGTTGCACTGAAAGATTTTTCCCGATTGAAAAGCCTTCATGGCCTTATAGCCATGATACTCGGCAAGCAGCTGCGAGCGAGTCAGCGGCTTGATGTTGGTGTGCTTGAACGCCCACACATCGACGGTCGGCGCACAGGCGACAACAGCC
This sequence comes from uncultured Prevotellaceae bacterium, assembly GCA_902776685.1. GTDB lineage: Bacteria > Bacteroidota > Bacteroidia > Bacteroidales > Bacteroidaceae > Prevotella. The sequence continues at coordinate 17,491 of CACYRB010000059.1, forward strand.
TCGGGCGAGAGAGCCAACGACCCGCTATGCGTGTCGGCAGCAAAGGGATGGGTGCCACCTGCATCGCGGATAATCTGCGCCATAGTTGAACGCCCGCCAGGGACATACCACACCGAACCTGTCTTGCGCTCGGTGAGTATGGCGGGGCGCGTTGTCGTTAGACGGACCTTGCTGCAAAGCGCTTGATAGTTGCTGTCGACGACATGGAACAGTGAATCAGCCTCACGCTCGCGACCATAGAGCAGACCGTAGAACTTCATCCACTCGGCACGTCCCAGCGGAGTGGCTTCCATATACTCAGCCGTCTCAACAATGGGGATGTGAGTCTTTTCGAGCAAGCCATGACCGCCGCTGTTCTCGAAAGGAGAGACCAGCATGGCATGCGGATGCAGGGAAATGATTTTCTCGACATCGGGCGACATACCATCGCCGCAGTCAACAGCCTTGACGGGAGCTTTGACATACTTCTTGTCGCATACGCCCGTGACGGCATCGGCAGCATGTAGCCAATAGAGCAAATGACAATGGGCGGAAGTGAAGACGATGCTACGCGTGAGGGGCGCTTTGACGAAGTAGGTCTGTAGCACCTTTCCTTCGTGCCACGGGTCTTTAAGCTCAACCTTCGTGTAGTCCGGGAATCTCACCATGACGATGTTGCGGGCATACTTCATGGGAATGGTATCGCCAATACGGTCTGCCTCCGAAGCCTCCCCCGGCCCCTCCAAAAGGAGGGGAGAAACAAACGCACTGCTCGGCTGGGCTCCCCTCCCTTTGGAGGGGTCGGGGGAGGCTACAGGCCCGCACGAGAAGGCCAGCCACAGCAAGCCGACAAAAAAGACAGACTTTGTATGCATAATCAGCAACGGAGGGGTCTTCAATATTTATTTATTCAAGTTTCGCAAGCTTCGCATGTTCAGGAGTTAACGGGAGTTAGCCAACTGCGTCGGCGGAAGTTAACAGGAGTTAGCAGACTATAGTTCTCGCGACAGGAAAAACTATTATCCGTTAACTTCACAGGTCGAAGACCAGTTAACTCCCGATAACTCCTGCTAACTACTAACATGCGAAAGTTGTGTTTATTTATTATTGACATAGAGCAACGTGCCAGGGCATGTGCCGCAGTCGTAGGTGGCGACATGTGTGCCGTCGGACTTGTAGCGCACGACCGTCGCACCACCCATATAGTCGCCGTATCCGCTTTCGGGGTCTTGCTTGAGCGCCGAGACGAAAATGTCTCCCGACTTCGGGTCGGCCGCAATCATGTAGGGCATGAAGATCTCGCTGCCAATGGTGAGCGATTTCAATTCCTTTGATACCGTGTCATAGACAGAGTAGGTTGTCATGTAGTAGGGACTGGCCACAAGATAGAGCTTGTTGTTTGCGGCTGCCATATAGGTTGCCGGTGCAATGTCGGTCACGTTGTCGCGAACATCAATCTGCTGCACAAGCTCAAAAGCATCGTTATAGTTTCCCCACGAGCAGACATACACGTTGCTGCCGATGGCAAGTATCTGGTTGGGATTGGCATTGACCGTGATGTCCTTCTGCTTCTCCAGTGTCTCGGGATTCAGCTTCACCACGTTGGTGTGATAGGTGTAGCTGTAGTTTTCGCCAGGTAGGTAGGCATTGCAGACGTAGAGGCTGTTGTTAGCAGCAGCGATGCCTTCAAGTCGGTCGCCGATGACAGCCGAGGTGGCAACGCCCTTGCCCGTGGTCTTGGAGATTTTGGTGACCGTGCCGTTGTAGGATGTGACATAGACATAGCCCCCGTAGCTGCACAGTTCGCGAGGCTGCGGCACCGTGACGGGTGTTGTTGCCACCAGCGTCTTTGCATCGAGAATCTCGACACGGTTCTCGTCGGTCGTAGCGATATAGATTTTCCCGTCGGCAGCTATCGCATGGTTGGGTGTTCCGCCGAGCGAACGACCGTTAGCCGTCTCAAACACGTTGCGCACAACCTTGTCGGTGCGGTAGTCGAGATAGTCGAGCGAACCGTTGATGTGGGACGCATACTGACCTTCATTGAGAATGAGCAGGCCTTCATAAACGACCTGACCTTCCACCGGACGACCGCCATCATTGTCGTCGTCACTACATGCTGTGAACAGCACGAAGCCTGCGAGCAGGCATACAAAACTCAAAAAATACTTTTTCATCTTTCTTTGTTATTTATAAATTGGTTATAGTTTTCTTTCCTTTTTTACTTGTCAAGCTTTTTCAGAGCGCGAACGTAAGGGTCAGCTTCCACGATCGGCCGGGCATGGGGTAATGAGCCACGATGTCGTATTGTCGGTCGAAGATGTTGAGCACGGCAAACTGCGCCGTCACAACATGCTTATTGATTCGAAACTCTCGCCAAAGGCTGGCATCGGCCTCAGCAAAACCAGCCAACCGCGTTCCATCGGCATGCTCGTTAGTGGCCCATCGATGGCTCATTCCGTCGGTAGTAAACGAAAAGTTTGCCCAGGGATTCTGCCAGGTTGCCGTCAGACAAAAAGAAGTCTGGGGCGTATAAGCCACCTGTTTCTTGTAATGGGGCGATTCGCTGTTCGTGCGGTTCTGAATGTTTTGCAGCGAATAGTTCCCGGTCAGTCCGACGGTATGGCCATGTTTGAGTTGCCACTGCACGTCGGCCGTGAGATCGAAGCCGTGCGACCGCACGCTTGCGAGGTTCATCATGCGCCATATAAACATGTTGAACGGAATGGCAACAATCTTATCTTTCACCTTATTTATATATGCATCGGCAGTCAGCGAGAGGTCGAGCTGTCGGGCAAAGCGATGTGTCCATGCCAATCCCATGTTCAGTTGTTGCGTGCGCTCGGGACGTAGGTCGGTGCTGCCGAGATGATAGAAATAGAGTTCGTTGAACGTCGGCATTCGGAAAACCTGCTTCAGCGAGGCTCGCAGATAGAGCCGCTCGGCATTGAGCAACCGGAATGAACCACTCAGCGATGGAGACAGTTGTCGTTCGTTCTGCCCGTGTTCGCCGTGCTTTGCTCCGTTCAAGTAGAGGCCGCCCGCCACCTTCCCTATCAGCGTGAGCCTGTGCGTCGAGAGTTTGGCGGTAAGCACCTGCAAAATGGTGTGTCGCGACGGTTTCTGCAGACTACCCATGCTGCCGTTGAGACCGTTCCAGATGTAGTCGGCAGCATAGCCGAACGACAACCCATCGGAGGCTTCGAAGCCCAGTGCTGCCGAGGCATAGCCTTCGCGCTGAACATATCGCGCACCAGTGACTCCGCCCGTAGGCATTCCGTTTCTGTAGTCGGACGATGCCCAGTTCCACTTCCCACTCACGAGCAGGTGCCATCGACGGGCCAGACGGCTGCGCCACTGCATTTGTCCGAAAGCCGTCTGCTCACGCAACCGCTCATCGTTGTCATTGGTATACAAATGCACAATGCCCGGCAATCGGCGGTTGCTGTCGTAATAGTAGACCTTTGCCGTTAAGGAGTTGTCGGAATCAACCTTCCACTGGGCATTCAGCTCGCCGTGACCTGTGCTCATGCGACTGTTTCGACGCCGCTCTCTCGTAACGAGACTCACATTGCGAAGCGTGAAAGGATAGTCGTTGTCGGCATAGGTATAGGCTCCCAAGGCCGAGAAGCGGAACCGGTCGGTCACTTGTTTGCTGTAACGGATCGACGGCGCGACATAGCCAAAAGAACCAAAGCCGAGCGTGGCATTTAACATCTGGTCTTTCGGTTCCTGCCCGTCAGCAGGCATGGCATTCAGAAACAACGTGTTGGCAGCCACCACGTTTCGTGCCGGTTGCAGCAGTTCGTCGGTGTCCATGATTTGCAACGACAGGCCTGCCAGTTGGTCGGTGGCATAGCGCGAGAGGTCTATCTCGCCCGTCTGGCAGTCGCTCAGCGCAATGCCGTCGTAGGCAACAGCCGTATGCCGCGAACCGATACCACGAACCGATACCGTCTTCATGCCACCGGCACCGCCATAGTCGCGCACAGTGATGCCCGCCACATGCTTTAGGGCCTCGGCCATTGAGCCAATGCCAAGCTGACGCATACGACGGTTGTCTATCGTCTGAACAGGCGACGTCGCATCAACATGCCGATTTCGGCGTGCCGAGACCACAACCTCATCAATCTGCTGTTCGTGAACCGCAGACGAATCGGTTTGTCCCAAACAGACATGTGCCGATATCGCCATAAGCGAAATCGTTACAATTCGTTTAAGCATCTAAACACCTTACAATTATCATAAACACATTTCCCTGCCTTCCTCGAGGCGCAGGAAACAACCAAGGCAAAAGGCAGGTCTTCTGACTTGCGAACCGAGCGTGAACGGCCTTCCCAATTTGCCTTCAACAGAGGCAGCTCAGTGGCACACGTTGTTCACCTCTTCTAAGGAACGCTTACAGCAGCGGGACTGTTCAGGATTCTCACCTGATTCCCTTTTAATCGCCCGACATGAGACGGGCAAACCAGTTGCAGTTGCAAAGGTAATAAAAAATTCATAATTCATGATTTTTCAAAATGAAAAATTCTTAACAACATGTCGTAATTCATATTTTTTTTATACCTTTGCACCCCGAAAATCAAAAATAACAAGATAAATCAAATGGCTAAAGAACAAAATCTTCCGCTAAGCAACAAATTCGAGAAGAAAAAGGGTCTCGAATTTCTTGCCATTGTCCTCGTGACAATCGTCATCTGGAACCTGCCAACATCAGCCTTTGGCATTGACGGGCTCACCATCGTACAACAACGCATTATCGCCATATTCGCGTTTGCCACACTGTCGTGGCTCACCGAAGCCATCCCATCATGGGCTACCTCGCTGGCCATCATGATGACCATGTGTCTGACGGTGTCGAACAACTCACTGATTCCCTTTAAGGGCGAAGGCGAAGCATTCGGCGAACTGCTGAAATCGAAAGAAATCATGGCCTCGTTTGCCGACCCGGTCATCATGCTGTTCCTCGGCGGTTTCACACTGGCTATCGCTGCAACAAAAAGCGGCCTCGACGTGTTGCTGGCCAAAAGCCTCATCAAGCCGTTCGGAAAGAAAAGCGAGAACGTGCTGTTGGGTTTCCTGCTCATCACGGGACTTTTCTCGATGTTCGTCTCAAACACAGCCACCGCAGCCATGATGCTCACCTTCCTGACACCGGTGTTTGCTGCACTTCCCGCAAACGGAAAGGGTCGCATCGCCCTCACCATGAGTATCCCCGTAGCAGCCAACCTCGGCGGTATGGGTACGCCTATCGGCACACCGCCAAACGCCATCGCCCTGAAAGTGCTGCCCGACATCAGCTTCGGTCAGTGGATGGCATTCATGTTCCCCCTGGCCATCATCCTGCTGCTCATCTCGTGGCGCATCATCCTCAAGTTCTTCCCCTTCTCACAGAAAACCATCGAACTTGAAATCACCGGCCATGTTCATCGTGGCTGGCGCATGTGGGTCGTTTCGTGCACGTTCATCCTTACCATCCTGCTCTGGGTCATCCCGAAAGATATTACCGGCATCGACTCTAACACCGTAGCCATGGTGCCGATGGGCATCTTCGCCATCACGGGTGTCATCACAGCCCGCGACCTGAAAGACATTGACTGGTCGGTCATCTGGATGGTTGCCGGAGGTTTTGCCCTCGGCCTTGGCATGAACGGTTCGGGACTGGCCGACCGCGCCATTGAGAGCATCCCGTTCAACCAGTGGAGCCCCATCATCATCATTGCCATCTCGGGACTCATCTGCTACTTCCTGTCGAACTTCATCTCCAACACTGCCACGGCAGCACTGCTCGTGCCCATTCTCGCCGTTGTCTGCAAAGGCATGGAAGGCTCGCTCGGTGCCGTAGGTGGTATGCCCACCGTCATCATCGGCGTAGCCATGTTGGCCTCGGCAGCCATGTGTCTGCCCATCTCCACCCCGCCGAATGCCATCGCCTACTCTACTGGTCTTGTTGAACAGAAGCACATGCTCAAGGTTGGTCTCACCATGGGTATCATTACCATGCTGCTGGGATACAGCCTGCTCTTCTTCATCGGCAAGACAGGATTCCTCGGCTAAGCCATTTCAAAGCCATAGCATAAAAAAAGAGTAGCTTCCGGAAGTCGGAAGCTACTCTTTTGCTATACGATTGTTTGTTTATTTGCAACCCGGACACCAGGGCTTGAGCTGCTGGAAGAAGTCGTTGCCCTTGTCGTCGACAAGGATGAAGGCGGGGAAGTCTTCAACTTCGATTTTCCACACGGCCTCCATACCCAGTTCGGGATATTCAACACACTCAATCGACTTAATCGACGACTGCGAGAGAACTGCTGCCACACCGCCGATGCTGCCCAGATAGAAACCGCCATACTTCTTGCAGGCATCGGTCACCTGCTGCGAACGGTTGCCCTTGGCTATCATCACGAGCGATGCGCCATGGCTCTGGAATTCGTCAACATAGGGGTCCATGCGGTTGGCCGTGGTCGGTCCCATCGAACCGCAGGGATAGCCTTCGGGGGTCTTGGCCGGTCCGGCATAGAGCACGGGATGGTCTTTGAAATACTGCGGCAACTCTTCGCCGGCATCGAGACGGGCCTTGAGCTTGGCGTGGGCAATGTCGCGGGCCACAATGATGGTGCCCTTCAAATTGACACGAGTGCTGACAGGATACTTCGTGAGCTCTGCCCTCACGGCGTCGATGCCTTGGTTAAGGTCGATTACGATGGTGTCTTTTCTTTCGCCAGCCTTGGCAAACTCGGCGGGAATAAGTTCAGAAGGATTGGAATCCATCTTTTCAAGCCAGATACCATCGGCATTGATCTTGGCCTTGATGTTGCGGTCGGCAGAACAGCTCACGCCCATGCCGATAGGACAGCTTGCGCCATGACGTGGCAGGCGAATGACACGGATGTCATGAGCCAGATGTTTGCCTCCAAATTGTGCACCGAGTCCAATCTTCTGAGCTTCCTTGAGCAGTTTTTCTTCAAGGTCAACATCACGGAAAGCACGTCCGGTCTCGTCGCCGGTGGTGGGTAGAGAGTCGTAGTACTTGATGGAAGCCAGCTTCACCGTGAGCAGGTTCTTCTCTGCCGAGGTGCCGCCAATGACAAAAGCAATGTGATAAGGCGGGCAGGCAGCCGTACCGAGCGACTTCATCTTCTCAACCAGGAATGGCAGCAATGTACCTTCGTTCTGAATCGTGGCCTTGGTCATCGGGTAGAAATAGGTCTTGTTGGCCGAGCCACCTCCCTTTGCAACCATGACGAAACGATACTCTGCTCCCTCGCAAGCCTCGATATCGATCTGTGCCGGCAGGTTGCAGCGAGTGTTTACCTCGTCATACATCGTGAGTGGTGCGTTCTGCGAATAGCGCAGGTTGTCTTGCGTGAACGTGTTGTATACGCCACGACTCAGCGCCTCTTCATCTTCGAACCCTGTCCACACCTGCTGACCTTTCTCGCCGTGAATGATGGCGGTGCCTGTGTCTTGGCAGAAGGGCAGGATGCCGCGTGCAGCCACCTCGGCATTGCGCAGGAACTGCAAGGCCACATAGCGGTCGTTGTCGGAGGCTTCGGGATCGCTGAGGATGGCGGCCACTTGCAGGTTGTGCTCACGACGCAACATAAATTCTACGTCGTGGAAAGCCTGCTGGGCCAACAACGTAAGCGCCTCGGGGCTGACCTTTACAATTTTCTTACCTTCAAACTCGGAGGTCGTTACACCCTCCTTCGTCAGAAGACGATACTCGGTTTTGTCTTCTCCGAGTTGAAACATCGGAGCATACTTAAATTCTGGTGTTTGTGCCATAATGTTTTGTATCTTTTAATATCCAAAAATTTCTTCTGTCGTGAGGCGACGCACGGGGGCTATCTTCTCAAGCGACTCGATGTCGAGATTCTTCTCGTCGCCAAGAATGACATAGCGATAAGGCTTGTGGGCAATGTTCTGCTTTTCGAAGTTCACGATGTCTTGCAGCGTGATTGACGGCAGTGCTTTGTAGATGCGCTCGTTTTCGTCGTAGTCGATACCTTTGTTCTGTGCAGAAAGCCATGCATTGATAAGCCCGAATTTCGTTGTACGCTCGGTAGCCAGACGCTTGGTGACAGCCTCTTTGGCAATGCGGAAAGCACCCTCGCTCTGCGGAATGGTGTCGAGAATCTGATGGAACTGACGCACGCAGTCCATCATCTTGTCGTTCTGCGTAATGATGTGGGTGAAGAAGTATTCGCTCCTGTCCTTATAAGCGGGGCTGACATAGGAGGCAAAGGCATTGTAGGCCAGTCCGCGTGCCTCGCGCAGTTCCTGGAAGACGATGGCGTTCATGCTGCCGCCAAAGTACTCATTGAAGAGTGCCTGCACGGCAGCCTCTTCGGTCTTGGCAGGACGCAGTTCGTTGTGAATCATGCGCATATAGATGTTCTTGGCATCATAGGGAGCCAACAATATCTCGTTCTGAGGTGTGGCCTGCATGGTGTAGTGGCGATTCTCGGGAACTGGAAGGAACGTCTTGCCTGTCTTATGAGCCTTGGTGACAACCGAAGCAACTTCCTGCTCACTCATCGGACCATAGTACAATAACGTGTGGCTATACTTCGACAGATTCTTCAGCAGGTCGATCAGTTCCTGAGGATTTTGCTGACGCAACTGTTCGATGCTGAGGTCGTTGCGCTGCGAGTTGTATTCGCCATAGATGCCATACTCGACAAGTGCCGAGAAATTGTCGCGCTGGTTGAGCTTCGAGTCATTGCGATGCTTCTCTTGCATGGCAACATATTCATTCCAAGCCTCCTGATCGGCCTTGGCGTTCTTCAACAGGTTTTCGAGCAGTGACAAAGCCTCGGGCATGTTCTCGCTCAGACCGTTGAGGCTGACCGTGATGCTGCGCGGTCCGACACCGATGCGATAGTTACAAGCCAGCTTATAGAACTGTTGCTTGAGTTGTTCGTTGCTGAGTTTGTCGGTACCAAGATAGTCGAGATATTCGGCCGCATAGGCATAGCGCAGGTCGGCTTCGTCGCCAAATTCATAGCGCATGGCAAGTGTGAAACGCCCGTTCTCGACATTCTTCACATAGATGTAGGGAATGTTTTTCTTGGTGTTACCGAAGGTGAGGTCGCGCTTGAAGTCGACGAATCGCGGCTGAATGGGCCCAACCTCGGCATTCTGAATGTCTTTTACGAACTGGCTCACCATTTCGCGGTTTGTGGGAATGGGCGTGATGGCAGGCTTGTCGATTTTCTTGAGTGTGGTGTCTTCGCCCTGCCTTTTGTAGACCACCACATAGTTGTCGTTGAAATGGCGGTTGGCAAATTCCACAATCTGCTTCTTCGTAATCTTTGAAATACGGTCGAGTTGTCCTACTTCCTGTTCCCACGGCACCTCGTTGATGAAGGTGTTGACGAACTTGTCGGCCCGTTGACGGTTGTTCTCGATGGAGTTATAGTAGCGCAGCTTGGCATTGTTGATGACCGAGGGCAGCAGGTCGTCGGAGAAATCGCCGCGTTTAAGTTTGTCGAGTTCACCAAGCAGCAATGTCTTCACTTCGTCAAGCGACTGCCCGTCTTTCGGCGTTCCTGCCATGATAAAGGCAGAATAGTCACGTAGCTGCTCTGCTCCGCCCCAGGCAGAGAGCACCTTCATCTGCTGGTTGAGGTCGAGGTCGATAAGGCCTGCGGTGCCGTTGCTCATCATGCTTTCAATGACGGAGAGCGTGTCAACCTGCAGCGAATTGCCGCGTTCGAATCTCCAGCCCATCCACAAAGTCTCGGCTTCAAGACCATAGACGGTGGTGTCGCGCGGCTGGGTGATGGGGGCAAGAGCCGGGAACTCGGGCTGACGAATATCGGCACCGGGCTTCCATGTGCTGAAGTAGCGGTCGATGATGGCAATGGTCTTGTCGGGATCGAAGTCGCCAGCCATACAGATAGCCACGTTGTTGGGCCGATACCACTTGTTAAAATAGTTCTTGATGTTAGTGATAGATGGATTCTTCAGGTGTTCCTGTGTGCCGATGGTGGTCTGAGTGCCGTAGGGATGAGTGGGGAAAAGCATTTTACTCATCGACTCCCACAGTTTGCGGTTGTCCTGAGCGATACCGATGTTATACTCCTCATAGACGGCTTCGAGCTCGGTGTGGAAACCACGGATGACCATATTCTGGAAGCGGTCGGCCTGAATCTTTGCCCAGTTCTCGATTTCGTTCGACGGAATGTCCTCGGTGTAGCAGGTCACGTCGTTCGAGGTGTAGGCATTGGTACCGTCGGCACCGATGGCTGCCATGAGCTTGTCGTACTCGTTAGGGATGAAATACCGTGCAGCCACCTGACTGACCGAGTCGATTTCGTGATAAGCCTGTCGGCGAGCCTCGGGGTCGGTGAGTAGGCGGTAGCTCTCATAGCGCGACTGTATCTCGTCGAGCAGCGGAGCCTCGGCCTCGGGATTGCTGGTACCAAACTGCTTGGTGCCCTTGAACATCAAGTGCTCAAGATAGTGGGCCAGACCCGTTGTCTCTGCCGGGTCGTTCTTCGAACCTGTACGCACGGCAATAAATGTCTGTATGCGCGGTTTCTCCTTGTTGACGGAGAGATAGACCTTCAGACCGTTAGAGAGTGTATAGATGCGAGTATGCATGGGGTCGTCTTTCACCGTCTCATACTTGTACTGCTGGGCCTGTATGCCCAACGAGAGCATCACAAGGCTGAATAACAGAAAAATCTTTTGTTTCATAATTCTTTATGGTTTTATGTCCTCACTGACATTTATTGATTACATATATAGTTTCTGATTCTCAAAGTCGACTTCGCGGTCGAGTTGTCCGAGGAAGTTCTCGAGCACATCCTCCTCAACATCGCCAAGTGTGAATTCCTTTTCTGCATCTTTTCTGATTTCGGCAATCCAAGCGCGACGGGCCGTGATGTAGTCCTGGCGCACGCGCTCGGCATCGGCCTCGGTGATTTCGGAGAGTCCGTAGTAGTCGCAAATCATCTTATAGGTCCATGTCCAACGATATTCTGAATAGTTTTGGTGTATTTCATTGAATCGGTCGACCACCTCCTCGATGGTCTCGATGGTTCCATCCTGAATATCGTTGATAAGACGTTGTTCCTCTGTTTCGGGCAGGAGGAGTCCGGAGAGGTCGTTCCAGTTGCCGAGTCCAACCTCGGTAGAGGGCTTTTCGAGTGCATGACGCTTGAGCACGGCACCCATGTAGATGCGCAGAGCAATGTCGTAATACTTGATGCCCTTGCGCAACGAGCTGGCTTTGATGACATAGTCGTGATAGTTGTATTCTGAGACGTTATCACCAGAGGCTTCACGCAGCCGCTCGAGGATTTGTTTTCCTCGCAGTATCTCGCCTACGGAGAAGGGTGAGAGCCAGTCGAAGTTGACGATGCTCTTGCGTCCGTCTTGCGGGCGCATGTCGCGCTTTGGCCATTTGCGAATGTCGCGATAGAGACCGACGGTGGTGATGTTTCGTCCAGGAATGAGATACATGGTGTCGCCATAGGCCATGAGATAAGAGAAGGGCAGGTCGCGTGTGTCGGGGTGATACATCAGCTTTCCAAACAACACGCTGAACGTTCCGATATGTGCGGGCATGAGCAGATAGGCTCCCGAGGCGGTCTTCGTGCCGCGCTCGAGTGTGCCGTAGTGCATGGGACCCATCTTATAGGCATGGTTGGAGAAGTTCGTAGCCGACCCGGCATTATAGAAGGAGAACATTCCGCCGATAAGCAGCGAACTCTTGTGGTGGCTTGCGGTGAACGGCCCGCAGAAGGCGGCGCAGGCCTCACCGTTCGACATGTAGCTATTGGCAAAGAAGACACTCTGCGAGGCGGTGAAACCATTGGAGATGTGGCAGGCCTCACCCACAAAGCAGTCTTGCATCTTCACCGAATTGGTGATGGAGCAGCCGTCGGAGATGATGGAGTTCTCACAAATGACACCCGTTCCGATGTAGACATTGGCCTCTTGCGACGACATGATGGTGCAGTCGCTCAACCGCGAGGCACCACTGATTTCACAACTGTCGTTGATGACAGTGTTGGTGATTTCCTTTGTGTTCACGATTTTCACATTGTCGCCGATGGTTCCGCGCTCGGGCAGGGTGCGCTCAACGCACTCGTTGATGAGCCGGCGAATGGCATCCTTGAGCGGTTTGTTGCTGAAATGTTTTACCATGAAGGCCGCAAACTGACTGTTAAGATTGCGGAACGAGATCAGGTTTCCGTCGCCCACCTCGTTGAGCACCGAGATGATGTTTCCCTCGCCATAGGTGGCACCCTCGGTGGTCTCCATGGTGCAAACGTTTGAAATGTAACAATCGTTGCCGATGGTGTAGTTGTTGATAAAGTTGCCCACTTTTTCGATGAGACAGTTGTCGCCCACGGTGACGTTGCGCAACGTGGCGTCGTTGATGCCTGAGTGCTTGACAAATCCTTTGCTCACCTCTACATTTTTCTCGACCGCGCCAAGTCGTATGTCGCCATAGAACATGACGCGATGGAAGAAGTTGGGCCGAAAGCCGTCGGCCACCATCACACATTGCCAGTCGGCCGACCAGCAGCTATTGTTCTCAAGAATCTCAATCTCAGATTCGGTAAGATGTCTGTATTCCATAATTACTTTTTTTATTGTTGTTATTACTCAGTTATTGTGTATAAGAAATCGTTATAGGGATATTTCTGCACGTGCAGCTCACGCACCTTCTTGTAGATGGTGTCGCGGAACTCGTCGATATTGAGCTTTTCCGTGGCCGAGATGAACAGGCAGTCGCCGTTCATCTTTGCCATCCACGTGCGTTGCAGTTCTTCGAGCGAGATGTTTTCGCGGGTGGGCGGCGTGAGGTCGTCCTCGTCTTGCGGTGTCCAGTGATAGTTATCTATCTTGTTGAAAACGATCATCGAGGGTTTGTCGGCACAGCCGAGGTCGGCCAGCGTCTTCTCTACGACGCTGATCTGCTCTTCAAAATCGGGATGCGAGATGTCGACCACATGGACGAGCAGGTCGGCCTCGCGCGTCTCGTCGAGGGTCGACTTGAAGGAGTCGACGAGGTCGGTGGGAAGTTTGCGGATAAAGCCCACGGTATCGGCCAACAAGAAGGGGAGGTTTTCGACGACGACCTTCCTGACCGTGGTGTCGAGTGTAGCGAAGAGTTTATTCTCGGCAAACACCTCGCTCTTGGAGAGCAGGTTCATGATGGTAGACTTGCCCACGTTGGTGTAGCCCACGAGAGCCACACGGATGAGCCGCCCGCGATTCTTGCGCTGGGTGGTCTTCTGCTTGTCGATCTCCACGAGCCGCTCTTTCAGCAACGTGATGCGCTGGCGGATGATGCGCTGGTCCATCTCGAGCTGCGTCTCGCCAGGTCCGCGCAGCCCCACGCTTCCTTTTCCGCCGCCCGAGCCCGAGCCGCCGCCCTGACGTTCGAGGTGGGTCCACAGTCGTTGCAGACGGGGCAGCATGTAGCGGTATTGCGCCAGTTCGACCTGCGTCTTGGCTGCGGCCGACTGGGCACGCATGGCGAAGATGTCGAGGATGAGCGAGGTGCGGTCGAGTATCTTCACGCCCAGCTCTTTCTCGATGTTGCGAATCTGCTTGGCCGTCAACTCATCATCGAAGATGGCCATACCGACAGGCTCGTCGTTGTCCTCGCACATTTTGATGTAGTCGCTGATTTCCTTCAGTTTGCCACTGCCCACATAGGTCACTGCACTGGGGCCACCCACACGCTGAGTGAAACGGCGAACCACTTTGGCGCCGGCGGTGTCGGCAAGAAACTCGAGCTCGTCGAGATATTCCTTGGTACGAGCCTCATCCTGCTCCTTGGTCACCAAACCGACAAGAACGGCGGTCTCTACCTTTGCTTCTGATAGTACAAATTCTTTCATATTAATAATGTCTGCAAAATTAGCATAAAAAATCAACATAGCAAACAAACATCATAAAATATTAAATTTTTGTGCAAAAAAGACAATGCAACATTTGCAAGTTTGGCTCTCCGTGACTGAAAACACGATTGTAAGCAAAACAACCAATTTGCTTTAAAATCGTAAGTTCAATTTCTGTCAGGATTTTTGGTCTAAAAAATCGAAAAACGGCCGGTTTTCTGCCGAATCCTTGTCCATTAATTCTATGTTTCTACCCTTCAGCTTCCGAAACATATATGTTTTGAGGTGCAAAAGATAAGGTTTCGGGGTGCAAAAGACGGTCTTTTGGAGTGCAAAAGATAAGCTTTTGCAACCCCAAACATATATCTTTCGGAAGTGAGACGTGATAAGCGAAACGCAAAAATCGGCCTAATAGGCTGACAGACAGCAAATTAACCAAAGTCGCTCATTTTCGCGTTATTTGGCGAGAGAAAAAATTTCTTTCAGAATTTTTGAGTATTGAGCCACTTTCAAAAACGCGAGTGTAAGCAAAAATGGCATTTTTCTAACAATCTGTTATTTTCGTCTTTTCCAAAAAATTGTGTGCAAATGAAAAAAAAATCATGATTTTTGCACGTTTTTTTTTGAAAATAATTACCTTTGCGCCCACTTGACTTGTATCATTTAAAATTAACAAAATATTGTATTATGAGACTGATTATTGAACCAAGCTATGAGCAGCTTTCGCGTTGGGCTGCCGAACATGTCATCAAACGCATCAATGATTTCAACCCCACACCCGACCACAAGTTTGTGCTGGGTCTGCCTACCGGCTCATCGCCCATCGGCATGTACCGCGAACTGGTGAAGGCCAACAAAGAGGGCCGTGTGTCGTTCAAGAACGTGCTGACATTCAACATGGACGAATATGTGAACCTGCCCGAGGATCATCCCGAGAGCTACCACTCGTTCATGGCCACAAACCTGTTCAACCACATCGACTGCCCGAAGGAGAATATCCACATCCTGAATGGTAACGCCGAAGACCTGGAGGCTGAGTGCCGCCACTATGAGGAGATGATTG
>CACYRB010000060.1 GCA_902776685.1 uncultured Prevotellaceae bacterium
CGGTTTTTGCGTATCATTTTTTGGCTATTTCGCTTTTTTTTCGTAATTTTGCGCGAATTGTAAAGAATTTTAATCAGCAATCTATGGACGACGAGATAAGAGACAACATGACAGAAGACGAGGAGTTTAAATCGGCTGAAAACGCTGACGAAACCGCCGCAGGTGCTGACGAGACCGCCGCAGGTGCTGACGAAAGTGCCGGTGGTACTGAGGAAAGTGCTGGCAGTGCTGACGAAACCGCTGACGAAAGCGAAGCCGAAGTCGTGGCCGACGATGGCGATGAGCCATCGGAGTCTGCCGCCGAGGAGCACAGCGACTACCGGCCCGTCAATCGGTTCGATGCCTCCGCAGTGAAAAACCTCTCCGGCATGTATCAGAACTGGTTTCTCGACTATGCCTCCTACGTGATTCTGGAGCGTGCCGTGCCTCACATCGAGGACGGACTGAAGCCTGTGCAGCGACGCATCCTGCACTCTATGAAGCGCATGGACGACGGCCGGTTGAACAAGGTGGCCAACATCGTGGGTCACACCATGCAGTTCCACCCCCACGGCGATGCCAGTATCGGCGATGCCCTTGTGCAGTTGGGACAGAAGGGCCTGCTCGTGGAGACACAGGGCAACTGGGGTAATATCCTTACGGGCGATCCTGCCGCCGCTCCCCGATACATCGAGGCGCGACTGTCGAAGTTTGCCCTCGAGGTGGTGTTCAATCCGAAGACCACCGACTGGCAGCTGTCCTACGACGGTCGCAACAAGGAGCCCATCACGTTGCCCGCCAAGTATCCGTTGCTGTTGGCGCAGGGTGCCGAGGGTATTGCCGTCGGTCTGTCGTCGAAAATCCTGCCCCATAACTTCAACGAAATCTGCGACGCCGCCATTGCCTACCTTCGCGGCGAAGAGTTCCAGCTCTATCCCGACTTCCCCACCGGTGGCAGCATCGACGTGTCGAAATACAACGACGGTCAGCGTGGCGGTGTGCTCAAAGTGAGGGCGAAGATAGAGAAAATCGACCAGAAGACGCTCGTCATTCGCGAGATACCGTTCGGCAAGACTGCCGACACGCTGAAGGAGTCGATACTGCGGGCTGTGGAGAAAGGAAAAATCAAGGTGAAGCGCGTCGACGACATGACCTCTGCCGAAGTAGAGGTGCAGGTGCACCTGGCTCCCGGTGTGTCGTCAGACAAGACCATCGATGCCCTCTATGCCTTCTCCGACTGCGAAATCAACATCTCGCCCAACTGCTGTGTCATCGAAGACAACAAGCCCTGCTTCCTCACCGTGAGCGACGTGCTGCGCCACTCCACCGACCGCACCAAGGCCCTGCTGCGCCGCGAGCTGGAGATACGCAAGGCCGAGCTCATGGAACAGCTGTTCTTTGCCTCGCTCGAGCGCATCTTCATCGAGGAGCGCATCTATAAGGATAAGAAATTCGAGAACGCCGAGTCGCTCGATGCCGTTGTCGAACATGTTGACGAGCGGCTCGAACCGTACAAGAAAGACTTTGTGCGCGAGGTCACCCGCGACGACATCCTGCACCTGCTCGAAATCAAGATGCAGCGCATCCTGAAGTTCAACAAAGACAAGGCCGACGAGCTCATCAAGAAAATCAATGCCGAGATAAAGCGCATCAACTACGACCTGCGCCACATGAACACCGTCACCATCAACTGGTTCACCTATATCAAGGAGAAATACGGTGCCGACCATCCGCGCCGTACCGAGATTAAGAACTTCGACACCATCGTGGCTGCAAAAGTCATTGAGGCCAACCAGAAACTCTACATCAACCGTCAGGAGGGATTCGTGGGAACAGGTCTGAAGAAAGACGAGTTTGTGTGCAACTGCTCCGAAATCGACGACATCATCATCTTCTATCGCGATGGCAAGTACAAGGTCATCCGCGTGGCCGAGAAGCTGTTTGTCGGGAAGAACATCATCCACGTCGGAGTGTTCAAGAAAAACGACAAGCGCACCATCTACAACGTGGTCTATCGCGACGGCAAGACCGGCCCCTGCTACATCAAGCGCTTCAACATCCCGGGCATCACCCGCGACCGCGAGAACGACCTCACGCTGGGCAAGCCCGAGTCGCGCGTGATGTACTTCACGGCCAATCCCAATGGCGAGGCCGAGGTCATCAAGGTCAATCTCGACCCGGCCGTGAAGCGGCGTGCCCTCATCTTCACCAAGGACTTTGCCGAGGTGTCTGTGAAAGGTCGCGGCAGCAAGGGAAACATCCTGACCAAGCAGCCCGTGCAGCGCATCAGCCTGAAGAGTCACGGCCACTCCACGCTCGGCGGGCGCAAGGTGTGGTTCGACCCCGATGTGAAACGCTTGAACTACGACGAGCACGGACGACTGCTGGGCGAGTTCAACGAAGACGACCTTATCCTTGTCATCCTCGACAATGGCGAGTTCTACACCTCGAACTTCGACGTGAACAACCACTACGAGGACAACATCCGCTACATTGAGAAATTCCGTCCCGACAAGGTTTGGAGTGCTGTAGTCCTCGATGCCGACAACCAGGGTCTTGCCTATGCCAAGCGCTTCATGCTCGACCCGTCAAAGAGGCACCAGAGCTTCGTGGGCGAGAATCCCGCATCGCGTCTGGCCATGCTTAGCAACCATCCCTATCCGCGTGTCAGCGTGACCTTCGCCGGTGCCGACAGCGTGCGTCCGGCTATGGACATCGAGATAGAGGAATTTGTCGGCATAAAAGGCTATAAGGCCAAGGGCAAGCGCATCGCCACCTGGCAGGTTGCCGAAGTGGAAGAACTTGAGCCCACCCGTCAGCCCGAACCCGAGCCGGAACCTTCGGAGGCCCCGGAATCTCCGGAAGTTCCAGATAGCCCGGAAACTCCGGAAACACCCGAAACTCCGACTTCTACTGAAACTTCCGAGCAGCCTGAAAAGCCGGCAGCTCCTGCAACCCCCGAGCCCACCATCGACGAGGCCGGTAACATTGTCTTCACCTATAACCAGAAACCCGATGAAAGCGGTCAGTTCAGTCTCTTCCCCGATGAGTAGGTTCACAGTCGTCTTGGCTGTGATGCTCTCCTGCTTTCCCGTCGGCCTTGCAGCGCAGGATGCCGATACCGTCAGCGTGTCGCTGCCCCGCTCCTACCGCATGAGGATGGTCGGCATCGGCTCGGTAAACCTGCTCGACACCTATCTGTCGCCCGAGAACTACAAGGGCACAGAGGTCAGGTTTGTCTCTCTGGCATCGAAACCCAGCCGATGGAAAGCACTCAACCAGCGCATTGTCCATCAGGGCGACGTGTCGGTGAGCCACAACCGTGCCGACAACAACGACGAGCTTGCCGGATTCTACAATTTCCAGTACAGCCTGACACATGACTGGCAACTGACCGAGGCCCTGAAGGCCTGGGCAGGCGGTGGCTTGGACGCCACGCTCGGCTTTGTCTATAACACCCGCAACAGCAACAATCCTGCACAGGCAAAAGCTTCGCTCAACCTGGCACCGGTAGCAGGTATGGCCTATACCTTCAACGTCAAAGGCAAACCCTGGGTGGTCCGCTACGAAGCCACGGCACCACTCGTGGGATTGATGTTCTCGCCGAACTACGGACAGTCTTACTACGAAATCTTCAACCGTGGCAACTACGACCACAACGTCGTGCCCACCACGGTTGTCGCCACACCCTCGCTCCGGCAGTTGCTCACGCTCGACCTGCCACTGTTCGGGCGGCGCTTTGTCGTGGGCTACCTCGGCGACTATCAGCAGGCTAAAGTCAACAAACTGAAATATCACAACTACACCCACGCCATCGTGTTGGGTGTCGCTATATGGAAATAAGAGCTATGAAATTTGTTCGCTATTGTCTTCTCCTCGTACTGTCGCTCGGCTTCGTCTCTTGCGTCGATGAAGACGAGTTTGCCGATTCGCCCAACGGAAATTTCGAGGCACTGTGGCGAATCATCGACGAGCATTACTGCTTCTTCGACTACAAAGCCAGTCAGTACGGACTCGACTGGAACGAGGTGCATCAGCGCTATGCCCGACAGGTGGAAGCGTCGATGAGCGAGACGCAGCTCTTCGAGGTGCTTGGCAACATGCTCAGCGAACTGCGCGACGGCCACGTCAACATGTATTCGTCGTGGGACGTTGCCCGCAACTGGTCGTGGCATGAGGATTTTCCCGACAATTATTCCGACAACATCATCGACAACTATCTCGGCACCGACTATCGCATTGCCGCCGGACTGCGCTATCGCATCCTTGACGACAACATCGGCTACATACGCTGTTCGACCTTCGCCAACGAGTTTGGTGCGGGCAACCTCGACGACGTGCTGCTTTATCTGGCACCCTGCCGGGCGCTCATCGTCGATGTGCGCAACAACGGCGGAGGTCAGCTCACTGCTGCCGAACAGCTGGCAGCGCGATTCACCAACGAGGAACGGCTCGTGGGTTACATGCAACACAAGGCCGGCCGCGGGCACAACGATTTCTCGAAGATGGAAGAGCAGCGGCTGAAACCCTCGAAGGGAGTACGCTGGCAGAAGCGCGTGGCAGTGCTCACCAATCGCTCGGTCTATAGTGCAGCCAACGAGTTTGTGAAGTATATGAAGCAGTGTCCCCATGTGGTTGTCGTGGGCGACCAGACGGGTGGCGGGGCAGGCCTACCCTTCAGCAGTGAGCTGCCCAACGGGTGGGGCGTAAGGTTCTCGGCCTGCCCGATGTACGACATCAACAAGCAACCCACCGAGTTCGGCATCCAGCCCGACATTCACATAGAAATCGATCAGGACGACCTGCTCCGAGGCTACGACACCATCATTGAGACCGCCCGCAGGCAAATATGAGATGAACGCACTGACCTACATAAAAGACAAACAGAAACGAAAAGCCTGGCTGCGTGCATTCCGCATGTGGCAGCGTCGGCCGTTTGAACTGGCACCGCTCGAAAAGGTCACCCATGAGTGTGCCTCATGCAAAAACGTTTTCGAGGGAGGCTACTGCCCTCGTTGTGGACAGTCAGCCAGGATAGGGCGATTCTCTTTCAAGGCAGCATTCCTGCTCTTCCTCGACGTTTGGGGCTTTGGCAACAGAAGTATGTTCCGAAGCCTGCGCGACCTGATTCTGCGTCCCGGCTATATGATTCGCGACTATCTCCGTGGCATGCAGTCGGCCTACTTTCCTCCCTTCAAGATGTTTTTCGTCCTGGCGGCCATTTCTGCCATTGTCGAGCATGGCATCTTCAGTATTGAACCGACTGAAACAGAAAACCGGAAAATCGTTGAAGTTTCTGAACAAGGCCCCGTGTCGCAAGAGTCGGCAGGTCAGCTTGGAAAGCCGACCAACGACAACCTGAGCCAAATGAAACAGGGTGTCAGCGATGCCATGAAGACGGAGAATAATAAAGATGAAAAAGCCCAGATTAATTTGCAAATGGAGAAATTCGTCAAAACGATGAACCTTCTCTACGACCGAAATCCGGCTATCTTCTCACTCTTGATGCTGGTATTTTTCTTTCTTCCCCTATATCTGTTCTTCCGCAAATCGCCTGCTATTCCCAATCTCCGCTTCTCCGAGTTCATTATTGCCCTCGTCTATTCGTCAAATGCCTACAGCATCTTTTCAATACCAGGAAAAATCCTCAGTCTGAAAATACTCAACATCATGGCTGTTCTGACCATCTTCATTGCGTTTAAACAATTTTCCGGATATTCCAAACTGCGACTGGTCGGCTACCTTTTGATAACCTTCATCACTTCTTTCGTCATATTGGTCGCAGCGATAGTTCTGATTATGTTCATCCTGTATAAAGTTGAAAGTTGAAAGGTCTGTTGCGGAGAATCACGGAGGAATACGGAATAAAATTCCGTTTGCATGTAGGGGAAGGCAAACGCTTCGCTAATGAGTAATGAATAATGAATAATGAGTAATGACTGCGATGCGCCAGCCAACTCTACACTCTACACTATGAACTATGCATTAGCGCTGCGGCGTGTCGCGTTAAAGGGATGAAGGAATATTCTGGGGGGCGAGACGTAAGTTCAATTAAGAAATGCAACTTTTGGAGAAAATAACAAGGAACTGAGAAGAAAAGATTTTTTTTCAGGAGAAAGAGGGAAAATCCCTCTCTCCCTGATGGAAAAAATTGGTATCTTTGCAGCCCCTTCCAAAAGTTACATAAGATGAGCCAACTAACCAGTGCGCAAAGGTACACAATTTCTGTGATGTATAAGCAAGGTTCGTAAGCCGCGAGTTGAAACGCAATCGGAACGACAGGGGTGAGTACAGTTTCACCCATGCCCAGATGCTTGCAGATGTCCGTAAAGAGCGGCTGAGTAAGAACCGCAGCTTCACGGGCGAGGTGAAGAACCGCATCAACCGCTATATGCGAAAGTGGCAATGGTCACCTGAGCAGATAGTGGGTGTATGCAGGCTTAAAGGCTATGCGATGGTATCAGTGGAGCGTATCTACCAGTACATCCGTCAGGACAGGGAGCAGGGCGGCGACCTCTACAGGCACTGCCGCCACCAGCTCAAGCACCGCAAACGTCCTGTCGGGAGGCATATCCCCATCAGGGACAGGGTAAGCATTGATGAACGTCCTGCAACAGCAGACGGCACGAGATACGGTGACTGGGAGATGGACACCATCGTAGGCCCGGGGAACAAGGATGCCATGCTGACACTGGTGGAGAGGAGCCAGGGATTCTCCATCATCACCAAACTGCCACAAGGAAAGGATGCCGACGGGGTCTTCAAGGGTGCATACAGGGAATTACTGCCATACATGGGATACATCAGGTCTGTCACCACGGACAACGGGACGGAGTTTGCAAGACACAAGGAACTGGCAGAGGCATTAGGCACTAAAATATACTTCGCACACCCGTATTCCTCATGGGAGAAAGGACTCATTGAGTATACCAACAAGCTCTACAGGCAATACATACCTAAAAAAGTCAGTTTCGACAACTACACAGAAGAGCAAATTAAGCAAATACAATATAAAATCAATGCAAGGCCAAGAAAAAAACTCGGATTCAAGGCTCCGGTTCAGACTTTTTTCATACCTTTGCAGACGTAGTTGCATTTTGGAGTTGAATCTTCGGGTCGTTTGAGAGAAAAAGTTTAATTTTGTTGGACCTATTACATTAAAAAAAGGCAATTATATAGGATTTGACCCTGTGTACCGTTGGAACACAAGAAAAGCGTCCCAATCGGAACGCTTTGCGGATATGTTCAATAAGTCCATTGGACTGATTGCCACTTGGGATAAACTGAAATTTTGCAAGGTGGCTTAACGAATGTTTCGTCTGATACATTCAGAAACGATTCTTCCAATCTTTCTGTTCATTGATTCATTTTGCCAACCTTTTCTTTATATACTTGGATTTTCCACTGAAATAGTTGCTCATGTCTTTATGTCTTTCTTTATGCATTGGGAAATTATCATATGTTGTCCTTTCATATGGCTCGTCGTCTAAATTATCACCTATTGGGGTATAATATGTATCGTTAAAATCTCCTTGATAACCTAATTGCGGATATCTTCCCGTTTGTCCCGCATGTGGATATTTCTTTGAATAGCTACCATCTTCATTTCGTCCATAAGTATACTCACCCTTTGTTGTCTGAATTTGTGGCGCAAACGGAAAATTTGTGTCACCGGTTATTTTATATTTAATCAACTTGCGCAAGTTCTGAATATCTGATAATGAGTGTCACTTCGTGATAGAAATCTCACAAATCTATTCAAAATCTTACAAAATTTATTTGTTTGATTTGTGAAGATTTGAAGGATTTTTCGCCGTAGGCGACTAAATGTCAAAGATTTCGTATACTTGCGAAACTTGTATATATTTATTCAAGTTTCGCAAGCTTTGCTTGCTGGGAGTTAACGGGAGTTAGTCGACTGCGTTGACGGAAGTTAGCAGGAGTTAGCAGACGATAGTTCTCGCGATAGGAAAAACTATTGTCCGTTAACTCCAAAAAACTATTGTCCGTTAACTCCACAGGTCAAAGACCTGTTAACTCCCGATAACTTCTGTTAACTACTAACATGCGAAAGTTGTGTATATTTATTAAACAACGCTTTATTGGCTGCTTGGTCAAGTTGATATATGTCGTAATCACTTGCGCCTTGCTCTGCCCTTTTCCTTGCAGCATTTGCATATGTTTTCCAATCCAATTCGTTGATTACTCCCTTTACTGATTCAGCAACCATCCGTCTCAAATCGGTTTCTGTGAGTCTTATAAGTTTCTTATTCATCTTTCTAGGCAATTATATAGGGTTTGACCCTGAATAATTACCATAAATATGGTGCTAACTTGAAAAGTTTGGGAGGATATATTTATAATAAAATCCCTT
The DNA here is from genome assembly GCA_902776685.1 of uncultured Prevotellaceae bacterium. Lineage (GTDB taxonomy): Bacteria > Bacteroidota > Bacteroidia > Bacteroidales > Bacteroidaceae > Prevotella. The sequence continues at coordinate 8,354 of CACYRB010000060.1, forward strand.
ACTGCTGTAACAGCAAGGGTACACGTTTTACCGAGCCACGTGTTCAACTCTGCGAATCAAGTCCTTGACTTGTTCACACCACTCTTTTGAAAAGAGGGGGTAGCGTTTTATCTTACGCATAATGGTTTTGTTGACTATGGTAAGACAAACACGTTGCAAATTTATAAAAAAATCACTGATATTCTTTATGTTTGTCGGTGATTTTTCTTTTTGTTAACACTTTAGAAATCTTTAACTAAAGATATTTTGAAATATAAATTTGCTGAATTATATTTGCAAAAGAGTTGATATTTAAAGGATAATAACAAGTTAATTAATACAATATGACTGATAAGATTAAAAGGATAATTAGAGAAGAGGTGTATAGGGTGATAGAAGAAAAACTTACTTCACAGCGTGAGCCATTAAATGAAATGGCAAAATTGAATATGAAGGACGGAGGCAAATCCTTGTTTCCATCAAATGTATATGATATAATTGTTCAAGGAGATAATTCGCCCAATAAACCACCACACATTCATGTAATGAGCAAACAAGAAGGATACAATATCAAAATTCTGATTGATACGGGTGAATTGTGGCAGGTTGAGAATTGTGGAAGAAGGGGCAAGAAAGAATCTTTTTCTGATGTTGTAAAAGCAATTAAAAAATGGTTATTGTTGCCATCAGAAGTTCCGATGGCAAAGGGTGATACGAATCAAACTTTAGCTTTAAACTTATGGGAATTGAATAATCCATAAGGTATTCAACATGGCAGATGATAGTGACGGTTTTTATATCATGATGCATCCCCCACAAAAAATCGGGGACAACAGGTATATAGTTCTCAAAAAAAAGAGAAAAAATATTCAGAAAAGTTCAAAAATGTGTATCTTTGCTGTCAGAAAATCAAATGATAGAACGATATGATAGATGAGATTGTTGCATATAATAAGACTTTTGTGGCTTCAAAGGGCTACGAGAAGTATCTGACAGACAAGTATCCCGACAAGAAGCTGGCGGTGTTGTCGTGCATGGACACGCGCCTGACCGAGTTGCTGCCGGCTGCTTTGGGGCTGAAGAACGGCGATGCGAAAATCATCAAGAATGCCGGAGGACTGGTCATCTCGGCTTTCGATTCAGCCATGCGCAGCCTTGTCGTTGCAGTCTATGAACTGGGTGTGGAGGAAATCATGGTGGTAGCCCACTCGCAATGTGGAGCCTGCCACATGAGTTTCGACCATTTCCACCATGAGATGAAGGCCCGTGGCGTGACCGACGAGACGCTCGACACCGTTCAGCAGTGCGGCATCGACCTGCATCACTGGCTGGAGGGCTTCAAGGATACGCCCGAATCGGTCCGCAAGACGGTTGAGGCCATCAAGACCCATCCGCTTCTGCCGAAAGACATCGTGGTGCGTGGCTTCATCATCGATTCCGAGACAGGAGCATTGGAAGAAATTCAGCGTTAGATAAACCAAGAAAAACAAGATATGAAGAAAATAATGATTATCGACGGAGGTCCGCGCAAGAACTTCAACACGGCCTCCATGTTACAGAAAATTGCAGAGGGCGCAGCCGCTGTAAGTAGTGAAATCGAGGTGAAGACCGTTCGCCTCTACGGACTCGACTATAAGGGTTGTATGTCGTGTATGGCCTGCAAGATAAAGGGTCGTGCATCAAACGTCTGCAAGTTCAAGGACGCGCTGACCCCGATATTGGAGGAAATCGCTGAGGCCGACGCTCTGGTCTTGGGCTCACCGATATATTTCGGCGATGTGACAGGACAGATGCGCACGTTCCTCGAGCGCCTGGCTTTCCCTTGGTTGTCCTACAACGACTATAGCCTGACTGCCCCGAAAAAAATGCCGGTCGTGTTGGTAGAGACCATGAACGGCCAGCCCGAGAGAAACAACAGCCAAGGCTATGGGTCGATGGAATACTGCATTGCCAATGCCCTCGGTCAGCCCGAACACCTTTATGCCTACAACACCTACCAAGTGAAAAACTACGACCGCTATGAGCTGGCCGGCTTCTCCGAGGAAGCCAAGCGCCAATATCGGGAAGAGCATTGGGAAGAAGACCTGAAGAACGCTTACGAGGTGGGAAGGCGACTGGCAGAAATAATTAAAGGTTGAAAGGTTGAAAAGTTGAACAAAAAAGACTCCGTCAGCATGTAGGAATCCGGCATGTCGCTTTATGAGTCTGCAAGGCGAGTAAGTATAAATGTTGTCAATTATAAACACAGTGAAGAACATGAAGAGAATTGTAGTCATGATGGCTGCACTGTTGGCAATCGGTCTCAGTGTAAACGCACAAAACAAGCAGGAAAAGAAGATGAAAACATTGGTAGCCTATTTCTCAGCATCGGGAGTCACCGAGGGTGTCGCTCGTCAGTTGGCCGAGGTGACAGGTGGTACACTGTATCGCATTCAGCCTCAAAAGCCCTATACCGATGCCGACCTCGACTGGCGCAACAAGCAGAGCCGTTCTTCTGTAGAGATGAAAGACAAGAGCAGTCGCCCGGCCATCAAGGGAAAGCTCAAAAATATGAACGACTACGACGTGGTGTTTGTCGGCTTCCCCATCTGGTGGTACACCTGTCCGACCATTGTCAACACCTTCATCGAAGCCTACGACTTCAAGGGCAAGGTCCTCATTCCCTTTGCTACCTCTGGCGGCAGCACCATCAAGAAAGCCTGCGAAGACCTGAAAGCCACCTATCCCAATCTCAACTGGAAAGAGGGCAGGCTGCTCAACGATGCTTCCAAGGAAGACCTGGAGGACTGGGTGAAAGGGCTGTAATCGTCAGCTTAGGCGAAAGTCCTCGTTGACCCCGATGGTCGGCTAAACGACTCAATCGACATACTCGATGGTCAGTTGCTCGCTGACATTAAAATCCTCGTTGAACCCATCATCGTAGGTATAGACCAACCGCAGCCCCCGATATGTCGACGGCACCTTCAGCGTTTCCAGCAGATGCCACTTGGGCTGCCCGAAGTCGAACGACGACCGGTCGAGCAAGAGACGGTTCGAGACGTAGTCGAAACGATAATACCCGCCGCCGATGCACTCCTCGTCGTGCTTCAGCAGGTCCTTGTGTTGATAGACCATGCCGAGTCTGAATTCGCCCGTTCCCGAGAAAGGCTTGCCAGCCTGTGGCCTTTTCATGGCGATGATGAATTTAGGACGCTTCATAGCTGCTGATTTATTACTTTGAAATTGTGACGCAAAGATAAGGATAATTCCACAAATCTGAGTATCTTTGCCGAAAATCATCGAGAACCCCAAAAAACTTCAGGCAATACTGCGGTCTATTGCCGCCATTGATTGCCGGAACAATATAAACAGAACCACAATGAAACAAGAAATCGACCCCAAGACAACCAGTCGGGCACAGGCATTCGAGATGTGGATGAAGTCGCCGATGCCAATGGTGACCATCGTCAAGACCTTCGACGTGACGCGCCTGTGCAAGGTAAGCCGCAAGAGAGGTCTGAAGTTCAACATGCTCCTGTGCTGGTGCATCGGCAAGGCAGCCTGTCAGGTCGACGAGTTCTTCATGCTGCCTTTGAACGACAAGCTTTACCGATTCGACCGACTTGCCATCAACGTGATAGTTGATAATGCCGAGGGTGGCATCAGCAACTGCGACATCCCCTATAGCGATAGCCTCGAACAGTTCAGCCAGTCTTACGACAAACTCACCCATGAGACCGCCACCACATGCCGCAACATCAATGACGATGGCGCGATGATTGCCGGCACATCCGCCGTTGTCGGCACCGAATTAGACATCATCGTCAACCAGTACACGGGCATCTTCAACAATCCCTTCCTTGCTTGGGGCCGCTACCGTCGTCGTTGGTTCACGACCACGCTACCCATCTCCATGCAGTTTCATCATGCCCAGATGGACGGTCGGCAGTCAACACTTTTCCTGAAAAAACTACAGCAGGCTATCAACAGCATCGGCTGATGTGCCTGTGTCCAGTTTTTAGTTTATTCACAAAAAAAACATCAAAAGCATATTCCTTTTGAGAGATATGCAGTTTTTTTGTAACTCTGACAGCGTCGAAGTTACTCGCACTCAGAAAAGCACAAAAGATATTTGGCTTTTCGCTCGTTTTTTCGTAACTTTGCCAAATGATACTCTAAACAAACATTTGAAACCGCTTTATCATTTATGGCAAAGAAAAAACGTTTTCATCGACATTTCGAGACTCCAGGGCTTCCGCTCTATTGGATTATCATTGCCTACCTCATCATCGGCTGGTTCTATCCGGTCGTCGGTCTGCTTGCCTTGATATGTATGTTCGGTCCTGTGCTCACCAGCATTTGGAAAGGCCGTTGGTGGTGTGGCAACGTGTGTCCCCGTGGCAACATGTACGACCGGCTCCTCTCGAAATACTCGCCCCATCGTGAAATCCCCAAGTTCGTCCGCACCTTCGGCTTCCGCCTCTTCATGGTCTTTTTCATCTTCACCATGTTCGGCATCCAGCTGAGCTTTGCCAAGAGCTGGTCCGACGTGGGCCGGGTGTTCTGGACCATCATCCTCATGACCACCATCGTGGGCGTCACCCTCTCGTTCATCTATGCACCGCGCACCTGGTGCTCGTTCTGTCCCATGGGTTCCATTTCGCGTTGGGTAGCCCCGAAGAAAGCCCCGCTGCCCAAAACATTCACCAACATTCACGTCAGCAGTCAGTGCGAGATGAAGTGCAAGATGTGCGCCCGTGTCTGTCCAATGCAGCTCCAGCCCTACGATGCCCGCGGCGAGGAGATAGGCTATCTGCATCCCGACTGCCTGAAGTGTGGCAAGTGTGTCAAGGGATGCCCCACGAAAATCATGAAGTTAGGACATGGAGGGTAGGTTTTTAGTTTTTAGTTTTTAGTTTTTAGGTTCAACGGGAACTGAAATTGAAGAATAGATTAATTGTACATTGTCAAATTGTAAATAATAAAGAATATGAATACAATATTTATAGTTGCGATAATTGCTGTCGTGGTGATGGCGGTCCTCGGCTATCTCATCGGCAACCGAGGCAAGAGCGGATTCCTGGAAAACATTGCCAGGTTGGAAAGCAACATTGCCGACCTCACCGACAAGATTCGCGGTCAGGAGACGGTCATCGCCGACAAGACCGACACCATAACCACGCTGACCGCCGAACGCGATGTGCAGAAGACCAATGCCGAAAACTTCTCACGACAACTCGATACCCAACGCAACGAATTCTCGCGACAGCTCGACACGCAGAAGTCTGACTACGAACGGCAGCTCACCACGCAGAAAGACTCCTACGAGCGACAGCTCACCGACCAGAAGACAGCTGCCGACAGTCAGGTCAACGACTTGAAAGCCACGTTCGCCAAGCAACTCGCCGACTTCAAGGCCGAGAGTGAGAAGAGTCTGAAACGTCAGGAGGCTGCCGCCGAAGAGTTCAAGCGCACCGAGGCCAAGCGCAATGCCGAGGCTCTCGACGAGATGCGTCAGACCTACGAACGCCAGATTGCCGACCTGAAACAGTCGTTCGAGCAACAGCTGCGTCAGACCAAAGAAGCCCACGAAGGACAGATAGCCGCCCTGAAAAAGATGAACGAAGAGCAGGTGAAGAGTCAGCTCGACCTCATCCGCGAGCAGATGCAGACCACCTCGGAGAAGGTGCTCAAACAACGGCAAGACGAGCTTGGTGAGAACAACAAAGAGCAAGTCTCGAAAATCATCGACCCTCTGCAAAAGAGTCTCAAGGACATGCAGGAGGCGCTCGACAAGAGCAAGGCGCAGCAGGCCGAGGCTCTCACCCGACTCGACGAGACCATCAAGATCAATATGCAGAAGAGTGCCGCCATCGGCGAGACCGCCGACCGGCTCACGCGTGCCCTCACCGGCGAGGTGAAGGTGCAGGGAAACTTCGGCGAGCTGAAGCTCAAGCAGCTTCTCGAAGACCTCGAGCTGAAGGAGGGCGAGCAATACGATACCCAAGAGACGCTGAAAGACAAGAGTGGCCGACAGTTCAAGGGCGACGACGGGCGAGGCATGGTGCCCGACTTCATCCTCCACTTCCCCAACAACCGCCACGTTGTCGTCGACTCGAAGATGTCGCTCACCGCCTACGAGCGTTACATGAACACCCCCGATGGACAACCCGAGAAACACGAATATCTCCGCGCCCACATCAACAGCGTGCGGGCACAAGTCAAGCGACTGGCGCGAAAAGAGTACACCCGCTTCCTGCCCGAAGGCTACAACCGCCTGAACTTCGCCATCATGTACGTCCCCATCGAGGGTGCCCTCAACCTCGCGTTGCTCAACGATGCCGCCCTATGGCGCGAAGCCTACGATCAGGGCGTCATGATACTCGGTCCGCAGACCATGTATATGAACCTGCGCGTGCTCGAGATGATGTGGACACAGGTGCGCCAGCTCAAGAACCAACAGGCCATGATGGATGCCGCCAACACCGTCATCGACCGCGTACAAGACTTCGGCATACGCTTCATGGATGTCGAGTCGAGCGTGAACGACACCGTGAAGAAAATCTCGAGGCTGAAAATCACCACCTCCGAAAGCGGTCCCAGCATCATTACAGCCGCCCGCAACCTGCTGAAAGCCGGTGCCCGCGAGAACAAAAAGAAAAAGTCGCTCGCCGACATGGACGACACCATGTTCCTCGAAGACAATTCATAATGCATAATCGGCAGCGGATGAACACAGAAGAGCACGGTATTACGTTAAAATTGAACTTTCAACTCTCAATTATCAGTTTTCAATTAAAAATATGGGACTATTAAATGACATCATCGGACTTATCGGGAGCGCAGCTTCCGCCGACAAAAACGGCACCCCCAACCCTGGCATGGGTAGTCTTGGCAGTGCCGCATCATCGGTAGGTAACATCGTGGGCAATGTGCTTGGCGGTGGCAACAAGAGCCGCACCGTCGTGCTCAGTCGGTTCCCGCGCTCGGTAGCCGAGCTGCAGACCATGCCCGAAGCCAGTCTGCAAGACGAGTTCACCGTGGCAGCACTCAGCGTCGCCGTGCTATGCTATTACGAACAAAACCCGCAAGAAACCATCAACATGCTGAACTTCCTGCGCGGTCCGCGCCCGCTGTCGCCCCACGAGGTGCAGTTCCTGGGCGAGCGCCTCGCCGGCAAAGGCTACAAAATGCGGTCGTTCTTCTCAGGCTCATCACCCGAGAACAACTACACCCCGTCGCAGCCCTGGCAGATTGTCGTCAGCAGCAACCCTTACAGCTACCAGCAGCAAGACTATGCCACCCTCTACCTCCATTCCACCGGTGCCGACAACGACCGCCCCATCACCCTGCGCCGTAAGCCCAGCACCGGCCAATGGTTCGTGTGGGAAATCAACTACCTCAGCGACATCCGCATCCCCGCCAACCAAGACCCCTGGCGGTGATATTATATGAGGGATGTGTCAATTTTGACACATCCACATATTTATTTCGCCCCTTTTCTTCTGTTGCAGTCGCGGCATAGCATCTGACAGTTTTCTTTTACCGTGTGCCCTCCTTCAGCCCACGGCTTAATGTGGTCGGCTTCCATTTCGTCAATGTCGAAATGGTTGCCGCAGTGTGGGCAGATGCCTTTTTGTTTCTCGTAGACCTCGCGACGGGTATTGTCGTCGAACGCGCGGATGCCAAGGTGTCGTTCGTCGCCGTCGAAGACATACCAGAATATTCCTGATTTCCTTTGTACGTCGCTGTCGGCCATCAACCGTTCCACTTCATTGGCAAGATGAGTCTCGGTAAGGGTTGTGTCTTTATAGCGGTTGTAGAGTAGTCCCCATTCCACCTGTTTCATTTCCCGTTTGTATAGGCGAGTAAAATGAGTTTTTGTCCAGTGTATGACATTCTGGAAATACTGCCACAGCTCATCGGCATCGGTGTCGTGCTGATGCTGTGCCATGTAGGCCTCGATGGTTTGTGGCGCAGGTGTCTCGCTGGCGGTTTGTTTCTTAAAGTCCACAATCCATTTGATAGCCGTTTCAAGATAGTCTTGGCGGATGGGCACTCCGCTCATATAGTCTGAGCCGATGCGGAAAGCCACGCAGCCTGTGCGGCTAAAGCGCCGTTTGGCTTCGGTGACCCAGCTGCCAGAGTATATGGCATTCCTGATTTCTTGGGAGGTGAGTTTCTCGCCGGCAATGTTGATGACGTTAAACCACTTCAGCTTTTCCTCGTCGGTGCCATTCTTGCAAATATACACTTGCAGGGGATAGTTTAGAATTTTGTCTTGTTGCGTTTGTGTCAGGTTGTCCCAGGCGCAGAGGTTGCCCTCAATGTTCATCATAAACTCGCCTGCGATAAACGAGCAGATGCTGATGGTGCGCTGTTGTCCGTCGAGCAACTCATAGACAATTTCGCTGTCGTCGCTTTTGTCGACCTCAACCCAATACATCACGTTGAGAGGAAAATTGTTCCATACCGTGTCGATGACCGCATTGCGCTTCGTGTCGTCGTAGACAAATTCGCGCTGATACTTTGGGCGAATGTTCAATCGTCCACCATACCCCACAATGCCCTCCTCTTGCATACTGAGGTCTTTGTAATCCGCAGCTAACTCGCGGATTGTAATCTGATGAAGTGTAATATCCATAATGTCTATATTTATTGTTTGCGGCGGATGAGTAGCCTATGATACTTTTTCTGACAAAGAACACCATTGTATATTTTCTGACGCGATGGATATTCTTTAAAATCTGGCAATTTTTTAAGTGTTTCCAATTTTATACAAGGTTCACAACAAGCAACAATTTCAAACTGAGATGGGTTGAACTTATCTATAAATGTTATAGGCACTCCCATAATTCCATAATAATCTATTGGTATCAGTTGTGCTTCCGATACATCTATTGCATCGTGGTCTTCATATTTAGGATATTCAGCAGAATTATATTTTTTGTATAGAACAAATTCTTCCTTATGTTTCTCAACGGGTAAATTAGTATACCAGCAGGACGTAGAAACACGAGCAACTTTTTTACCATTTTCCATATGGTGGTACTTCTCATAAGAGTCTGGGACATAAAAGAACATACCGACATTAAAGTTTGTATAACCAGTTCGAATCTTATCTTGTTGGAATAATCTAAATATTTCTTTATATGCTAATGCATTAGTGTTTCCTACTATGACATATTGCTTCTCAAATTTTTCAAGTTGATCCACATATTCTCTGAAAAGGGAAAATGGTGGGTTGGTCACGACAATATCTGCTTGTTTTAATAATTCAATACACTCCTTAGAACGAAAATCTCCATTGCCTTTTAGCACGGATAACACATTTTTTTCATTTTGTATGAGGTATTGCACATCGGCAAGGTTTACAGCCCCATCGCCGTTATAGTCTTTTACCTCGGTAATTTCAACCTTATAGGCAATTTTCTTTGGCTCAGACGAGAACTCACCGAAGTCTAAAGACAATTCATTGCCTGTAATAGGCGAACCATCATAACAGGTGGCAATAAGTTTTTTCAATCCGAAAGCATTGAAGTTGAGCGCAAAAAATTTGAAGAAATTGCTCTCGTAGGGGTCATCGCAGTTGCAAAGAATTACTTTGTCCTTTAAATAGGGTTTGTAGTGTTTTAGTTCTTTAGCAATGTCATCAATTTGAGTGTAAAACTCGTCATGTCTTGCATTTCGAGCAGCAGTAAGTTGGGTATTTGGCATAGAATTGATAGTTTTTACGCATTCTATCAATTCGTCTTTACACAATAAGAAAGTGCGAGCTTCTTATCGTGTCGCCAAGGCACCACTGCAAAAGGAACCTTACTTTGCCTTTAAGAAACCCACACTATTGGTGTGAGCATCTATTATCAAGGCAAATAAGTACACCTTTTGCTGGTACACCTATCTAATTATTATCATTTCTACGTCTTATTCCTTAACGATTGCAGTGGTTTTCGGCAGACACGAAATAATAGTAATGCTTAATTAAACCATATGTCTTGTCCTTTTTGAAGAAAGAACACTGCAAAGATATAATTTTTTTGTGATATAATCGTTTACCGATGGCAGGTTTTTTTCTAAATAATATTTTTTGAAGTAAAAAATGTAGCCGTTGCAGGGATGATAATCTGTCAAAACTTTACACTTGTTAACAAATGGCGGTTTTGTTTTAACACGGAGAATCGAAAATTTTGGAGCGGGAGGGGACGCGGAGGCATCCGTCGCACGTATGCGTGTGCAGTTGGGTGGAACTCTAAACAAAGGGGAGGGGAGAGAGGTGATGGGCGAGTGTGCAATTTCTAACCTGCAAAAACCTGCGGTAACCGATGGTAACAAGCAGATTTTTAACTAAAAAAGGTATGCTTTTTGCTCGATAAAGGTATGCTTTATGACCAATAAAGGTATGCTTTATGGCAAAAAAACATATCCTTTTTTGAAAACAACCTCGTTTTTTACCAAAAATGACCTTTCTTTTTCTCCAGAATGAAGATTTTAGTCAACAGAATGTGTTAACATTTCGGTTGCCGTTTTAAAACAAATTAACATTAAAGAGACATAATAACATAATAACATGTTTTCCGACAGAGAGACATAGAGACATATTAACATAATAACATGTTTTCCGACAGAGAGACATAGAGACATAATAACATAATAACATGTTTTCCGACAGAGAGACAGAGAGACATATTAACATAATAACATGTTTTCCGACAGAGAGACATATTAACATAATAACATGTTTTCCGACAGAGAGACATAGAGACATATTAACATAATAACATGTTTTCCGACAGAGAGACAGAGAGACATATTAACATAATAACATGTTTTCCGACAGAGAGACACTTGAATAGTTCATAGTGCATAGTTCATAGTTCACAGTTCACAGTTCATAGTAAAAGAAACTATGTGTTCTTATGTTAATGTGTCTTTTCTGTGTGGGGGGTATGTTCCTGTGTTAATGTGTTTGGTAAAGGAAATAATGTGTTCTTGTGTTAATGTGTCTGGTAAAAGGAAATAATATGTTCTTATGTTAATGTGTCTTTTCGGGGAGGATTAGCGGACTCGCTTGGAGCGGAAGGTGTAGCCGTTCCACTTGAGTACTTCGTTCCATCGCTCGCCTCCGGCGGCGGCCGAGACTTTGATGGTGGTGCCCTTGCGGGGGAGGAAGAACACGCTGAGGCCGTCGCCGTCGTAGAGTGCGCCGATGTCTTCTGCCAATACTTCGCGCATGATGCCGGTGGCGTTGTCGTAGACGTAGAAGTAGGTGCCGATGTAGTCGTCGTAGCCGTAGTCGCCTTCCACTCTCATGTAGCTGTTGGCGCATACGAGTCGGCGCTTGCGGTCGGCGCAGTTCCAGTAGCACATCTCTATGACGATGGTGTCGTCGGGCTCGGGGCGAACGAGTTCGTAGTGCATGTAGGCGTTCTTTGTGTCGACGCAGAATGTGGTGTCGGGGGCTGCGAGGTATTTCTGCCAGTCGGCGTATGCCTTGCCGTAGAACGTGGCCTTGTCGGCGTAGTGGTTGAGGAAGGCGGTGGCGTAGTCGATGATGTTGGGCTGGGCGTCCTGATGGCTCACGGCGATTTCTTCCATGCCTTCATACTCGGGGTATTGGAACGACTGTGCTGAGGCGCTGGGCGTCAGCATGAGCATCATGAAGATGGTCAGCATGGCCAGGGGGCTGATGGATTTGTCTCTGTTCATGGGGTTGAAGTTTTGTTATGAATTAGAAAAGGAATTAGTACCACGAATTACTCGAATTTCCCGAAGGAGTTAAGACGATAGTTTCTCCATTAGTATGTAGGGACGCGGCGTGCCGCGTTAGGATTTCGACAGAGAGACGTAGAGACGATATTTTTTCAACGCGGCACGCCGCGTCCCTACATTCATATGGAGGCTTATCACTTATCACTTTTCATCAGCGAAGCGTCTTCCCCTACATACTAACGGAATTTTATACCGTGTCATTACTTTCCCCGCTTCGCGACAGTGACCGTTGGTTCCGTGTTCATCCGCTGCAAATTATGCATTATCGTGTGAGGGAGAACTTCATGGAGAGTCCGAAGTCTTGTGTGGTGGTGGGGTAGCTGCTGGAGGAGAGCAGTGGGGTGTTGGTCTGACGGTCGTAGTAGAAGCTCATGGTGAGGAGCTTGGAGAGGGTGTAGTCGGCCATGAAGGAGAGTTTGAAGGCGGTGTTTCCGCTGCTGGCTGCCGAGGTCATGGAGGCGATGTCGCGTGTGATGGCGGCCTGCTTGCGCAGCGAGAGGTCGAGGCGCAGGTTGAGGTCGTGGTTGACGCCGTTGGTCTTGCGGGTGCCGGTGGCGTTGGCCGATGGGTTCTGGTCGTCGTCGGCTCCCTTCTTCTTGTTCTTGACGGCGCGATGGTTGCGCTGGCCGAGCCCGAAGAAGTTGAAGTCGTTAATCTTATAGCCTGCTCCGATGACCCAGTCGTGCGAGGTGGCTTCGTTGATCTGGACGCTGGTCATGGAGAGGTTGAGCACGCGGGTGGTGCGGTATTCTACTTTGGCGGTGAGGTTGTTGTTGAAGGTCATGTCGATGCCGAGCAGCGGCGAGAATGCTTCGTTGATGCTGACGGTGGAGACGTTGTACATGGACGAGGGTATGGGGTTGCCGGTGGTGGCATCGGTGACGAAGCCGAGCGACGGGCCCATGAACTCCTGGAAGGTGCTGAACGTGCTGTAGGAGCCTATGGCGAAGATGCTCTTGTAGGCGTGGTTGATGTTGAACGACTTGAAGACGTCGCGGAACCAGGGCAGCTTGGAGAGTCCGCTATAGCGCACGGTCCAGTTGGGCAGCAGGCGCGAGAGGGCGGGGAAGATGTTGAGCGACTTTCCGCCTGTGGAGGTGTAGGTGGAGAGGAAGGCGGGTATCATGACGTCGGCGGAGTAGGGATTGACGCCGCCGTTCTCGGGGTTGAAGGTCTGTCCGCCAAAGGTTGAGTTGTCGGGATAGCGGACGCCGGCATATTGCGACTCGACGCGCTGGCGGAAGCCTTCGAGCGAGTTGCAGAACTTCTCGAAGGCGGGCGAGTGGTAGCCGTTGTTGGCGTTGCCGATGCCGCTGAAGGCGGTGGAGATGGAGATGGTGGTCATGGTGAAGGTACCGGTCTGGGTGGTGGGGTTGCCTTCATACATGTATTGTATGCTCTTGCCGATGGTCTGCGTGCGCGAGGCGTTGAGGTCGATCTTGAGGTTGCGGATGGGTTCGAGCGTCATGCGCAGCTGCAGGTCTTCGGTCTTGTTGGTGGTGGCGGGTGTGGCTACGGATTCGGATTGGAGCAGCCAGTTGTTCTCGCGTGCCCGTTCGATATAGGAGTCGCCGGTCAAGCCAAAGGCGAAGTCGAGGCCGGGCGACATGGGTCCGTAGCTGCGGGTCTGTCCGAGTCCGTCTCCGATGTTGGGCATGAAGCCGGGCAGCGACATGGAGTACTGGTTGCGGTAGGTGACGCTGACGTTGCGCACCATCATGAGCAGTCGGGCTATGGACTGTGCGGTCTTGTACCAGCCTTGATTGTCGAGTGGTTCGCGTGGGGTGAGGGTGAGCTTGAGCTTGATGGGTTCGACGGGGATGATTTGCTTGGCGGCTTTCTTCTTGCCCTTGCCCTTGGCGGCAACGGCGGTGGTGTCGGTGGGTTCGCCACCCTTAGCTTCGGCAAGTGCTCCTTCCTTGGTCTCGGCAGGTGCATCGGCTTGCTTTTCGACTTGTTCTTCGAGTTTTTCGGCTTGTGCTTCGGCTACGACGAGGCTGTCGGCCTGTGCCGATTTCTTGCTGCGGCGGTTGCGACGGGCAGAGAGTTTCTTTCCGCCGTTTTCTTTCTTGTCGTCGCTATCGACCTTCTTCTGCTTGGGCATGCGGATGCTGATGGTGTTGTCGTCGACCTTCTTGTATTTCAGCTTGAAGGGCTTTCCGTCTTCGGTCTTGGCGGTGAGGGTGAAGCGGCGTGTCTTCTTGCCGTGGTTGACCTTGATGACGGTGTCGGGTACAAGAGTGATTTCCTGCTCAAAGCTCTTCTTGTTCTTGGGCAGGGCCTTCTTCTGTGCATCGGCTTTCTTGTCTTGCTCGGCAGTCTTCTTGTCTTTGTCCTTATCGTTTTTCTTGTTCTGGTTTTGCCGGTTGGCCTGATTGCGGTTTCGGTTGGCACTGGAGTCTTTGGCAAAACGGTCGTTGGCCTTCTTGAGGAAGGGCACGTGGTTGTAGAGGCGTTCGAGGTTGAAGTTGCCGTTGATGTTGAGGGTGCGGTTGTTGTTGATGGTGTTTCCGAGCGACGTTCCGTCTTCGAGGTCGGTGCCGCGCACCCAGTTATAGGTGGCGTTGTAGGAGGCGTCGCTGTTGATCCAGTCGAAGATGGGGATGAGGTTGAGCGGCAGCTGGTAGCTGGCGGTGAAGGTCTGGTTGTAGTCGAGCGGCGTTCCGAAGTGTCGCATACTGGTCCAGACGGAGTCTTTCCATGCCGCGTAGCGGTCGGCATAGAGGTCTTTGTTGACAGGGGTGTAGGGCTCTTCTATCTCGGCATGGGTGGCACTCTGGAAGCTCATGTGGAGGTTCTTGGTGAGGTCCCATCGTACGGAGAGGTCGCGGTTCCAGAGGAACTGCTCGCTGAAGGTGAGGGGCAGGGTAGAGCCGCCGAGGTCTTCCATGTCGCGCTCTTGCAGTTCGTAGTAGTTGCGGGTGATTTCGGTGTTGAAGGCGACGTTCTGCGGGAGCCAGTTGAGGCCGAAGCGCTTGAGGATTTCAAACCATTTCGACTTCGACTTGATCATCTTCTTGAAGGGCTCGAAGGGTTTGTAGACGGGTGTCCACGAGTAGTTCATGGAGCCTCGCCAGTTGTCTTCCTTCTCGTAGACGGTGGTCTCGCCGCTGGTATAGCGGTGGGAGTGGCTGTAGGAGAAGGTGAAGTTGGCGGGGTCGAAGGGCATGGGGTGGCGCTTGTTGGCCTGTATGCCTACGCGGACATTGGAGAGCGAGAAGTTGCGGTTGGTGGTCTTGGTGACGGCAATCGACTCAATGCTGTCGCGCTCGTGGGCATCGGCGGCGTCGAGGGCATCCTTGAGCTCCATGTCGGTGTCGAGCGGGTTGTACTTGGGGCTGGTCTCTTCCTTCGTGATGGAGTAGTAGAGTGGGGCGGTAACCTTGGCCTTGTCGGGGAAGAACTTTCCGAGTTCGAGGCTGGTGGTCACGCTGTAGGTCTTGTAGTTGTCGGTAGAGCGTTGCGAGACACCGTCTTCGAGTCCGCCGAAGCCTTCGCTCATGTAGCGTCCCTGGACGTTGACGCTTCCGAAGTCGGACATCTGTACGTTGAGGTTGCCCTGTGCTGCCCAACCGCCCGAGTTGTTGTATTCGCGCAGTCGCAGTTCGTTGACCCACACCTCGCCGCTCTTGGGCTCGCCCGACTTGTTGCGCACGCCGACAATCATGGTCTTCACTTCGCCGAGCGACGGGTTACCCATGATGCTGATTTTGTTGGCGGGCCGCTCTTCGCTGTAGGCAGTGTAGAGACGGTTGTAGGAGGCGTTACCTTCGGTCTTGGCCTTGTTGCGGGCCTTCTTTAGTGCGGTGAACTCGCTGAGCGCGATGTCGAGCATGTTTTCTTCGGGCCATACGGCGGCGCATCCTGACAGTGAGTAGGTGTCGTAGTAGCCGGGTTCGGTGAGCTTCAGCGGAATCTCGTACTCGTAGAAGTTGCTCTTGTAGTCGCTACCGAAGCGGACGAAGACGGCGAGCTGGTCGTCGCGCAGGTTGGTGACGTTCTGTTCCATAGCGTTGGCATGGACGAACATTTGCAGACGCTTGTACTGTCGCAGGTCGAGCGAGGTGTTCTTATAGACAGCCTTCGACTCGCCGGTGCCAAGGTCGGTGACGGTGAAGTTGAGGGCCTGCTCGTTGTTCTCGACAAGCTGCGGCTGGCTGGGGTCGATGGCGCGACGGATGCCCGGGGGCAGGGTATAGTTGACGGGTGTCTTGTCGTTGTTCTCTTCGATGTTGACGGCACTGACGGTCATCTTACCAGACTGTGTGGCCGAGTTGTCGAGGTTCTGTTCATAGACACGCCATTCGCCACGCACCAGTTCGAAGGTACCGAAGCGGAGCACGATGGGATGCTTGAATCCGGTCATGAACATTCGCATGAAGGTTGCGCAGGGTGGGCGAGGTGACGCGCTTGTCGACGATGTAGTTCTGGCCTACGACGAGGTCCTCGGGACGGATGGAGACGTGATACTGATAGTATTTCTCATACTCGTTCAGCGTGTAGTCCTGGTTGATGTCCTCCACGTCGGGCATGGTCTTGTACGATGTGTCGTAGCCTTCGCTGCGGGTCTCGCTGTCGGGCGAGTTGCCCTGCGGGTTGTTGATGTATTTGTAGCGACGGAGGATGTTGGCCTGCATCTCGTCGTAGTCGCGTCCGCGGAAATAGTGATAGTTGTCGTTGGCGGGGTCGTTCATGATGGAGTCGAACACGGCCTGACTGACCTTGCCCTGGATGGCGGTGAGGAAGTCTTGATAACTGTCGTAGCTGCGTTCCTCTTCGTCGGTGAGTCCGTTGAAGCCCACGTCCTGCTTGGCTCGCGAACCGCTGGTCGTGGCGAAGGCATAGGTGACGGTGGCTTGCTGCGGTATCTTACCCCATTGCGTCGTGGTGTAGTTGGTCGAGCCATCGACAGCCATGCCGCTCTCGTGGAACTTCTTGCCGTCGCGCAGGATGTCTTCGCTCACTTCGCCGAGGTTGATGTAGAAGTCGCCGCCGTAGTCGCTGGCTTTGCCTTCGCGGGCGGTGTAGATGAAGGGGTCGAGCATCCAGAACTCGATGTACTCGACGTTGGCGGCCTCGAAGTCGTTGGTGTCGAGCTTGCGCATCATACCGCCCCAGTGCTGTTGGGGATTGTTGAGTGTACCGTCGGCATTGAGGTCGGGATTGAAGTTGTAGGGACCGCGCTCGTTGGGATAGAAGGCGAGATTGAGCACGGGGATGGTGCTGGTGGTACCGCTGTAGCTGGCCTGGTCGCGGTTGGGGAAGAGCTCGCGCACATAGACCTCGCGCACATAGTGGTTGGAGAGTTGTTCGAGGTCGCTCTTGATGTGTCCGGGGGTGAGCGACGACGAGCGGCGGGTGAAGAGCGGGTCGATGGTGTACCACGACATGAGCGAGCGGTTGAAGCCACTGGTCAGTCCGGTCTTGTCGCGGTATTCGTTGAACATGGTGGGCACGCTCGAGATAATCCACGACGACGGCGACGACACGTCGATGGAGTTTTCGGTGTTTTCGAAGTCGTCGAGGTAGGAGGCATTGTCTTGTGTGCCCTTGCTCTGTCCAGCAATGAGCTGGGCAAACTCTCCGGTGAAGGAGATTTGCGAGGGCTGCGTCAGATGCAGACCGGGCAGCTTGTCGAGCATGTTGGTGAGCCACTGGCTCTCTTTCTTCCAGTTGAGGTTCACGCCCCACAAGGTGTTGTTCAGCGGTTCGGCACCCATGGCCACCTTGGTGGTGAGGGCTTGTTCGGAGAGGTGCTGGAACGTACCGCTCATCTGGAAGTTCTTGTTGAAGTTGTATTCCCAGTTCAGTCCGAACATGGTCTTTCGTGTCTGGGCATACTCGGTGTTGCTTTCGAGCGAGACGTTGACGGCAGTACCGGCATCGATGATGCTCTGGTTGAGGATGGTCACCTCGCCGGCGTTGTAGTCGACGGTGTAGTCGGCCCCTTCGGTCAGGGTGATACCGCCTGCGGTGACCACTACCGAGCCTTGCGGCACGTTATAGGCACCGAGCGAGATGACGTTGGCCGAGCTGCCACGGAACTGTCCCATGAGCAGGAATTTGTCTTTCTCGGCAATCTGCTTGGCCACGGTCTTCGTAGAGTCGTAGAGCTCGGTGAAGGCATAGCGTTCGGCGCGGTCGGAGGTGACACCTTTGCTGACAAGCGTCTGATAGAGGTTTTCGCCGAAGGGCTCGGGCTGCGGGAAGAAGATGCGTCCGCCCGACACGGTATAGCCGTCGACATAGTCGAAGTAGCCGTTGGGGTGAGCCTTCATGTTGTTGTCGAGTCGGTCGGCACCGAGCACGCGGATGAGCGGCTGGTCCTTTACCTGTGGCTCGGGGAGATAGGTGAGGTAGACGCCTGCGGTGTCGCTCTGGAACTTCACGTCGAGGCGGAACTTGTCTTTCTGCACCGATTCGGCGAGATAGTAGACGTTCTTCATCATCAGGTCCCAGTTGCCTTGCTGCGGGTTGTTGCTGGTGTTCTTGAGCGACTTGACGAAGAGCGACTGGTTGACGGAGGTCTGGTCGGAAGCGAACTCACCCACCTGATAGGTGCGTCCGCCGTAGGTGTATTCGTAGGCCACGGCCAGCACCTGGTCGGTTTGCAGGCTCCTGAGCGAGATGTAGCCGAGGGCAGTGTTCACCTTGTATTCCGACGAGCTGAGCAATCGGGCACTTTCGAGTTTCTCGTAGTCGCTTCCGCCGACGAGTCCCATGCCGTCGAGGGTGGTCGAGGCTTGGTCGATGTCGCGTGCCTCGGCATAGTTGTTCACAATCTCGGAATACTCGGTGTTGGCGGCATTGCTTGGTACGGGTGATCCGGTGGTTGTCCATCGCGGATTGGAGACCTTCGTGTTTTCGCCGAGGTCGGTCAGGGCGACGATGTTACGGGTGTTCTGCGTGGTTCCCGTCTTGTTGGTCACCCACACTTCCACGCGGTTGATTTTGATGCCGGTGGTGAGGTTGGGCAGCTGTTTCATGCCATCCTCGTAGCGGTCGCGGAAATATTGCGAGAGGAAGAAGTGGCGGTTTTCCTCGTAGTCGGCCACGTCGATTTCGAAGGGGGTGAACTGTACGCCGCCTTTCGAGCCTACGCTCTTAGAGTTGGACTTCTTCTGCGAGGCCACGAGCTGCAGCTTGAGTTTTCCGAACTGCATGTCGGTGCGCAGACCGAAGAGCGATGAGGCACCCTTGATGAGCGACGAGTTGCTGGGGAACGAGATGTTTCCGCCTTCGACGAGTTTGATGATTTCGTCTTCCTTGCCGTCGTATTTGAGTTTCATGCTCTGTGCATCGAACTCGAAGGTGGCGTCGGTGTTGTAGTTGAGGTTCATGTTCACCTTGTCGCCCACCTTTCCGTTGACGTTGATGTTGATTTTCTCGTCGAAGTCGATGTTTGTGGTCTTGCGGTTGCGGATGGGCAGCGAGGGGTTGTCGATGTTTTTCAGTGTGGCACCGAATTTCAGTTCGGCCGTACCTTGTGTCTTGATGCGCACGCCGCCCGGTCCGAAGATTTTTTCAGCTGGTCCGAGTTCGAAGTGCATGTCGGTGAAGTCGAATTTTTCCTTGCCTTTGGCCTGATAGATTTCGTCGTTCTTCTTGCGGAAGAAGTCGCGGAACGACTGTCGCTCGCTCCACCGCCTATATTCGTCGGGCTGCATCATGATAGGTGCGCCGATGTAGGTGTCGCCGATTTTCGAGCCGATGATGTAGCGGTCGATGGTGTCGTTGTAGACGACGGTCTGCTTCATGTTCTCGGGTCGGTCGAGGTCGGCCGACCCTTGGTCGAGGTCGTCGTAGGTGATGGGTTGTGTGCGTTGAATCTTCCAGCGCGGGTTGAGCAGCGAGTCGGGAATCTCCTCGTCGTCGTCGAGGATGGGCTGCGCAGCAATGCGCGAGGTGTCGGTCTTTTGCTTGTCCTTGTCGTCGTCGGTAGCCGGCGGTGTGCGCTGCTGGGTGCGTCGGCGGCGCGGGTCGTCCTGATGATAAGGCGCAATGAAGGCGTAGCTCGCCACGCTGATGGCGAACATTGCAATGATGATGGTTATGACTTGCTGCCTTATTTTCAATTTTTCAACCTTTCCTACCTTTACTTTATTTGCTTTAGTGCCAGTTTCACGACTTGCTCTACGGGCATGTCGGGCTGTTCTTGCAGGATGGCGGTGACCACCTTTGCCGAGGGTGCGGGCGAGAATCCGAGCATGGTGAGTGCCGAGACGGCTTCGTCGCGCACGCTTTGGTTGACGGCGGGCTGGTGGGCTCCGGCGGCGGGAATCTCGGTTGCGATGCCGAGGCTGACGATTTTGTCTTTCAGGTCGACAATGATGCGCTGTGCGGTCTTCAGGCCTATTCCCTTCACGCCTTTGAGCATGCGCTCGTCGCCGTTGGCAATGGCTCCGCAGAGCTCGTTGGGCGAGGCCGACGAGAGAATCATGCGGGCGGTGTTGGCCCCCACGCCGCTCACGGTGATGAGCAGGCGATAGAGTTCGCGCTCCTGTTTGTTGGCAAAGCCGTAGAGCGTGAACGAGTCGTCGCGTCCGCCGGTGACGAGTGCTTCGTGCACGTACAGGCGCACGTCGCGTTGGCCTTGTATGGCCGTGTAAGTGTTGAGCGAGATGTTGAGCGCATATCCTACGCCTGCTGTTTCGACAACAGCCAATGCGGGCGTGAGCTCAGTCAGCTCGCCTTTGATGTATTCTATCATTACGAGTGTTTTGTATATATACGCTTTTTATAACGTGAGATTTGCGGTTTTTATTGCATCCCTCTACATTTTTTCTTCATTTTTTGTGATGTTTCGACGTTTTTTACTAATTTTGCAATCTGAAAAAGATTGTAAACAAGTAACACGAACTGAAAAATTAGAGAAAAAAGCTATGACAAAGAAAATCAGAGCAGCCGTAGTGGGCTACGGCAACATCGGGCGTTTCACGGTGGAAGCACTTGAGGCGGCTCCCGACTTCGAGATTGCGGGCATCGTGCGTCGCAACGGTGATGAGAACAAGCCGCAGGAGCTGGCTCCCTATGCGGTGGTAAAGGATATTCGCGAGCTGAAGGATGTCGACGTGGCCATACTGGCAACGCCCACCCGCTCGTGCGAGGAGTATGCCAAGCAGATATTGCCGCTGGGCATCAACACGGTCGATTCGTTCGACATTCACACGGGCATCGTCGACTATCGTCGCACGCTCGACGCCATCAACAAGCAGACGCAGACCGTCAGCGTGATTGCTGCGGGCTGGGACCCGGGGTCCGACAGCATCGTGCGCACGCTGATGCAGAGTCTCGCTCCGAAAGGACTCAGCTACACCAACTTCGGTCCGGGCATGTCGATGGGCCACTCCGTCTGCGTGCGCTCGAAGGCCGGTGTGAAGAATGCCCTGTCGATGACCATCCCGCTGGGCGAAGGCATCCATCGCCGCATGGTCTATGTGGAGCTGGAGGACGGTGCCAAGCTCGACGACGTGACGCACGCCATCAAGCAAGACCCCTACTTCGCTTCCGACGAGACCCACGTGTTCCAGGTGGAGTCGGTCGACGACGTTCGCGACATGGGACACGGCGTGCACCTGGTGCGCAAGGGCGTCAGCGGCAAGACGCAGAACCAGCGCATGGAGTTCAACATGAGCATCAACAACCCCGCCCTGACCGCACAGGTGCTGGTCAACGTGGCGCGTGCCTCGCTGCGCCAGCAGCCCGGATGCTACACCATGGTTGAGCTGCCCGTCATCGACATGCTGCCCGGCGACCGCGAAGACCTCATCCGCCACCTGGTGTAAAAAACATTTGTCAAGAAAAACGCCCCGAAAACCGACATTTTGATTTTTCAAAGTGGCTCAAAACTGCGAAATTTTCCACCAAACCCTTCCGTGGACTCAAATTTCGCAGTTTTGAGCCACTTTCCTTATTTTGGTCTAATCCGTTATCACTCAATTAGTTAGCTAACTTTTCATCCCTCATCCCTCATCCTTCATCCCTGATACATATATGTTTCGCTCGCGAAAGCTAAGCTTTCACCTTCCAAAAGACCGTGTTTTGCA
>CACYRB010000061.1:0-3556 GCA_902776685.1 uncultured Prevotellaceae bacterium
TACTTCTTTTCTCATTTTACAAAACTTTTAGAGTTACTCAACTGATTTCGGATCAACCTTGATACCCTTACTCATCGTGCTCGAAATAAAGATACTCTTCACGTATGTACCTTTTGCAGCAGCAGGCTTAAGCTTGATAATGGTAGCCATAAACTCTTTGGCGTTGCCAAAAAGCTGATCGGGAGTCATAGAGACTTTACCGATTGAGGCGTGTACGATACCAGCCTTGTCAACTTTGAAATCTATCTTACCTTGCTTAACTTCCTTAACTGCCTTAGCAACGTCCATAGTCACAGTACCACTCTTGGGGTTTGGCATCAATCCGCGAGGACCGAGCACACGGCCCAGAGGACCGACCTTACCCATGCAAGAAGGCATCGTGATGATTACATCAATATCTGTCCAGCCACCCTTGATCTTTTCGATATATTCGTCGAGACCAACGTAGTCGGCACCAGCTTCTTGAGCAGCAGCTTCCTGATCGGGAGTACAGAGTGCCAGCACACGTGTCACCTTACCAGTACCGTTAGGCAGCGATACAACGCCACGAACCATCTGGTTGGCTTTACGCGGGTCAACACCCAAGCGTACATCAATATCAACTGAAGCATCGAACTTGGTCGTGGTGATATCCTTGACCAGCTCGGTAGCCTCTTTCAGTGTGTATGCCTTCCCTACTTCAACCTTATCAGCTACTGATTTTTGATTTTTTGTCAGTTTACTCATTGTCTTAATTGAAGTTTTTAAATGTTACCAGGGAAGTCCCCTTTTACAGTAATACCCATGCTTCTTGCTGTACCGGCCACCAGCTTCATGGCAGATTCAACCGTGAAGCAGTTCAAGTCTTTCATTTTGTCTTCTGCGATAGCCTTCACCTGATCCCAAGTGACCGAAGCCACTTTCTGGCGGTTGGGCTGAGAAGATCCGCTCTTTACCTTGGCAGCCTCCAACAGCTGTACGGCAGCCGGAGATGTCTTGATTTCGAAGCTGAATGACTTGTCGGTGTAGTAAGTGATAACGACAGGCAAAACCTTGCCGGCCTTATCCTGGGTTCTGGCGTTGAATTCTTTGCAAAATCCCATGATGTTAATACCCTTCGAACCGAGAGCCGGTCCTACGGGAGGAGAGGGATTTGCTGCGCCACCTTTAATCTGTAATTTGATTAATCCAGCAACTTCTTTAGCCATTTTTTGTTGTTATTAAAATTGTGATAATTTATAAAAGAGTCGTGATCATCCGTAACAATGCATCAACCCTCTTTTTCAACTTGCATAAAACTGAGCTCTAGCGGAGTCTTACGTCCGAAGATCTTGACCATCACCTTCAGTTTACGTTTCTCTGTGTTCACCTCTTCGATGACGCCATTGAAACCGCTGAACGGACCATCGATTACCTTCACAGTCTCGTCAACGAGATACGGGATATTAACCTCTTCGGCCAATTCCGTCTCCTCGGCTGTGCCAAGCATTCTGTTGATTTCGGACTGCGGTACGGGTGTCGGATTATCCTGTCCTCCTAGGAAGCCGAGGACATTGGGAATGAATCGCAGCATGTGAGCCACGTCACCAACTAGGGAAGCCTCAACAAAAACATAGCCAGGGAGAGATGTTTTCTCCTTGACAACCCTCTTGCCGTTACGCAGAGAGGCATGTTTCTCCGTCGGTACGAGTACTTGAAAGACATACTCATTAAGCATCGCGTTCTGCTTCTGGGCGGCCTCGATGTATTCTTTCACCTTGACTTCCTTTCCGCTTACTGCGCGAAGCACATACCAATTTCTTCCTGTTTCAGCCATTCTCCTAATGAATTACCCTGGATAAATAATACCCATTAAATACTCGAAACATCTGTCCATCACAAACACAATCAGGGCAATGACAAGGGAAGCAGATAATACAATCACTGCACTGTGTGTAAGCTCGGCTAATGTCGGCCAAGTTGTTTTATGCGCAAGTTCGTCGTAACAAGCCTTGCAATAATTTATAAACTTCTTAAACATATTATCTCTATTTTGCACGGGAAGGAGGACTCGAACCCACGACCCTCGGTTTTGGAGACCGATGCTCTACCAACTGAGCTATTCCCGTAAAAAAGTTCCCGCAACAGCGGTCGCGGGAACCGTTTATGACTATTGTTTAATTAGTCTTCGTAAACCTCTGTGATCTGGCCAGAACCTACGGTACGACCACCTTCGCGGATAGCGAAACGGAGACCCTGGTTCAGAGCTACTGCATAGATCAGTTCAACAGTGATTTCTACGTTGTCACCAGGCATAACCATTTCTACGCCTTCGGGCAGAGTGATTTCACCGGTGCAGTCCATTGTACGGAGGTAGAACTGAGGACGATACTTGTTGCCGAACGGAGTGTGGCGACCGCCTTCTTCTTTCTTCAGTACGTAGATGGAAGCCTTGAACTTCTTGAACGGTTTGATCTGACCCGGGTGGCAGAGCACCATACCGCGCTTGATCTCGTTCTTGTCGATACCGCGGAGCAGCAGACCAACGTTGTCACCAGCCTGACCTTCGTCGAGGAGCTTACGGAACATTTCAACGCCAGTTACGACAGAGTTCTTGTCTTCGCCCAGACCGAGCAGCTCAACGGGATCACCAACGTGGATGACACCAGTCTCGATACGACCTGTAGCAACAGTACCACGACCTGTGATAGAGAACACGTCCTCAACAGGCATCAAGAAAGGCTTGTCGGTAGCACGCGGGGGCTCCTGAATCCACTCGTCGCAAGTGTTCATCAGCTCCATAACCTTCTCTTCCCACTTCTCTACGCCATTGAGGGCACCGAGAGCAGAACCGCGGATGATAGGCGTATCATCTTCGAATTCATACTGAGCGAGGATTTCCTGTACTTCCATTTCAACAAGCTCGAGCATTTCTTCGTCTTCGACCATGTCGCACTTGTTCAGGAATACAACCAGACGGGGAACGTTTACCTGACGGGCGAGCAGGACGTGCTCACGAGTCTGAGGCATAGGACCGTCAGTTGCAGCAACAACGAGGATAGCACCGTCCATCTGGGCAGCACCAGTAACCATGTTCTTCACATAGTCGGCGTGTCCTGGGCAGTCCACGTGAGCGTAGTGACGCTTAGCGGTCTCATACTCAACGTGAGCGGTGTTGATAGTAATACCACGCTCCTTCTCTTCAGGAGCATTGTCAATCTGGTCGAAAGACTTAACCTCAGAGAGACCCTGCTTTGCCAATACCATAGTGATGGCAGCGGTCAGAGTAGTCTTACCGTGGTCAACGTGACCGATAGTACCGATGTTTACGTGCGGTTTGGTACGCACAAATTGCTCTTTAGCCATAGCTTTACTTTTCTTTTTTTATTTATGTAAATGAATAATCCGTTTTTCTTCTGTTTCCTTAATCCATAAAGACCCGAAGTAGAGCTGTAACTGAGAGTTGAACTCAGGACCTCTTCCTTACCAAGGAAGTGCTCTACCACTGAGCTATTACAGCATTTTGCGTTTCTGACGCGAGTTGCACGTTCGGCAGTCAATCAGACTTTACCATGCCGACTTTTTTGCAACTTAGAGC
>CACYRB010000061.1:3579-29727 GCA_902776685.1 uncultured Prevotellaceae bacterium
CATTTTGCTTGCGAAGTATCTACGGAAAGTATTTTTGTGGGTGGTGATGGATTCGAACCACCGAAGTCGAAAGACAACAGATTTACAGTCTGCCCCATTTGGCCACTCTGGAAACCACCCATGTTGTTTACTTACGTCGCTTGTGAGCCTCTTGTCGGATTCGAACCAACGACCCCGAGATTACAAATCACGTGCTCTGGCCAACTGAGCTAAAGAGGCAAATCCTTGCAGCCATTTGGCGCATGCATTTTAGGACGTGTCGTAAAACGGCTGCAAAGATAGACATTATTTTTTAAACAGCAAAACTTTTTCGCATTTTTTTTATCTGCTGCGCTGTTTTTCTTTAAATTTCACCAATTGAACCTTCATTGCGTCGACACATTGGTCTACTCCTTCCTCAAAAGTGTCGCATATTCTATCGACAAAGAGCGTTGTGCCGGTGACGGCTACCGAGAGGCTCACTTCTTTGTTCATTGCCGTTGCGGGCTTTACTACTTTAAGCTGTACCTCTGCGCTTTTAATGTCTTCATAAGACTTTTCCAACTTGGCGACTTTCTTCTCGACAAAAGCCTGCAACTTTTCTGTAGCGTCGAATTTGATCGACCGAATCTTGATTTCCATAGTTACCTCCTATGTTTAAGGGTTTAACAACTATGCCCTGGGATGGGCTTGATTATACACTTTTTTTAATTGTTCGAACGTGGTATGCGTGTAGATCTCGGTTGTCTTGAGGTCGGCATGGCCGAGCAGGTCCTTCACGCTTTTCAGGTCGGCTCTGTGGTTGAGCATAGCAGTGGCAAAGGAATGGCGCAAGACGTGAGGGCTTCGTTTTTTCTGTGTCGTCACGCGTGTCATGTGCTTCTCCACCTCGTAGCGTACCTGACCACGATTCATGCGCACGCCGTCTTCAGTGACGAAGAGCGCCTGAGAGTGCCGCGCCACCATGTCGTCTCGCACCGACTGATAGGCTTGCAGCGCCTCGGCCAGCTCCTTGCCGAAAGGTACGATACGCTGTTTATCGCCCTTACCGGTCACCTTGAGCTGCATGTTGCGATAGTCCACATCGCCGTCGTCGAGAGCAATCAGTTCAGCCAGCCGTATCCCGGTTGAATAGAAACATAATATAATAGTACGCGCGCGTAAGTCTTTATACGAAGTTCCCCAGGCGACGTCGTCGAACAACTGGTTTAACTCAGACTCCTTGAAAAACTTGGGCAGTGGTTTACTGCGTTTCAGTCCTGCAATGTTATAGGCGGGATCAGTCGAGACGAGACCTCTTGACAGAGCAAAACGATAAAGGGAACGCAGTGCGCTTAACCTCCTGTTTACGGTGGTGGCACTGTTTCCTTTATCCATCATGCTCTCCATCCAGTCACGGATTACATCAGAGTCTACCGACTCCCAAGAGAGCTGACTATCCAATTTCGTAAAGTACGCCTCGAAGGCTCGCAGGTCTTCGTCGTAGCTTTTTACGGTCAGTTCCGAGCGATTAAGCTCATAGCTGAGGTAGTTCAGAAATTTCTCTTTCATGTCTCCGCCGTTTGTTTCTTTTACCATTTTCTTCTGCCTTCCTCGGGGCTTCCGCCTCTCACCGGCTGTAGTATGGTTTCCGTAGGCGAAAATACGGATTTTATTTCAAACTACCAAATTTTTCCGCAACTTTTTTATTCTTCGTTCTGGCGCAGCTTCTGTACGTAGATGGCATGTTCCATCTTGAGACGCTTCAGAACAGACGGCTTGTTATACTGCTGACGTTTGCGCAGTTCCTTCACGATGCCGGTCTTTTCATACTTTCTCTTAAACTTCTTCAGCGCTCTTTCGAGGTTTTCACCATCTTTTACGGGTACGATAATCATTACTTTTTTGCTTTATTATTTAAATTGTTAAACTTATTTTCGGCTTAGGGCCATAATTTGCGGGTGCAAAATTACACTTAATTTTCCGAACCGCCAAATTTTTCTGTCGGTTTTTACGTCTGCCCGCCGTTTTCTCTGCTACGGAGAAACGTTTACGGGTCAATAGCTTATCTTTTACAAAGTAATATAATATATATTACCGAGTAAAAGTATATATATTACTAAGTAAAAGTATATATATTACCGAGTAATATAATATATATTACTTTGTGAAAGATAAGAGTTGACATCATGAAAGTTTGTCTTCTGACAGAAAAACAGTTGTCGATTAGTTTGACCGCTTTGTCTTGTGGGCTGCAAAAAAGACCGCCGCAAACACTGCTGATGCTTGTGGCGGTCTGTACTATGGTGTGGTAGTTGGCATCTTACTTGACAAGGTTGCCAAGAATGTCGCGGGTGATGGTGCGCGTGGCTGCCGACGTGGCATTCTTCACCACGCGCTCTCTCACATTCTTCGAACTCTTGCTCTTCTTGCCCGAGATTTTGTCGCTCACCCACGTGCCGAGCACGAGTGCCAGAGTCGAGGTGATGGCGGTAGAGACGGCCTTGAGCACTTTCTTCATGATGCCGGGCTTCTTGTTTTTCTCTTCTTTATCCTTATCCTTGGCGGCCTTCTCTTCTTCCTGGGCTTGCTGCAGTTCCTGCTGGGCACGAGCCTCTTCCTCATTTTGCTTTTGTATGATTTCGTAGGCACTCTCGCGGTCAATCATCGTGTCGTACTTGCCATAGATGCGGCTCTGACGAATGATGTCGCTACGCTGTCCTTCGCTGATGGCACCGATCTGAGAGAGGGGGAAGAGAATCTTTGCCCGCTCCACGACCGACGGTGCGCCTTTCTCGTCGAGGAAGCTGACGAGCGCCTCGCCGGTCTCCAGATTCATGATGGCCTCGTCGGTCTTAAACTCTGGGTTGGCGCGGAACGTGTCGGCAGCAGTCTTCACGGCCTTCTGGTCTTTCGGCGTATAGGCACGCAGGGCATGCTGCACGCGGTTGCCCAGCTGACCTAAGATGTTCACGGGGATGTCGGTCGGGCTTTGGGTGATGAAGTAGATGCCCACGCCCTTCGAGCGGATGAGTCGGATGACCTGTTCAATCTTGTCGAGCAGTGCTTTCGAGGTGTCTTCGAAAAGCATGTGGGCCTCATCGAAGAAGAACACCAGCTTAGGCAGTTCCATATCGCCCACCTCGGGCAGCGTGGAGTAGAGCTCGGAGAGCAGCCACAGCAGGAAGGTGGAATAGAGCTTAGGCTGCATCATCAGTTTGTCGGCAGCCAACACGTTCATCACGCCCTTGCCGCCTTCGGTCTGCAGCAGGTCGTAGATGTCGAACGACGGCTCGCCGAAGAAATTGTTGGCACCCTGATTCTCCAACTGGAGCAGTGCACGCTGTATGGCACCGACGGTAGCCGACGTGATGTTGCCATACTGAGTGGTGTATTCCTTGGCATGCTTCGACACCCAGTCGAGCATCGAGCGCAGGTCTTTCAGGTCGAGGATGAGTAGTCCGCGCTCGTCGGCAATACGGAACACGATGTTGAGCACGCCGTCCTGCGTCTCGTTCAACTGTAGCAGTCGCGAGAGCAGCTGCGGTCCCATCTGCGAAACGGTGGCACGCATGGGATGTCCCTGTTCACCATAGACATCGAAGAATCTGACAGGGCAGGCCTGGAACTCAGGATTCTCGATGCCGAACTCGGGCAGTCGTTTCTCGATGAATCCGCTCATCTTTCCCACCTGCGAGATGCCGGAGAGGTCGCCTTTCATGTCGGCCATGAAACAGGGAACGCCCACCTGACTGAACGATTCGGCTATCACTTGCAGCGACACCGTCTTACCTGTACCTGTGGCGCCGGCAATCAGTCCGTGCCGGTTAGCCATCTTACCTAAAATACTCAGTGCTCCATTCGAGCTGTGGGCAATATATAGCCCGCGTTCCTTGTCGTACATATTGTTATTGGTTTATTTGTTTCTTCGATGCAAATATACAAATTTTCTTACAAACCCACGCAAGTTTTCTCCCATTTCATAACTTTTTTCAAAAAATCGTCAAACTTTTGCTGAAAACTTCGTATATTTGCCCTCGCATTCTAAACAGAGTGCAAGACATACTGCTCAATAATCTCTCAATCACCACAGGAGACCCAGAGCAAACCTTCAATATTGGGACTGTACTCCAAAAGGGCGCAGCTTTCCCATATTTGAAGGTGGCTTGTGGTGAGCCGAGAGATGTATGGCGAAAGTCTGCGTCTCTTGTACTTTATACAAACTTAATATACAAAATTACCGAATATGAGAAAGTTTTTTGTTTTACAAACACTATTAGTGGCTGCATTAACATGTTTTTCACAAACGAAAGTAACCGAGGAAATGGACTTAGGATATCCCGACCGCAATGCCCTTTCCATACCCAAAGAGTTTACCTACGACAATACTCCCCTGCTGACGATGTATGACAACACCGAAGATAGGAACCTTCTGGTCTACGATGAGGACATTAACCTTATAAAGACCATAAACATCAGGCAGGAAAAAACTTTTAATTATCAACTTTTATATCAGGACGAAGAGCGGGAGGTTACTGCCGTCAACGCCACGGAGACAGAACAAACGCTGAATGTCACCTATGAGCAATGGATTATACAACAGAGCCGTGTCGACCCGTCATTTTCCGAAGAAAAGGTGAGCATCACCAAAGAAGCAAATGGCGACAGTCTGATTATTGTTGACCTTACAAATCCGTACGTACCTATTGAGCAACTTTACTTCAACTACAACTACTTCGGCAAACAATATCCCAAACGATATTGGCGTAGCAAAGGCGGTCTAATGTATCAATACACCATCACCTATACTGTCACCTATGGCGATTGGCATTCTGTCGGCACACGGACTGAAAACCGTCAAGAAACTCTGCGACGAATACAGCTGTGCAACATCAACCTTAACTATGGCGACGGACGAGCTAACTATTACTTTGAAGCATCGCAAACTTTGTTCAACGATGATGAAGAGTTTGAATATATCATCCCCAAGTATGAGCTTTCTGCAAACGGTTCTACAGGGAGTTCTTCCAGTGAACCCATTATTGAACCTTCCTATGGAGAAGAAACGATAGAAACACATCGTTCAACGATTATTTCAGGAAAGTCGAAACTTGCCTTAGTCGGGTTTCAAGTCGTCACGGCTGACGGAAATATTGTAAGCGACCTATTATTTGACAACGGCTTCAGCGCAAGCGTCTACCCAAACTACGCCTACGTCATAACAATAGGTTCAAAAACCTACCTGGCTTTTGAGGGATACATGAACGACAAAAGGTGCACCGTATTTTATGCCATCGACCGAAACGGAACTAACAAGATAAAAAAAGTAAATGCAGCACCTGCCAGAATGATGGTATCTCCTACGATAGCCCATCGCACAGAACAAATCACAGTGACACTGGACGAAAAGAACGATACCCATGAAATATTTGTAGTTAATTCTGCTGGTCAAATAGTAAAACGCGTTCCCGTTGCTGCTGGCCAGAAAACAGTATCTTTTTCTGCCCAAAGCCTTAGTCAGGGTTTGAATATAGTCAATACTACGGACAAACCAACCGCCAACAGTTGCAAGATTATCATCAAGTAATTTGTGGTTTACCATAAGAAATCGGGATAGTCCCTCATGCGACTATCCCGATTTCTTCATTTATCCTCGTAGTGTCCGTAGGCAGTGAGAACGATGACGATGACCTCTGTGTCACGGATTTCATAGACCAGCCGATGTTTCTGGGTAATGCGGCGGCTCCATCGCCCGTGAGGCTCACCTTTTAGCTGTTCAGGGTGACCGGTGCCTGTGCGAGGATGCTCATACAATTCTGAAATAAGCGACAGAGCCTTACTATATGCCTTAGGCTCATTTCGCAACAACTGCTTCAAATCCTCTTGGGCTTGCTTTTGAAAGATTACCTCGAACTTCATAGGCTACGAATGTACTGGTCAAGTTCTTTCACACTTGAAAACATCTTCCCTTCCCCCTTGCTTGCTTTATCTATACGGGCAAAGAACTCCTCCTTTGACATCGCGGTGGGGTCGGCAGCTTTTTCTTTCTGTTTTTTCTCTTTTTCCGCCAAGAGCTGATTGGCCAGCCACGTCTTGTTACGGGCAGAGAGGTTGAGTCCCTGTATGTAGTTCCACAGGTTGTTCATCGCTACGGTTGTCATGTCCTAATCCTTTCTATTTGTTTCTGAATGCAAAGATATGAATAAAAAACGAAACCACCAAATAAATCATATCGGCTTTGTGGCGTCGCGGAGCCAAGCCTGTTCCTCGTCGTCGAGGTGTGGAGCCAGACGTTCGTAGACCAGTTGGTGGTAGCCGTTGAGCCAGCCGCGCTCTTCGTCGGTGAGCAGTTCGGGCATGAGGGGTTCGGTGTCGATGGGACAGAGCGTGAGCGGCTCAAACTGGAGGAACCGTCCGAACTCGGTCTCTTGACAGGGCACGACGAGCAGTGTGTTCTCGATGCGCACGCCGAAACGCCCTTCAAGATAGATGCCGGGCTCGTCGGTGATGGTCATGCCTGCCCGCATAGGCGCAGGTTTCCACTCCATGCGAATCTGGTGCGGACCTTCGTGTACGCAGAGATAGGAGCCCACGCCATGCCCCGTGCCGTGCAGGAAGTTCATGCCTGCCTCCCACAACGGACGACGGGCGACGGCGTCGAGCTGCGTGCCTGCGGCACCGTCGGGAAACTTCAGGTTTTGCAGGGCCAGATGACCTTTCAGCACAAGCGTATAGACACGCCGCTCCTCGTCGCTGACGGGTCCGAGCGCGATGGTGCGGGTGATGTCGGTCGTGCCGTCGACATATTGTGCACCACTGTCGAGCAGGAGCAGCCTGCTCCCCTCACTTGTCGAGACGATGTGCGTGGGCTCCTGGGCTGTGTAGTGCACGATGGCACCATGTGCGCCATAGGCGGCTATCGTGTCGAACGACAGTCCGCGATAGCCCTCCTGCTCTGCCCGCAGGTCCGTCAGCTTCTCGTCGATACTGATTTCGGTCTGTCCGCCTTGCGCGACTGCGGGTTTCAACCACTTCAGAAACTTCACCATGGCGATGCCGTCGCGTAGCATCGCCTCATGAAAACCCGCAATCTCTGCCTCGTTTTTGACGGCCTTCATTGCCGGTATGGGCGAACTGCCACGCACCACTTCGCGCACGGCACTGTTGAACAACGTGTAGTTCACCTCGTCGGGGTCCATCAGGATGTTGTATTCGAAATAGTCTTTCAGCCCCTGGCGCACGTTTTCATAGCTGTCAACGACGACGCCCTCGGCATCGAGGCTCGCCTTTGCGTCGGCCGTCAGTTTGGCCTTGTCGACAAACAGCGTGGCTTTCTGCGAGTCGATGAGCAGGTAGCCGACAAAGACAGGGTTGCAGTGCACGTCGCTGCCGCGCAGGTTCAGCGTCCATGCTATGTCGTCGAGCGCACACACCAACATGCCGTCGGCGTGCTGCTGCCGCAGTGCCTTGCGTATGCGTGCCAGCTTCTCGTGGGCGGGTTCACCGGCCAGACTAATCGGATGGGCCACGACGGGATTCATCGGAACGGGCGGCCGGTTGGTCCATATCGAACTGAGCGGGTCGAGATTGGTGCGCACGGTGATGGCCAGGCGACGCATCTGCTGAATAAGCTGCTCCACCTCGGCGGCCGAGTTCACCATGCCATCGATGCCCACCTCGGTATATTCCGTGTTGCGCAACTGATCGGCAAGCCATTCGGCGATGGTGGGGGTGCCCTCAATCTTCAGCTTCATCAGCTGGAACTCGGTACCTCGCAACTGCTCTTCGGCAGCGATGAAATAGCGCGAGTCGGTCCACAGGGCAGCGCCGGTCATCGTGACCACCGCCGTGCCTGCCGACCCGTCGAATCCGCTAATCCACTCGCGACCCTTCCAGTGGTCGGCCACATACTCGCTCCCGTGGGGGTCAGTGCTCGGGAAGATGAATGCACCGAGCCGTTCGCGCCGCATCAGCTCGCGCAAGTCGGCTATTCGTTGTTGTATCATTGTTTTTCTTGTTTTAAATTCCGATACAAATATACAAACATTTCACATCTGCGCCAAATAATTCGCACAGAAAATTCGTGCCCCACCCTAATTGAAAATGCTCTGGGCTGACAATATTTCAGAGGATGGGCGACAAAATGCAACAAACAAGTGTTTCTTGAGAGTTCATTTTATCTTTGATTTTTTTAAATTTGTAAAATAAGAGACAAAAACTGCTTATTAACCAGTGCGCCGAGTCC
The DNA here is from genome assembly GCA_902776685.1 of uncultured Prevotellaceae bacterium. GTDB lineage: Bacteria > Bacteroidota > Bacteroidia > Bacteroidales > Bacteroidaceae > Prevotella. The sequence continues at coordinate 11,783 of CACYRB010000061.1, forward strand.
TCTTACAAGCGCTGCATTCCCGAAAACAGGAATGAGAAACAGAGAGGCTGAGTATAGCATGAAAAATTTTTACTTATCATTTAAACTGAAGTGGCTGACACTTTTGCTGTTTTTTGCCACTCCGTTTTCCTCATTTGCCCAAAACACTCAGAATGAAATGAGCTATGGCATTAAAATTGGTGGTGTGGAGGTGACCTCAGCCAACTACCAGGACATTACGGCTGACAACGGATTCACGGCCATCCTTGGCGGAACAGTGATCTACGACCCAGAAAGCAATACGCTTAGTCTGAACAACGCAATAATTGCTGTCAGAGAAAGGGAGTGCGCTCTCTATTACAATGAGGGTGATTTGAGTTCATCTATGAAACAAAAACTGAACATCAAAATTGAAGGAGCAAGCAATTTGTCGGCGACGAGATCCGATGCGTGTATTGCCATAATCGGCGGTGCAGACATTAAAGGTTACGGACGCCTGAAGCTGGTCTGTGCCAACGGTGCCGCCCTATACTTGAATGCCAACAGGGTACTCTGCATTGACAATGTCGGACTGATTGAAGCAGAAGGAAAATGGGGAATCTCGGGAAACGACCAGCAGCAAGGCACACTGAAGATTGTCAACTCTACGGTGAAGGCCATAGGCTCGAAGGGATCTGTCTGCAACTTCAGCAACATCGCACTTGACAGCTGCGAAATCTTTTCCCCCGACGGGGCGACAGTTGACGAAGGTAGCGTGATGCTGGGCGGGGAGCTTTGTACCGAGCAAGTGCTTATTGCCCCTGTTGAGCACTACGGCGTCTGGATTGGCGGCGTAGAAATCACCTCGGTCAACTACCTGAACATTTCGCCCTCGGGAGGCTTCCCTACCGTAATAAACGGCCAGGTGAGCTACAGTCCGAGATCGCACACCCTGACGCTGACAGATGCCGCCATCTCTGCCGATAATACTATTGGGCAGAAGGGTATTGAGATGTCTGGCAACGCAAACTACAACCTTGTGTTGGTCGGAAAGAGAACGAGGGTGTCGGCAGCAGGTCCGGCATTGTCGGCATCTGTGCTCACCATCACCGGCAAGCAAGGGGCATTTGAGAGTCAGACTGACTGCGGAATATGCATACTCCCCAACACCGACAGCAGTAACAGCGGAGACGTCAGAAACACGGTAACAATAGACGGCTGCTACGTGACGGCTTCGGGCATGTGGGGCATTGCCGGCAGAAACGGCACCACGGAAGCACTGACCGTCAAGGATGCCACCGTGATGGCCAAAGGCGAGAAAGGGTCGGTTTGCAATCTGAATACACTGCGACTGGATGGCTGCGTCATCACCGGACCCAAGAGTGCGGTATGGAACCCCGAGGTGGGAGCCATCTGCAATCCGATGAGTGAAATCATCACGGCACAGGTCATCATCGAACCTGTCACAACAGTCATCAGAAACGCTGAGATCAAGCACGACAGCCGCAAAGAAATCCACACACTCGATGGCATACGAATCGACACCGTCATCGACCAACAGCCAAAGGGCATCTACATTGAAGACGGGAAGAAAATTGTCAAACCATAACCAATTTCATATTCATACATTTTAACAATCGCCCGATTTTGTTTAACATGAAATCGGGCGATTTTATGAACAAAAGTTTCCCTGGCTTCAAATTTTGCAAAAATGAGCTACTTTCTGCATTTCTGCCTAATCCATTATCGCCCAACCAGTTATCCGAACTCTCATCCCTCATCTCTCATCCTTCATCCCTGAAACATATATGTTTCGCTTGCGAAAGCTTAGCTTTCGGGTGGTGAAAGCTTAACTTTTGGCATGCAAAAGACGGTCTTTTGCGACCTGAAACATATATCTTTCGCAAATCAGACTTTTCAACTTTTCAACCTTTTGAAAGATATATGTTTCACTCGCAAAAAACGCAAAAAAATCCCGACAGAATTTGTTAAAATTTCCAGTCGCATATTTTGTTTCTTTAACATTTGCGAAGCAAGGGCACTTCTACCCAAGTTCAAAGAAAAAACGCCATTCCGCAAAAATTCTTCATTCTTCATTCTTCATTCTTCATTTTTAATTGTAACTTTGCAGGCGAAAAGAAAATCATCAATTATTATTATAGAATTATGGCATTTTTAACTAACGAAAAACTGACCATCGTCGGCGCAGCCGGCATGATCGGTTCAAACATGGTACAGACCGCTTTGACGATGGGTCTGACGAGTGACATCTGTCTTTACGACGTATTCTCGCCCGAAGGCGTGGCAGAGGAAATGCGCCAGAGTGGCTTCGGCGATGTGAAAATCACAGCCACCACCGACGCAGAAGAGGCTTTCACCAACGCCAAGTACATCATTTCGTCGGGCGGTGCACCCCGCAAAGAGGGTATGACACGCGAAGACCTGCTGGCTGGCAACTGCAAGATTGCTGAAGAGCTCGGCCAGAACATCAAGAAGTTCTGCCCCGACGTGAAGCACGTGGTCATCATCTTCAACCCCGCCGACCTCACCGGTCTCGTCACCCTGCTCTACTCGGGTCTGAAACCCGGACAGGTGACCACGCTGGCAGCCCTCGACACCACTCGTCTGCAGTCGGCTCTGGCCAAGAAGTTCGGCGTCATGCAGAGCGAAATCACCGGTTGCGCCACCTATGGCGGTCACGGTGAACAGATGGCTGTCTTCGGAAGCCACGTAGAGATTGCCGGTCGCAAGCTGACCGACATCATCGGCACACCTGAGTTCCCCGCCGAAGAGTGGGAGCAGATGAAGAAAGACGTGACACAGGGCGGCGCCGCCATCATCAAGCTGCGCGGACGTAGCTCGTTCCAGAGCCCGGCCTATCTCTCGGTCGAGATGATTCGCTCGGTCATGGGCGGCGAACCCTTCCGCTTCCCCGTAGGCACATACGTGCAGACCGACAAGTACAACCACATCATGATGGCCATGAAGACCACGCTCGACACCACCGGCGCACACTTTGAGGTGCCCCAGGGCACTGCCGAGGAGAATGCCAAGCTCGACCAGAGCTACGAGCACCTCTGCAAGATGCGCGACGAGCTGGTTACGCTGAACATCGTGCCCGCCATCGAGAAATGGAGCGAAATCAACCCCAACCTCTAATCTTTCTCTGAGGTTAAGGAGTAAAAAGAGTTAAGGAGTTAGGACGATACTGTCGCCTCTTGGTATGCAAATGGTGAAACAGTCGTCGTAACTCCTTAACTCTTTTCATCATTCCTTAACGCTTCTAACTCCTTGACTACTTAATATTTGGCATGATATTTGCTCACATCTTTCATGAAACAAGATTGTTAAATATTTATGAAACTGATTAAAGACCAATCGTTCGGCGGCGAGAGGCCACTGTTCGGCATAGAAGACACCCGCCTCGAGAACATCACCATCACCGATGGCGAGTCGGGCATCAAACAATGCAGAAATGTTGAAGCAGCCAACTGCCGGTTCTACGGCAAATACCCGTGGTGGCACGTCGATGGCGCACGCATCGACAACTGCTATTTCGCACTGGGTTCGCGCTCCGCCATCTGGTACACCGACAACCTCGTCATGCGCAACAGCCGCATCGACGGACCGAAGTTCTTCCGCGAGATGAAAAACGTGGAACTGGAGAATGTCGTCATCACCGATGCCGACGAAACTTTCTGGAAGGTCGACGGACTGAAACTGAAAAATGTCGAGCTTCACGGGGGCACCTATCCCTTCATGTTATCGAAGAACATCTATGTTGACGGACTGAAAAGCGACGCGAAATATGTGTTCCAGTACTGCCAGAACGTCGAAATCCACAATGCCGACATCCTGACCAAAGACGCATTCTGGGAGTGTGAGAACGTCACCATCTACGACTCCACCCTCGACGGCGAATACCTCGGCTGGCACTCCAAGAACATTCGCCTCGTGCGCTGCCACCTCGCCGGCGAGCAACTGCTCTGCTACGGACAGAACATCGTGCTCGAAGACTGCACCTTCGACGCAGCATGCGACCGCGTGTTTGAATACTCGACCGTCGAAGCCGACATCAAGGGACACATCGAAGAAATCAAGAACCCCACCTCGGGTCACATCACCGCCGACAGCATCGGCCGCGTGACCATCGACCAGTATCTCAGACAACCCGGCAACTGCATCATAACCGAACGGACATGAACTACGATTTCGACAAACTCACCCAGCGTCGCGGCACAGGAAGCTACAAGTGGGACCACGAGTTTCACGGTCAGCACGGCGTCGTTGAAGGCGACATCCTGCCCATGTGGGTGGCCGACATGGATTTCGAGACAGCACCATGCATCACCGAGGCACTGAGGAAACGCGTCGAGCACGGCATCTTCGGCTACACACAGGTGTCCGACAGCTACTACGACGCCGTCATCAACTGGTTCAGCCGACGACATCGGTGGACCATCCGGCGCGAATGGATACAATACACCTCGGGCGTCATACCCGCGCTCTCGTGCGTCATCAAGGCGCTCACCATGCCCAGCGAGCGCGTGCTGCTGCAAACGCCAGCGTTCAACTGTTTCTTCTCGTCCATCCGCAACAACGGCTGCGAAGTGTTGGAACTGCCACTGAACATGGACGGCAGCTCGCTCATCGACTGGGCTGCCTTTGAAGAACTGTGTGCCGACGAGAAGACAACGCTCTTCGTGCTCTGCAATCCCCACAACCCCATCGGACATATATGGACACGCGAAGAACTGGAGCGCATGAACGACATCTGCCTTCGCCATGGTGTGAAGGTCGTCAGCGACGAGATTCACTGCGAGCTTACCATGCCCGGCCACGAATACACGCCGTTTGCCAGTGTCTCGCAGGCCTGTCTCGAAAACTCCGTCACACTTAACTCGCCCTCAAAGGCCTTCAACACCGCCGGACTGCAGATTGCCAACATCGTCTGCGCGCAAAGCGAATGGCAGCGTCGCATCGACCGAGCCATCAACATCAACGAGGTGTGCGACGTGAATCCCTTCGGCGTTGTTGCCCTGCAAGCCGCCTATAACGAGGGCGAAGAATGGCTCGACGCCCTGCGCCAATACCTCTACGAGAACTATCGGGCACTCCGTGACTTCCTTGCAAGCGAACTGCCACAGCTGAAGGTCAACCGTTTAGAGGCCACTTATCTGCCATGGATTGACATCCGGGCTACGGGAATGCCCTCCGACCAGTTTACCGACCTTGTGCTTGAGAAAAGCCATGTCGCCTTGAGCAGCGGCACATCCTACGGGAAAGCCGGCGAAGGCTATGTGCGCCTAAACATGGCTTGTCCCCGCCCCCGCCTGATGGAAGCCCTGCAAAGAATAAAATCCTGCTTAGAACCCTAAGAAAGGCTAGAAGGACTAGAAGAACTAGAAAGGCTAGAAGAACCAGAAGGGCTAGAAGAACTAGAAAGGCTAGGAAGTTTTAGAAATAAAAAAAATCTCCACCGCTCGGCGGTGGAGATTTTTTGTTATCCGGAGGTTCCGGCTTCTCGGAAACTCCGGGACTTTTCGTTTTACTTCACGACAATCTTCTTTCCGTTGCGGATGTAGATGCCACGCTTGGTGGGACGCTCTACGGCATAGCCTTGCAGCGTGTAGTACTTGCCGTCGTTGATACCCTCAACCTTGTCGGCCTCGACCTTCTCTACACCGGTGCGCGGGTCAACCTCGCCGTAGTACTTCAGGCGGAAGTTGTCGACAACCGTCCAGTAGTTGGTGCCTGCACCGTCTTGGCGCTGGTCGATACCAAACTCGACAAGTTCATTATCATTCTCTGCCTGGAAGATAACCTCAACCTTATACTGACCATTCTGGAAGAACTGGGCAGCTTCCCAGATCCAGTTAGGAATTTCACCGCATGCGAATACGGAACCCAGACCCGGAGACTTGTCGGCATAAGCCGTTACAAGCGGCATCTCGACTTCGTCAGAGTTTGCAAAGAGGTACGACTCTGTATACAACTCCTCGCCGTCGGCAACAGCCTGAGCCACATCGACCGTTCTGCCCGGACGGGTATAACCGGTCACACTCAGTCCGTAGTATCCGGCAACCGGGACTTTTACATCCTGGAAGAGCCATGTACTTGCAGGACCCTCAAACATTTCGATATTGAGGTCGCCATTGAAGAACGAAGGATTGTTGCCACCATAATACTGAATAGAACCATTGGTGTTCCAAACTTCTCTCCAACCTACGTTCTGCTGTGTTTCAATACCATCCTCATCCGTAACTTTAATAACAGACTCATTGCTGTATTGGCGGTTATTGAAGTTCGGCATCTTGATGAGGTAAGACAAGTCGGCAGGATTTTTGTGCGAAGCCTGGTCAACGAGGGCGTCGCGCTGCTCCTTCGTGATGAGCATCCACTGGTTTCTCGGGTCAGAGAAGTCGGTCTGATAAGGTCCGACAACGTTATAATAGCTGCGCTCAACGAACTCGCTTTCTTTGACAGTCTTGTCGTGGCCGAGGCAGGCGAGGATTCCATCAGGATTCTCCGACGAAGCCACGCGGTGAACGATGTTGTAAACATTATTCTTACCTTCAACGGGTACGAAGTCCCACATTTCCATATAGCCGTCGACGTAGCCTACGTTATTCAGATAGTGGCGATAGTTCTTGCCTTCTTCGGGCGACAGGCCACCATATTCACTATTTGCCCATCCCTCGTTCCACATGTGTGTATCGATGGAGTAGCCTTCTTTACCTTCTTCCTTCGACAAGGTAACGAGGATACCGGGCCAGCCAATGGTAGTCTGGCAGCCCCAGTTGCCACCTGTCTCGAGGAAGTTCTTTGTACCGACGTTGTAGAGATAGAAGTCGCCTTCAGCAACAGGAGAGGCTTGTCTTTCGGTGAACTCACCGGTCTCCATGTGCTTTGCCCAACGAGCCATGCGCAGCTGATAGAGCTGAGTGTCGAAGGTGCTTTCGGTACCCTTAGCCATATAGTCTTCGAACTGGCTGACATCAACCTTTTCCTGCTTACACAGTTCAATGGTTCTTGCCCAGACATCGTTAGAGAAGTCGTTGGCCTTCACCTTTTCGAACAGTTCGTTGAATGTATAGTACTCTGCACGGCAACCTTCGTCGTCGCGGTTTGCGATGAGCTGCTGCGACTTGGCAATCTCAGCATCGATTTGGTTTTTCAGTGCCGTAGTGGTCTTAGCCGTGGCAAGGAATTCCTGTGCCAGTGCTACCGAAGCAGCCAGCTGCGGAGCATACGAATAGGTCTCGGCATAGACATACTTGGAAACGTTCAGGTGCGAGAACTTGAACCAGTAGGGATTGCCGTCGGCAACGAATCCGAAGTTGAAGAACAGGAAGTTCTGCGGGGCAGCGACAAAGTCGATAGAGATGTGTGCGGGGTCGCCTTCGTTGCCTTCCATGGGCAGAACCTGCGAGCCGATGATAAACTGCTTGTCGGCATTAGCATCGTGGCCACCACCGTTGCAGAGAGTGTTTTTGCCCGGGTTACCGTTCAGCACGCAGGCGCGCATCGGGTTCATCCAACATTCCCACGGGTCGCTCTCGAAGTCGAGGCTGTAGTTGTAGGTTTCGTCCTGTTCAAGATTCAGCTCTTTGATGATGGGCTCAAGCCATCCGCCACCCAGATACTGCAGTTCGTTATCTTCTTCGTTCGAGGAGTTGTATTCAGGAGTCCAGTCGAAGCGCTCGGGATAAGCCAATATGGTCCATTGCGACATGTTCTTGTAGCTGTCGTCGGCAATCGGTTCGAGCTTCATCTCACCGCAGTCAACCCACTGACCGTTGGTGTACTTATACTCGTGGTTGTTGCTGTTCAGGCAGACGAGCTTGCCTTCGTAGGCGCTGATACCAGCGTCGTTCAGAGCGTCCTCACCGTCGGGGCTGACACCGATGGAGCCTTCCTTCGACGTATAGAACTTCTTGCCAGAAATCTTGTCCTTCAGTGCGGGACGGCCTTCACCCGTAACAACGGGCACGATGTCCATCACGAGCACGTCGCCTTCATAAATCTTGGCACCGTAGATGCGGCAACCTGTAGGAAGAAGGTTGTAGTAAACAGTATTGTTCTGGTTCACCGAGAAGAAGCCCATCTTGTACTGATAATTGTAGCCTTCTTCCCATTTTGCTCTCTGATGCTCACCGTAGATGGTTTCGTCTTCATAGTTGTAAACCCATGCTTTACCGGTAGCACCGTCGAGAATGTAGCAGCACTTGGTCTGTGTGATTTTGTCGAAATCAGTTGCAAACGGTGCTTCATCGGCAAGCTTCGTATGGACACCGCTGTTGTCGCCGCTGTAGAAGATTTCGAAATAGAAGGCATTGGGCCATCCGCTTCTGTACTCACGCGATCCGAAGAGTCCGCAACGGCCTTCGCTGTTGGTCTCGGTCTGGGTAATCCAGGCATCACACTCCACGCGTGTGTTCCACTTCGGAACATAGTCAATCATGATGTTGGTGAGTTCCAGGTTCTCGATGTACTCGATTTCGAGGTCGGCAGCAGCCGTCTTCAAGGTGTTCACCCTTGAATACTCACCGTAGAGTTCATACTCGCCTTTCGTGTTGTAGGCATAGATTTTGCCGTCTTCCTTGTTGTAGACGTACGTGTCGGTGCCGGTGGCTTCGTCGAGCGTGTTCACCACCTTCACGCTGATTCCGTCGGCGAATGCTAATCCGCTAAACAGAATGCCAATGAATAACAGTAAAAATTTCTTCATTGTGTTTTAGATTTAGATGATATTAAAAAATTATATATAATTGAGTTTTATCAAGACAAATAGGTATATTTTGCTGCAAAAATAAAGATTTATTTCCATACTCACAAGTTTTTTTATAAAAAAATTAAAAAAATGCGCCAATTATCTATTCGCGTATTGGATGTAGGTTAAAAAAATCTCCACCGCTCGGTTTGAGCGGTGGAGTTTTTTTGTTATCCGGAGGTTCCGGAAGTTCCGGGGTTATCCGGATGATTCAACGGTTTACTTAATCACGACCTTCTTTCCGTTGCGGATGTAGATGCCGCGCTTGGTGGGACGTTCTACGGCGTAGCCTTGCAGTGTGTAGTACTTGCCGTCGTTGATGCCCTCAACCTTGTCGGTCTCTACCTTCTCTACACCGGTAGCGGGGTCAACCTCGCCGTAGTACTTCAGGCGGAAGTTGTCGGCCATTACCCAGTAGCTGGTTCCTGCGCCGTTTACATACTGATTAAGACCGAAGTACAGTTCTTCGCCTGCCTGCAGTGCACGGTTGGTGATGAGTTCCATCTTGTAGAGTCCGTTCTGGAAGTAGTTGATGGCCTGAACGTGTGTGGTCGGAACCTCACCGATGGCAGTGGCTTGTCCATATCCGGGAGCCATGTCGGCAGCTGCGTTGAAGAGCGGCAGCTCTTTCTCTACGTCATCAACGAAGAGGAATGCATCCATAATTGGCTCTTCGCCATTCTGAATCTGCTCAACCAGTTCGTTCAGACGACCCGGGCGGCAGAGGGCATTCAGGGTGATGCCATAGTAACCGTCGGCAGGTACTTCTACTATCTGAGAAATCATATCGCCGTCGCTGTGCTCGTAGGCATCGTAGGCCAGGTCGCCGCTGATATTTTGCAGACGTCCGTTCCTGTCGGTCAGGTTACCACCGTTATTGCAGTTCCAGATTGTTCTCCAGCCAACAAGCTGCTGAGTCTTCGTACCGTCGCCATTATCAATTTCAACGATATCCTGGTTAGAATATTCGCGCTGGCTGAAGTTCGGCATCTTGATGAGGTAAGACAGGTCGCCCGGCTCTTTGGCAGTACCTTCAAGGGCATGGCGGGTGCGAATGTCTTCGTAGATGAGTATCCACTGGTTGTTCTCGTTGCTGAGGTCGGTCTCATAGGCACCTACAGTGGTGTAGCAAGGCCAGTTGCCGGCGTCGGTGCGGGAGTACGGGTTGTAGCCGAGGCACTGATAGGTGATGCCTTCTTCGGTTTCGGTTTCCTTGACAATGTTGTAGACACCAGCCTTGCCATCTACCGGTTTGAACTTCCACGGGAAGCGCGCGCTGTCGAGGTAGGCGCTGCCGCCCATGTAGTTGCCCTGATGCTGCTGTTCGGTTCCGCCAAACTCGCCATATTCGCTGTGAGCCCAGTCGCAGTTCCACATGTGGGTGTTGATATAGAAGCCTTCGCCCTCTTCGGGAGCCTCGAGCGTAATCTTGATGCCTGGCCATCCGATGGCAGCGTGTGCACCCCAGTCGGAGCCACCCACGAGGAAGGCCTTTTTACCTACGTTGTAGAGATAGTAGTCGCCTTCGGCAGCTTGTGCGCCATCTGCTCCGGTGAATTCGCCGGTCTCGATGAGGTTTGCCTTACGGGCAATGCGCAGACCGTTGAGCTGGTCGTCGTAAGTGCTCTCGGTACCCGTGTTCAGGTAAGCGTCAAACTCGGAAACGGCAGCCTTTTCTTTCTTGGCCAGAGCCATGGTCTTCGTCCATACGTCGCCGGAGAAGTTGTTGGCTTTCACTTGGTCGAACAACTTGACGAAGTCGAAGTATTCTACAGCCTGCTCTTCGTTGGTGCCCGAGGCGATGATGCCCTGTGCCTTGGTGATTTCAGCATTCAGCTGGTTCTTCAGGGCAGCAGTGGTGGTGTTGTTGGCCAGGAAGTCCTGTGCGAGAGCCACCTGAGCGGCAATCTGCGGAGCATAGGAGTAGGTCTCGGCATAGTCGTACTTGGCTACCTGCAGGCGAGAGAATACAAACTGAAGTGTTTTGTTATCCTCTACGAGTCCGAAGTTGAATACCAGATAGTAGTGGTCCTGCGTGGCAGTGAAATCCATCGAGATGTTCCGAGGATCGCCTGTGGTGTCTTCGGTGCGGGGCAGCTCAGCCCAAGCAATGGTGCCATATCTGACGTCGTCGCCATTCATGTTGTCGGGGCCGTTCACCTGGAAGTTGCCGTCGGTAATTGTTGCAGGCACGCTGCTGACAATACATGCATTCATGAAGTGATTGGTCCATGAACCCCATTCTTGGCCTTCATAGTCGAAGCTATAGTTGTAGGTTTCGCCCGGCACCACCTTGATTTCCTTGACGAGGGGTTCCCAATAGTCACCGCCTGTGTAGCTCAGATAGTTTTCTTCTAATTCTTCATCATAGAAATACCAATCGAAACATCCAATCTTGTTACTGGGACAAATCCATGTCGACATTTCCTTGTACTCACTGTCTTCGATGGGCGTGAGGGCCATCATGCCGCAGTCAACCCACTCGCCGTTGGTGTACTTGTACTCGTGGTTGTTGGTGGTGAGGCAGACCAGCTTGCCTTCGTAGGCTGTGATGCCTGCACCGCTGAGGGCTTCTTCGCCATCGGGGCTGACGGCAAAGTTCACATTGTTGGGCGAGAAGAACTTCTGACCTGAAACCTTGTCCTTGAGTCCCGAGCGGCCGTCGCCCGTCACGATGGGCACGAGGTCCATGACAAGCACGTCGCCTTCATAGATTTTGCAGCTGTAGAGCTTCATGAACGACGGGGAGTTGTCGCGCTTGTTGTTGTTGTTGAGGTCGAACAGGTACATCTCGCGGTTACCGGCAATCTGGTCTTTCTGGTTCTGGATGTTCAGCCAGGGCGTATCGAGGTCGTCCATCGTATAGACGTCAACCAGGTTACCCTCGGCAACCACCTTGATGTCTTCGTCGGTGGGGAAGACAGCCATCTCGTCGCCACTCTCCTCACGGTCGTTCACGGCGAAGCAACCATGGTTGTTGCCGCCAAAGCGCCAGAAGAAGACCATGGCCTCGCCGGTTGTCCAAGAACGGGCACCGAAGAGGGCCTCGTAGTTTGTAAAGGTGTTGTCGGTGACGTTGCACTCCATCTCAATGCGGGTGTTGGCCTTGTGGATGTAGCCCGTGTTGATGTAGGGAATGGTCGCCATGTCGGTGGTGGTCTCGATGTACTCAATCTCGAGGTCGGCACCGGCAGTCTGCAAGGTGTTCACCTTGGAGTACTCGCCATAGAGTTCATACTCGCCTTTCGTGTTGTAGGCATAAATCTTACCGTCGGCCTTACAATAGATGTAAGTGTCGGTACCAGTTGCGTCGACAAGTCGATCGACCACCTTCACGGTGATTCCGTCGGCGAATGCTAATCCGCTAAACAGAATGCCAATGAAAAACAGTAAAATTATTTTCATCTCTTCTAGTTTTTAGTTATTAATAAATTTATAAAGATAATAATTAGTACAATTTGACCTTGCAAAAATAAACATATTTTTTTTATTTGACAAGTTTTTTTGTAAAAAACAAACAAAATGCTATAAAATTTCTATCCTCGGAATGTATTTTTGTCAGTATGTGAAAAAATGAGAGGAAACGACGTTTGACAAACGTTGACAATGTGTAAGACAAGTGTTGACGAGGCGAAAGACCGTCTTTCATAAAGTAATATAATATATATTACCAAGTAAAAGTATATATATTACTAAGTAATATAATATATATTACCGAGTAATATAATATATATTACCGAGTAATATAATATATATTACTTTGTAAAACAATATCTATTACTTTGCAAAAGACAAACTACAACTACATCATGAAGAAAGACAATAGCTTTACACATTAATATATATATAATGTGGAAATCGAGGAGGAAAATGAAAAGTGATAAGTCTCCATAAGCATGTAGGGACGCGGCGTGCCGCGTCCCTACATGCAAATGGAAATTTATTCGTTCAACCTTTCAACTTTTCAACTTTTCAACTTTTCAACCTTTCAACTGTAACTTGCGGAGGATGCGCTGGGTGGCGCCTGCGCGGCTCTTGACGAGCTGGCCGGCAAGGGTGCCTGCCTTCTGCAAGAAGGCTTCGTCGTTCTCGAAACGACTCATGAGCTGGGAGAAACCGGTGTAGTCTTTCACCTCGAACCCGCCTTGCGCCAGCATGAGCTCCTGGGCCTCGTGGAACTTCTTGTTCTTCGGACCGAAGACTACGGGCACGTCCCACACGGCGGCTTCGAGCACGTTGTGAATGCCGGTGCCGAACCCTCCGCCGACGTACGCCACCTGACCATAACGGTAGATGCTGGAAAGCAGACCGTAGCAGTCGATGATGAGACAGTTGGCTTGGGCGGCTTCCTCGGGTGTGGTCTGGGTGTAGCGCACGGCACGGCGGTCGAGCTGGGAGAGAATCTGGTGGAGGTGTTCCTCGCTGACCACGTGGGGAGCCATGATGATTTTCCAGCCTTTGTGCAGATTGAAATAAGGTATGAGAATCTCGCCGTCGGCAGGCCAGCTGGAACCGGCGACAAACACCTTCTTGCTGTCGCCGACAAAGGCATCGACGATGGGCAGCTGCTTGGCGGCATCGCGTATCTGGAGCACGCGGTCGTAGCGGGTGTCGCCTACGACGGTGACCTTGGTGATGCCGATGGTGGAAAGAAGGTATTTGCTGATTTCGTTCTGCACGAAGAAATGGGTGAAGCACTTGAGCACGTGGGCATATTCGCGCCCGTACCACTTGAAGAAGACTTGGTTGGTGCGGAAGATGCTCGACACGCTATAGACGGGTACACCGCGATGGCGGAGGATGTGGAGATAGTTGTACCAGAACTCGTACTTGATGAAGAAGGCCATGACGGGCCGCACCGTGCGCAGGAAACGACGGGCGTTGCGGATGGTGTCGAGCGGCAGGTAGCAGATGATGTCGGCGCCCTCGTAGTTTTTGCGCACCTCGTAGCCTGAAGGCGAGAAGAAGGTGAGCAGAATTTTATACTCGGGATGGTCGCGACGCAACTGCTCCATGAGCGGACGGCCCTGTTCGAACTCGCCGAGCGAGGCGGCATGGAACCAGACGTACTGCGCCGAGGGGTCGACCTTCTGCTTCAGCACCTTGATGGCTTCGCGCTCGCCGCGCCACATCTTGCGAACCTTTTTACTGAAAAGGCTGCAGACGGCCACGCCGAGCAGATAGAGGTAGATTCCGATGTTGTACATTTATCCGAGAACTTCGATTGCTTTGTTAAGTCGTTTCAGTGTTTCGTCCTTGCCGAGGAAGGCCGAGATGTCGAACATGCCGGGGCCCTTGCCTTCGCCGACGAGGGCGAGGCGGAAGGCGTTCATCACGTCGCCCAGCTTGTATTGCTGCTGCTCGACCCACTTCATGACGACAGGCTCCTGACCCTCGACGGTGAAGTCGCTGATGCCTTCGAGCACAGTGGCGAGCTCGCTCATCTGCTTGGCGGAATATTCTTTCCAGCGTTTGCGCACGGTCTTCTCGTCGTAGTCGACGGGCGGGATGAAGAAGAACGAGCACAGCGGCCAAAGGTCTTTGACGAACGAGACGCGGTCTTTCATCATGCGCACCACGTCGATGATGCGCTCCATAGACTCGTCGATGCCGTTGTTGGCTACGATGGGGGCGAACAGCCGGGCTATCTCCTCGTTGCTCTTCTTCAGGATGTATTCGTGGTTGAACCAGATGCCTTTCTGATAGTCGAACTTGGCTCCGGCCTTTGAGCAGCGGCTGATGTCGAAGGCTTCGACCAGCTCGTCGAGGGTGAACATCTCCTGCTCGGTGCCGGGATTCCAACCCAGCAGCGCAAGGAAGTTGATGACGGCCTCGGGGAAGTAGCCGCTCTCGCGATAGCCGCTGGAGACGTCGCCGGTCTTCGGGTCGTGCCACTCTAAGGGGAAGACGGGGAAGCCCAGACGGTCGCCGTCGCGCTTCGACAGCTTGCCCTTGCCCTCGGGCTTGAGCAGCAGAGGCAGATGGGCGAAACGGGGCATGGTGTCGGTCCAGCCAAAGGCTTCGTAGAGCAACACGTGGAGCGGAGCCGAGGGCAGCCACTCTTCGCCTCGGATGACGTGGGTGATTTCCATGAGATGGTCGTCGACGATGTTGGCCAGATGGTAGGTGGGCAACTCGTCGGCACTCTTGTAGAGCACCTTGTCGTCGAGGATGTCGCTCTTGATGACGACGTCACCACGAATCATGTCGTTCACATGGACCTCGCGACCGGGCTCGACCTTGAAGCGCACGACGTACTGCCGGCCGTCCTGAATGAGGGCGTCGACTTCTTCGGCGGTCATGGTCAGCGAGTTACGCATCAGACCGCGGGTGTGGGCATCGTATTGAAAGTTCTGTATCTCCTGGCGCTTCTGCTCCAGCTCTTCGGGTGTGTCGAAGGCGATATAGGCTCGGCCGGCACTGAGCAACTGGTCGACATACTGCTTGTAGATGGCACGGCGCTCGCTCTGACGGTAGGGACCATGGTCGCCTCCGAACGAGACGCCTTCGTCGAACTTGATGCCAAGCCAGCGGAACGACTCGATGATGTAGTCTTCGGCACCCTCGACAAAACGGTTGGAGTCGGTGTCCTCGATGCGGAACACGAAATCGCCGCCATGTTTGCGGGCAAACAAATAGTTGAATAATGCTGTGCGCACGCCTCCAATGTGAAGCGGGCCTGTAGGACTTGGGGCAAAACGTACCCTCACTTTTCTATCTGACATTGCTATCAAATCTATAATTTTGTGCAAAATTACAAAATATTTTTGGATTTTGTTAGTTTTTTTAGTATTTTCGCAAGGTAAAAGTTAAAATAAGGAGAAATGAAGTTGTCATCCTACTCAAAAGGACACCGGTTGCGCAACCTCGCAACACGCGCCCTGCTCGTCGTGGGCACTATTGCCATCATTGTCTGGTTCCTGCCTCGCACCGCCCAGCAGCATTTCCACTACGACACCGGAAAGCCATGGCCCTATGCCACGCTCATCGCCAAGTTTGAGTTCCCCATCTACAAAAGCGACGAGGCCGTGAAAGCCGAGAAGGACTCGCTCATGCAATACTTCGAGCCCTACTATACGCATAACGATGATGTGGAAAAACTGCAAACGGCTCGACTGCTGGCCGACATGAAGGATGACGCCGACGGACTGCCCCGCAGCTTCAACGCCGCCATCGTGGAGAAACTGCACGAACTCTACGAAACGGGTATCATCAACAAGAAAGCATGGAAGACGACGGAAGACAACGACACGGCGCAACACGTGAGGGTGGTCAGTGGGAAACAGGCCATCAGCGTGCGGGTCGACAGCGTCTATACCACGATGGCTGCCTATGAGAAGCTGTTGGACGACCCGCAGTTTGCCGACCATCGGCAGGAACTGCAAAAGCTGAATCTCAACGAATATATTGCACCCAACCTGATGTATGACAAGGACCGCAGCGAGGCCGAACAAAACGACTTGCTGTCGGGTGTGGCCATGGCTACTGGAACGGTGGTGCCCGGACAACGCATCGTTGACAGGGGGCAAATAGTAGATGTGGAGACTTATCGGATGCTGAACTCGTATGAGCGCGAACTGAACCGACGGAGCAGTGCATCTGACACCGAGATGCTCTACCGACTGTCGGGGCAACTGCTCATCGTGACCATACTCGTACTGCTCTTCACCACGTATCTGCAGCTCTTCCGACGCGACTACTTCGACAAGCCGCGGTCGATTATGATGCTCTATGCCATCATCACCATCTTCCCCGTCGTCACCTCGCTCATGGTCAGCCATGCCATACTGAGCGTTTACCTCATTCCGTTCGCCATCGCTCCCATCTTCGTACGCGTCTTCATGGACTCGCGAACAGCCTTCATCACACATACAACAATGATTCTGGCTTCGGCAGTCGCCGTGAAATACCAATACGAATTTATCATTATACAACTGCTGGGCGGACTGATTGCCATCTACTCGCTGCGCGAACTGAGCAACCGTGCACAGGTGTTCAAAACGGCAATCTTCGTGACCACGGGCTATGTGCTCGTCTATTTCGCCCTGCAACTGATGCAGGCCAGCGACGAGATTACTATCGACCGCGACATGTTCAGCTACTTCATCTTCGGAGGTATCTTGCTGCTGCTGGCCTACCCGCTCATGTATCTCATCGAAAAAACGTTCGGATTCACTTCAAATGTTACGTTGTTCGAACTCTCAAACACCAACAAGGGACTTCTGCGCGACCTGAGCGAAGTGGCACCAGGAACGTTCCAGCACAGCATAACGGTGGGTAACCTCGCATCTGAAATCGCCAACCGAATCGGAGCGAACGCTCTCCTCGTGCGTACCGGAGCACTATATCACGACATCGGGAAAATGACCGACCCCGTTTTCTTTACCGAAAACCAAGCCGGCGTAAACCCGCACGACAATATACCCTACACGGAAAGCGCACGCATCGTCATCAACCACGTGACGGAGGGCATAAAAATGGCTGAACGCTACAACCTGCCTGTCATCATCAAGAACTTCATTCTGACACACCACGGGAAAGGTATGGCCAAATATTTCTACATCAAATACAAAAGCGAACACGAAAACGAAGAAATCGACGCCACACCGTTCACATACCCAGGACCTAATCCTTTCACTCGTGAACAAGCACTGCTGATGATGGCCGACGGAGTGGAGGCTGCCTCTCGCTCGTTAAGCGAATATACGGAAGAAAACATCAAGCAAGTTGTAGAACGAATCATCGACACGCAAGTGGCTGAAGGCTATTTTGCCGAGTGCCCCATCACATTCCGCGACATCGCACTCGCAAAATCAACTCTCATCGAGCGCCTGAAATCAATCTACCACACCCGCATCACCTACCCCGAAGACAAGGATTAAAACAAACTCATTCCCACCACTGCACTCCCTGATAAGATAACCCTAAGTTATCCTAGTTTTTTAGGTTTTTATGGGTTGTCTAGACTATCTAGGTTGTCTAGTTTTTCTAGAATATCTAGATTATCTAGTTTTTCTAGTTTATCTGGGCTATCCTAGATCATCCCTGCCGCTCCCAGCCTGACAACAAAAAAAAACGATGCGGGTCCGTTCCGGTTGGGAACAGACCCGCATCCTGAGGAAAAACGGCAGCCACCTACTCTCCCGCATTGCATTGCAGTACCATCGGCGCAGGCGGGCTTAACTTCTCTGTTCGGAATGGGAAGAGGTGGAAC